>CBIMJC010000378.1:0-3491 GCA_966244125.1 uncultured Rheinheimera sp.
AAAATGCGGCTGGTACAAAACAAAAAAGGCTTCTGAACCCAGAAGCCTTTTTAACATCAGACATTGAGTTAATAAAAGGTTGCGTGTTGTTCTGCTTTTTCCAGCAACAGCTTGCTTGGAGCAAAACGAGCGCCAAACCGGCTCTCAAAACTACGCAGATGCGCAACCAGAGTAGCAGCCCCCATCTGGTCTATGTAACGGAAAGGACCACCTAAAAACGGTGGGAAACCTATGCCGAAAATAGCACCTATGTCACCGTCACGGGCACTGCTGATAATGCCTTCTTCCAGGCAGCGCACAGCTTCGTTCAGCATTTGCACCACACAGCGCAGCGCTATTTGATCACCACTCAATTTAGCTGCCGGGTTTAAACCCAACACACTATAGACTGACGCATCCACCTGCTTTTTTCCTTTGGCTTTGGCGCCATACAGGTAAAAGCCTTTTTCCGTCTTGCGACCTTTACGGCCATCCGCTAACAGGCGGTCAAAAGCTGCAGGTGCGGCAAAACGCTCACCCAATTCATTGAGCAGTATGGGCGATATTTTAGCTCCTACATCTATACCTACTTCATCCAGTAAAGTGATAGGACCTACAGGGAAACCAAACTTCACCAGAGCTTTATCCAGCGCTTCGACAGGTTCACCTTCGAGCAAAATATTGGCCGCTTCATTCATATAAAGCGCCAGAATACGGTTGACGTAAAAACCTGCGCCATCTTTCACCACTATTGGTGTTTTGCCTTGCTTGCGGGCAAAAGCCACAGTAGTCGCAATAGTTTCAGCCGAGGTTTTTTCATGAGCTATCACCTCCACCAGTGGCATTTTGTCCACAGGTGAGAAGTAATGCAGGCCAATGACATTTTGCGGGCGCGCTGCTTTGGCGGCGATCTGACCTATAGGCAATGAACTGGTATTGCTGGCAAAGATAGTATGTTCGGAGCAATGAGCTTCGATATCAGCCACCATCTGCTGTTTTAAATTTAAATCTTCAAACACAGCTTCAACCACTAAATCCACATCGTGGAAACCGCTGTAGTCAGTCGTACCTGTCAGCAAGGACATTTGTTTTTGCACTTCGGTTTTGCTGACAAAACGTTTGCGCAGTTTTTTCTCCAGCAGGCTGTAGCTGTATTTCATTGCATTGGAAATACCCTGCTGGTTGATGTCTTTGATCCGAACCGGCACACCGGCTTTGGTCGCTGTAACGTTGGCGATACCACCGCCCATCAAACCACCACCTAAAATAGCGGCTTTGTGTACTTTACGCGGCTGAACATCCCCTGCCCCTGTCTCTTTTTTCATCTGAGTGGTGGCAAAAAATAACGAACGTAAGGCTTTGGACTCGCTGGTCATGCAAAGCTCACCAAAAGCTTTGGCTTCCACATCCAGACCTTTATTAAAACCACCATCCACACCAGCTTTAATGGCCTGAAGTATTTTTAGTGGCGCCGGATAATTGCCATGCGTTTTGGCTAAGGTTTGTTTTTCGGCCTGGCTAAACACAATGGCACGGCCAAAAGGTGTTTTTTCCAGCACTTTACCCACAAAGTTCAGTTTGACGTCCCGTGCCGCCGGTTTGCCTTTCAGCGCTAATTGCACTGCGGCTTCCAGCAGAATACTTTTTGGTACTACTGCATCCACTAAACCGATTTTTTTCGCCTGAGCAGCACGCAACTGCTTGCCGGTTAAAATCATATCCAAAGCTTTTTGGATACCGACCAGACGGGGTAAACGTTGGGTACCACCGCTGCCAGGCAATAAACCCAGCTGCACTTAAGGTAAACCCAATACAGTTTTATTGTCTGTAGTCGCAACCCGGGCATGACAGGCTAACGCCAGCTCTAAACCACCACCTAAACAAGGGCCATGAATAGCGGCCACCAACGGAATAGACAAAGCTTCAAGCTGATTAAACACCAGTTGGCCCATACGGCCTATGTCTTCGGCTTGTTGGGCTGTAGTGCAGCCATCCAGCATCGAAATATCAGCACCTGCGATAAAAGAATCCGGTTTGCCGCTGATAATTACCAGACCTTTAATGTCTTTATTGTTTTTAATGTCGCTGAGCAAAGATTTAATCTCGTCAGCAAAAGCAGCTTTGAGCACATTCATGCTCTCGCCCGCTACATCCATACTGATCACACCAATCTGATCAGGCCGGACTGTTAAGGTAAAAGTAGGCTGAGTCATTATTCAGTCTCCAGGATCATCGCAGCGCCTAAACCACCGGCCGCACAGGCTGTGGTTAAACCTATACCACCACCACGGCGTTTTAATTCATTTAAAGTCTGAGTAATTAAACGGGTACCTGTAGCAGCAAAAGGATGGCCGTAAGCTAAAGAGCCGCCTATGACGTTAAATTTCGCCATATCAATCTCACCTATGGCCTCTGAGCGGCCCAGTTTTTGTTCAGCAAAAGTTTTGCTGCCAAACATTTTCATATTGGCCAGCGCCTGAGCAGCAAAAGCTTCGTGCATTTCAATCAGGGTTAAATCAGACAACTTCAAACCAGCACGATCCAACGCAATTGGAGTCGCATAAGAAGGGCCCATCAGCATATCTTCCCAGACATCTATAGCGGCAAATGCGTAGCTGCGGATATAGCCTAAGACTTCATAGCCCATGGCTTTAGCGCGGCTTTCGGTCATCATCAGAACAGCGGATGCACCGTCAGTTAAAGGCGTGCTGGTCGCTGCTGTGACAGAACCAAACTGACGGTCGAATACTGGTTTTAACTTACTGTAGGATTCGAGCTTCGAATCCATCCGGATATTGTTGTCGATTTCAAGGAAGGTTTTGTACGGCTCAATATGAGCAGTCATCACTTCGTCTTTTAACAAACCATCTTTCCAGGCCTGTGCAGCTAAGCTGTGTGAACGGTGCGCTAAGGCGTCCTGATCAGTACGGCTGATACCATGGGTTTTAGCCATTTGTTCCGCCGTATCCCCCATAGACAAACCTGTGGTGTATTCAGCCACAGCTGGAGGCACAGGCAATAAATCTTTTAAACCTAAACGGCGAAAAATCGCCAGTTTCTGACCAAAAGTTTTGGCTTTGTTTAAATCCACCAGAGCGCGGCCTAATTTTTTACTGACCCCTATAGGCAATACCGAACTGGAGTCTGCTCCACCTGCAATAGCAATTTCGGTTACACCAGCCATCATGCTTTCGGCGACACTGACCACTGACTGAAAGCTGGTGGCACAAGCCCGTGTGACGCTAAAGGCATCTGTATGCACATTCATACCTGTGCCTAATACGATTTCACGGGCGATGTTTGGCGCTTCCGGCATTTGTACAACTTGACCAAAAACCAGTTGATCTATTAACTTGGGCGACAATTCGCTACGGATCAGCAGTTCATTGACCACCAGCTTGCCCAGTTCCAGCGCTGAAATGCCATGGAATTCGGTCGCTTGTTTTGCAAATGGAGTACGCAGACCACGCACTATGGCGATACGGTCTCCCTGACGTGTGGTAAGTTGTAGT
>CBIMJC010000379.1:0-3490 GCA_966244125.1 uncultured Rheinheimera sp.
AATTCTGCAGAGCTAATGCAGCATCGTAACGCTCGCCTTCGTCGCGCATAAAGGCATGCTGAGCATTGTATTCGTACCAGCTAAAACGTACTTTGGCTGCTGTCAGTTGCTGATAAACTTTTTGCCGCCCTTCAGGCGATACATGAGGGTCCTGTTTGCCCCAGACCATTACCAGTTCGCCCTCTATATCAGCGGCACGGCTTAAGGTCTGCTGGCCTTCAGTACAAGGCAAAGTATCGCTGTGTAAATCTGTGGCATATAAACAATAAGCCGCTTTAATGGCCGGATTGAGTGCAGCCCGAAACGCCAGATGGCCGCCAATACAAACGCCCATAGCCCCCACTTCAGGCCGGACGTAGGACAAGGTTTTTAAATAATCCAGCATGGCCTGATTGTCGCTATCGTAGCTTTCCAGCGGTTTAGTCCATTTGTCCTGATTGCCTTTGTCTTTACCGGCATCGTCATAAGCCAGCACTGTGCCCAATGGATTTAACTCATGGAAAATCTCAGGCACCAGCACCACAAAACCATGGCTGGCGAGCATAGCGGCGCTACGGGCTATAGGAGCAGTTTGCTGGAAAATTTCTGAATAAAACAAAATAGCCGGATAAGTTTTGCCCGCTGTGGCCGCGGCCAGCGGCTGATATTGATACACCAGCATAGGCCCTGTTGGTGTCATTAAGCTGACTTTGCTCTGTTCAATTTGCATAAAAAATCGTCTTAAATAGAAGTCTGGGCATCCATCATAAAGGGCCAGATGCAAAGGCACCAGTTTGTTTTGTTGCCGATCCCTAAGAACTCAGAGCATTAATCAGCCATTCAGCTGGTCTGCATACACTGAACTTAATTAAATCTAAGGAGTTTTTATGCAACAGTCCCGTTCATGGGTTGCTGCCGCAATACTAGCCGCAGGTATGGTCGCAGGTAGCGCCATCTTAGCCAACAGCCTGATTGAATTCAGGGGGATGGAACGTGTGGTTCAGGTCAAAGGTTTGTCGGAGCGTGAAGTGGCCGCAGATACCGTCATTTGGCCGATCAAATTTAACGAGGTCGACAATAACCTGACGACACTGGTGGCCAACATAGAGCGTAAAAACGAACAAATTCAGGCGTTTTTAAAGTTGCAGGGCTTTAGTCAAAAAGAGATTTCGGTTTCTGTGCCGCAAATAGTGGACCGGCAGGCGGGTTACTACGACCCCAATGCCAATCAGATGCGGTATACCGCCAGCTCTACAGTGACTGTGTACAGCAGCAATGTCGATTTAGTGCACCAGGCCATGGCGAAACTGCTGGATCTGAGTAAAACAGGTATAGCCATAGCGGGTCAGGATTATGACAGTAAACCCGAATTTATCTTCAGTGGTTTAAACGAATTAAAGCCCGACATGATTGAAGAAACGACCCGTAACGCCCGTGAGGTTGCGACTAAGTTTGCAGCAGATTCGGACAGTAAACTGGGCAAAATTAAATCTGCCAGTCAGGGCCAATTCAGTATTACCGACCGTGACAGTAATACGCCTTATATCAAAAAAGTCAGAGTGGTAGCGACAGTCGACTACTACCTGTCAGATTAACAGACGGAGCTTATGATGAAAAAAGCATTGTTGATGACGACCAGTATTGCTGCGCTGCTGACATTGACAGGTTGTGCGGTGCGTGGCCCAACAGTCTGGGTAGAGCCGCCAGCTTACTACGGACCAGCTGTGATAGTGGAGCCAGCACCAGCTGTCATAGTGGTTGAAGAGCGCCATTATTATCAGGACAGGCACTACCATAAAAAGCACAAAAAACATAAACGGCATTATCACCGTCATGATGACTGATCTGATTGAAGATCCGGGTTGTACAATTCGTGAAAATAGCACTAAGCTAATCAGGTTAGTTCAGAAAAAAGGTAAAACAATGCGTATTTATTCAGCTTTAACTGTTGCTGTAGTGCTGATGTCAGGCTTAACAGGCTGTGCTGTCAGAGGACCAAGTGTCACTGTTGAGCCACCTAAAGTGATAGTGCCTGGTGTGATAGTCGAAGGTCAGGGCCACGGTAAACATTGTCCGCCAGGCCAGGCGAAAAAAGGTAAATGTTAATTTTGAATTTTTAGTTTTTATTTTGGCAGGACGTGTGAAAAGGCCGGTGTTTTAAAGCACCGGCCTTTTGATTTTTGTCAGATCACTGAAATTTACTCTGCGGGAATTAAATCCAGCAGTTGCTGCAATGGCACCAGCTTTAAGTTTTGCCCTTGCTCCGGCATCCTGTTGCGGCCGTCCTGCACTATCACAGCACCTTGTTCAAAACCTTTACCCAGGGACAAAGTGGTCAGTTCCAGGCCATCAGTTTCTGAGCTGCCATCTATGCCAAGCTCTGGATTTAAGCGGATACGAAAACGGGCTACAGCCTTATATGGCGCAGTGGTTTGAAACAACACATAACTGTCATTGCCCTGACTGGAGGCTAATAAATAGGCTGGTTTTCCATCCCGCTCCGGCAACAAAGCTAAACCTTCCACATCAGCCACCAGCACATCAGCATCGGCTTTGATCACCAGTTCACCTTTAGGGTCGGCTTTGGCATCGGCAGCAAAACGCCAGATGCCTACGTCTTCTTCGCCCAAAAACAGCAGGTCATTCTGATCATCAGCGACACAACCTTCCGGCTGACTTGGTACTTTTAAGCGTCGTACTTCTTTCGCTTTCCAGTCCCGGCCATTGGAGCTGATCTGGTACTGCAGCACAGTGCCATCTTTGTCATTGGCAAACACATAAGTCTGACCACTGCGTTTGGACTGATACAAACACAAACCATAAATATCAGTAAAAGGTGTGGCAAACTTCAGGGCTGTTTTCACCACGCCTTGTGCATCTATAGCAAAAAGCTGCACCGAATTATCTGCTCTTAAAGTCGCAGCAGCTATATCCTGTTTTTTGCCCTGATATTCAAGGCCATACCGCAGGTCTATATTATTCACCCGGCCTACATTTAAAAACTGCAGCTGCTTGCCTTGCATGTTGTACACAGCCACGCCGGCTCTTTTGTCTGTGGCTAAAATACGGCTGTTATCAGGATTTGTTGCATGCTGCCACACCGCCGGGTCGTCAATCGCATCCCCTCTGTAACTGACAGCCACAGTCTCCAGAGTTGGGCTTAGTTGCTGCATCGGCAAAGTGGAACGCTCTGGCAAGACGGCCGCTTGCGCCTGATAGGCTTTATCTTTTAATTCTGTATGCCGGCCATCTTCACTGATCACAGACAGCACACCAGAAGCAAGGCCCAACTGTTCAGCGGACTTCAGCGCTGTGATGGCTTTACTTTGTTGCCAGACCAACAGATCCCCCTGAGTCTGATAACTTTGCAGTACAGCTGGTTCTTCCTGCAAGGCCAGCAAAGTGTTATTTGCAGTAAACTCAAGCGCTTTGACTTCACCGCTCAGTTTGCCTAAAGGCGCCTGCGCATCGATTAATTTCCGGCCTTCGTCAGCTTCTACCTCGGCATTGT
>CBIMJC010000380.1:0-3480 GCA_966244125.1 uncultured Rheinheimera sp.
GTCCAGGTCACGTCCAACACCACGCCCGAGGGCCGTCAGTTCATCACGGTGTTCAAGCTGATGAAATACCGGGCTGGCAATAGGTTCACCCTGTTCAATGGAGTGCTGTACATTTTTGATTTCCGCCTGAATACGGCCAATACGCTGGCGGAAAATTTGCAGTATGTAAAAGGTCAGGTACAGGCCTATAACAAAAGCACAGAGCCCAAGGCCGGTATTCACCAGCATAAATTCGTTTTCGTGTTTGTCGGTATAACGACTGGCTTCCAGTGTCAGCTTTTCCATATGCCGTAATATAGCGACAATGCTTTGATCTAAACGGGCCGCTTCTTCTTCAAACTTCAGCCATTGCTGCTCTGAGGTATGGCCTTGTTCCAATGCCAGTTTCAGTTGCTGCTCAAAACTGTCACTTTGCTGATGAAACTCTTTAATGCTGATCAGTATTTGCTGATGCTCAGCCGCGGCAAAACGCACCTGATGTTGTTGCAGACTTTTAGTCAGTACCCGCTCGGCTTTTGCCAGGATCAGCTTCAGGCCATCCCTTTGGGCAGCAAAAGCCTGTTCTGGTTTGAGCTCCACTTTGGCTTTTTCACCTTTTAACCGGAATTGCTCAATCAGCAAATGTTGCCTGAGTTGCATCATTTCCAGCTCACTGACCATTTCTGTCAGCGGCACGTCAATTTCTGCCACTTCGTGCATTTCAGCGTCAATCAGTTTGAGTTTGTAGATGGAATACAGAATGACCACAAATAAAAACGACAGCAGCACCACCAGTAAACCACTTATTTTTCGCTGTAAGGATGCATTAAACCATTGTTGCATAAAAGGAACTCACTTAAAGCCTGAGGCCATGTCCGCTATAGACAATGGTAGCGCAGTATCTGTGAAGTCGGTGTTTTATGCCAGCTCCTGCGCGATAAAGTGGGATCAGCTCAGATGAGTGACGTCTCACAGACTTGAGCTGATCCCTGCTTTATTTTTAGGTTTTTTTGAAATTCACTAACCTGTATAAAGCCGGCAGCACCAGCAAGGTCAGTACAGTGGAACTGAGAATACCGCCTATCACTACTGTGGCTAAGGGCCGCTGAATTTCAGCACCAGTGCCTGTATTAAAAGCCATAGGCACAAAACCCAGACTAGCCACTAGTGCAGTCATCAGCACAGGCCTTAACCTTGATAAAGCACCTTGTTGCAGTGCAGCCAACAGCTCCACACCCTGATCACGTAACTGACGGATAAAGCTGACCAGCACTATGCCGTTCAGTACGGCTATACCAGACAAGGCAATAAAACCTACGGCGGCTGAAATAGACAAAGGCATATCGCGCAGCAGCAGAGCAAAAACTCCGCCTGTCAGCGCCAAGGGTACGCCACTGAATACCACCAAAGTGTCCCGCACTGAGTTTAACGCGCCATATAACAGGCCAATGATCAGCAGCAGGGTTAAAGGCACCACTATGCTTAAGCGTTCTGTCGCCGACTGTAGCTGCTTAAAAGTACCGCCATAATCCAGCCAGTAACCGTCCGGCAAAGGCAACTGCTGCATGCGTTGCTGCACTTCGGCGATAAAACTACCGAGGTCGCGGTCTGTCACATTGGCCGTCACCACCACATTACGTTTACCACTTTCCCTGTTGATTTGGTTGGGCCCTGTGATTTCTTCAATAGTGGCGATTTCCCCCAGCGGCACATAACGGAGTTCAGGCGAATCATCCACAGGCAAAGTGACTGGAATACGGGCCAATGCCGCAGGGTCCTGGCGTAACTCTTCCGGTAACCTCAGCATCAACTTAAAGCGTTTATCGCCTTCGTACATCAGCCCGACCTGACGACCACCTATAGCGGTTTGGATCAGTTGCTGCATTTGCGCCACATCCATACCAACCAAAGCTAAATGATCACGCTGTGGTTCTATCGACAATAAAGGCAAACCCGTGGCTTGTTCCATCCGGGCATCTTCAGCGCCCGGCACTGCAGCAAGCACTGCAGCCACCTGTTCGCCCACTTCGGCTAAAACCTCCAGATCATCACCATAAACCCGAACCGCCACATCAGTGCGAACCCCGGCGATCAGCTCGTTAAAACGCATTTCGATAGGCTGGGTAAACTCGTATTTATTCCCCGGAATTTGCTCCACCAACTGGCGTAACTCTTCGTCAAATTCAGCGCGGGTTTTGGCCGGGTTGGGCCAGTCCTGCGGGTTTTTCATAATAATAAAAGTATCGGCGACATTAGGCGGCATAGGGTCTGTCGCCACTTCAGGTGTGCCAATTTTTGAGAATACCCGCTCGACTTCCGGCAAAGTGGCTATCTCCGCTTCCAGTTGCAGCTGCATTTGCACCGATTGGCTCAAACTGGTACCGGGGATACGCAAGGCGTGCATAGCTATATCGCCTTCGTTCAGCTGAGGCAAAAACTCTGTGCCCATTTTACTGGCCGACCATAAAGCACTGGTTAACAGCAGTATCGCCATACCTGCGACCAACAAGGGTGTTTTGACAGACCAGGCCAATAAAGGCTGATAGCCATTACGCAAAGCGCGCATCAGCGCATTTTCTTTTTCCGAAATCTTGCCACTGACAAACAAGGCAATGGCAGCAGGAATAAAGCTAATAGCCAGCACTAAAGCACCTAATAAAGCCGCTATCACGGTAAAGGCCATAGGCTGGAACATTTTGCCTTCAACGCCACTTAAAGCAAAAATCGGCAGGTACACCAGCATAATGATAAAGACGCCAAACATAGCAGGGGTCATCACTTCTTTAGTGGCAGCAAGCACCACTGCAGAACGTTCTTTTAAGCTCAGCAAACGGCCTTGCTGATGCTGAGCTAAACCCAATTGGCGTAAGCAGTTTTCCACCACTATGACAGAACCATCGACAATCAGGCCAAAGTCGATAGCGCCCAAACTCATCAGGTTGCCGCTCATTTTATTGGCCGCCATGCCGCTGATGGCAAACAACATACTTAAGGGGATCACCAGTGCTGTTAAAAGTGCGGCCCGAACATTGCCAAGAAACAAAAACAGGATCACCACCACCAGCACTGCCCCTTCCAGCAGGTTGGTTTCCACTGTTCTGATGGTTTTATCCACTAAAGTAGTGCGGTTGTAATTGGCTTCGGCTATTACACCTGCAGGTAAACGTAGGTTGATCTGATCAAGCCGGCTGGCGACTTGCTGCGCTACAGTACGGCTATTTTGTCCGACTAACATCATCACTGTGCCCAGCACCACTTCGTTACCATCTTGTGTAGCAGCGCCGGTACGAAGTTGTTTGCCTATAGCGACAGCGGCGACATCTTTCACCCGAACCGGGCCATCGTCGCGTTTGGCAATCACTAACTGGCTAATGTCCTCTAAAGATTTCAGCTGGCCTGGCGATCGGATCAGCCACTGCTCGCCGTTACGCTCAATATAACCAGCACCAACATTGCTGTTGTTTTGCTCCAAAGCTTGCGCCAAATCATCCAGCGTCAGTT
>CBIMJC010000381.1:0-3474 GCA_966244125.1 uncultured Rheinheimera sp.
GGTGCATTTAGTACAGTTGCCGGAAAAAGTAGCCATAGTCTCGTCTTTGGGGGTCGTGGCCCAAATCAGCCTTATTGCCTTATTGCCTTATCTGTGGCGCCGGCATCTCGACTTTGCGTTGTTTGGACGTTTTGCCGTACCTGCTTTTTTTGGCACTTTGCTGGGAGTGGCTTTGGCTCAATGGCTGCATTCTTCAGTGCAATTGCTGATCCTGGCCATGCTGATGTTGGGTAGTGCTGCCAATATGTGGCGCCAGACGATATGGCAGTGGAAGATTCACTCCTCAGTGGTATTGGCGATTTTGGCCATGAGTCTTGGAATGTTAACCGGATTAGTGGGCGTGGGTGGGGGCTTTTTAATAGTGCCCTTGTTGCTTGCCGTCACAGCTATCCCTATGTCAGGCGCTATAGCCTGTAGTCTGGCACTTATTTTTCTGCAGAGCAGCACAGGCTTTATTAGTCACTATGGGCTGATGTCGCTGCAAGGCGAAACTTTGCCCCTGGAGCTGATCGGCTGGCTCGGTTTGATCGGAGCTTGTGGCAGCCTGTTTGGCATTATCTTATCGGCTTATATTCCACAGCTCTGGGTGCGTAAACTCTTTTCCGTTTTACTTATTGCCACTGCGGTTTCGCTGTTGTGGCCTATAGTCCGTTAAGTTGCCGGTTACCCTCTCAGACAGAGGGCTGAAACCCTTCGTCTACTTCGGTCGCCTGATGGGTGGCTGCAACTCGCGCTAACTCATCACAGCGTTCGTTTTCCGGATGCCCGGCGTGGCCTTTAACCCAATGCCAGTGCACTGTATGACCCTGACAAGCTGCATCTAAACGCCGCCATAAATCCTGGTTTTTTACCGGTTCTTTCTGACTGGTTTTCCAGTTATTCTTTTTCCAGTTGGCCAGCCACTGCGTTATTCCCAAACGTACATATTGACTGTCTGTGGTTAAATCCACATCGCAGGGCTGCTTCAAACTTTCAAGGCCGACAATAGCAGCCAGTAGTTCCATTCTGTTGTTGGTGGTTTGTTGATAACCTGCAGACATTTCTTTTTGGTGTTGCTGATAGCGTAACACCACGCCATAACCGCCCGGTCCCGGGTTTCCAAGACAAGACCCGTCTGTATAAATCGCAACCCTTTTACGCATCGATGCTTCCCACAACTGAAATCGGCGTATAATCTAACGTAAAAGCGCTAAGAACACGAATCAGAATGCTGAAAAGACAGATAGTACTCGACACCGAGACCACAGGTTTAAGTCCACAGGAAGGCCATCGCATCATTGAAATTGGTTGCGTCGAGCTGATTAATCGTCGGCTGACCGGCAATAATTTCCATGTCTATTTACAACCGGACCGGCTGATTGATCAGGAAGCTATTGCGGTTCACGGTATTACCAATGAGTTTTTAATTGGCAAACCCCGTTTTGCGGATATAGCCGAGCAGTTTTGCCAGTACATTGCTGGTGCTGAACTGGTGATCCATAACGCAGCCTTTGACGTTGGCTTTATCAACCACGAGTTTAATTTGCTGCGTCCGGCTCTTGCGCCTGTCACTGATATTTGTGCCGTGCTGGATACATTAAAAATGGCGCGTGAAGCGCATCCGGGCCAAAAAAATAACCTCGACGCTTTGTGCCGTCGTTACGACATCAATAACAGCCACCGTACCTTACACGGCGCTTTATTAGATGCTGAAATTCTGGCTGATGTGTATCTGGCGATGACAGGTGGGCAGGTCAGCTTAAATTTAGCCAATGAGGAACAAGCTTCAACCGAACAAAACCTGGTGGTAGGGCAGCTGAAAAGGACCAGCCGTTTGCCTGTTATTTTTGCTTCTGAAACTGAATTGCAATCGCATGAACAGCGGCTGGATCTGGTGCAGAAAAAGGGAGGGAGTTGTTTGTGGCGAAATTAATTCAAATACTGCTGTTGTGTTTTAGTCTGCAACTTCTGGCACAGGAGGCGGCTACAACGGCAGAAACTCCTTCAGTTGAAGACCCTACAGGCCTGAGCCTGCTGCCTGATTTGCCAGCGAAAAACCAGATCCCGTTGTTTGATAACAGATTCCGCATCGACTACGAAGTGGAAGAAATTACCATGGTGTTTTTCCGCAAGAGGGGGTCGCCCTCTGTGATTTTGGTCAGGCCCGATGGCAGCAAAATTAATGTGGTCAATGCCAGTGATCAGGATGTGCAGTGGTATGACGATCAGACCTACGATTTGATTAAAATTAAACGGCCAACACCGGGCCCCTGGCAGGCATTAGGACAGATACTGCCTGAAAGTAAAATTATGGTGCTGACAGATATTGAGCTGAAAGTGGAGCCATTGCCTGAGCATCTGATGGCGGGGGAAACCATCAAAGTCACAGCCACTCTGACTAATGGTGGAAAAGCCATAGTGGCAAAAGATTTCCGCGATTTATTACGTCTCGATGTGTTGTTTATCAGCAGTAATAATTCGGAGTATGAAAACTTTGGCGCTGGTGTGATTGAGCTGACGACCCTGGCAGACGATGGCCGTAACTTTGATGAAAGACCCAGAGACGGTATTTTTACCGGTGAATTTAAACTGGAAATGAAACCTGGCCAGTGGCAACCCAAATTTGTGGTGAAAACTCCTTTGTATACCCGTGAAGTGGTGCAGGAAGCGGTGATACTGCACAAAAGTCCAATCAGTTTTGAGGTGACTCAGGCGACAAAAGCCGAAGATTTACATTGGCTGACTTTTAAAGTGACAGATCCGATGATCAATCCCCGCTCTGTAGCTTTACAGGGCAAAGTCCGGTTTCCCAATAACGAAGTGCAGAGTTTTACTTTAGGCGAAAGCGCAGAAGTGGACAAAAAGCTGAAAATTGTTAATTACGCCAGTGGGACTTACAAAGTTGACAGTACCCTGTTTGCTCAGACTATAAACGGAAGGAATGTGGTCATTACGTTGCCACAAGCTTCTTTTGTTGCCGAAGTTGCCGAGCCCGAACCTGTCGCTCCTGAGACTATGCCGGAAAGCCAGGGCGATAAAGCCGCTGCCGTTGCAGAAAATCCCCAGGCCGTGCAGCCGGAACCAGTAGCCGAAGAAAAATCCTTTCCCTGGTTTTTAGTGATCCTGAGTAATGTTGTGATCCTGGGTGGTGGTGGTTTTGCTATCTGGATGGTGGCGACTGATCGTTCCTTTAAAAGCTTATTCTCGAAAAAAGAGAAGCCAATGGATCTGGATACGCTGGCGATGCCTGGAACTACTGAAGCAAAAACGAGCAGCGCAGCACAAAAAAACGCCAGGAAAAACGACATTATGGAACTTTCTTTACCGGATGATTAAGGAATAAACAAAAGCGGCAAAAAAGTCGTTGACGGCCCTCTGGTGAATCCGTATTATTCCCGCCGCAACGCAGCATACCCAATTGAAAATGCTGCATTGTATTGGCGCGGAGCGGTAGTTCAGTCGGTTAGAATACCGGCCTGTCACGCCGGGGGTCGC
>CBIMJC010000382.1:0-3457 GCA_966244125.1 uncultured Rheinheimera sp.
GTGCAGGCAAAGGGATTTCACACAGTGAATACAATGCCAGCACCACCGAAAGGCTGAAGTTTTTGCAAATCTGGATCCAGCCGAATCAGCTCAATGGCGCACCGGGTTATCAGCAAAAAAACTTTGGTCAGGCACCAGGTTTAACCGAAGTCATTACGCCGGACGGCCGCAATGGTACTTTGACAATTAAACAGGACGCCAGCTTATCGCAGTTGATTTTGTTATCCGGACAGCAGCAGTTTATGCCAGTGCGGTTGGACAGGCTTTATTACCTGCATCTGATCAACGGTGAACTGACAGTCGCGGATCGGAGCTTAAAAGCAGGGGACGGCATCAAGCTGGCGCAGTTGACGGAACTGAGTGTGAGTGCCGGTGCTGAAGCTGTCAGGGCTCTTTGGTTTGATCTACCTCTTTGACTGCTGTTTCGCTGAACTTTGGGCAACGGGATGCTGCTGATGCATCCCGACCATTTAGTTTCAGCAGCGTCAGGTCGTCAGCTTACATAGCTCACAGCAGTAGCATGGTGCCAAAATCACAATTTTGCACAGTTAAGTCGATTACAGACTTATCAATAATGAAAAAACTGATAGTATAAAAGTCGCATTTTTAACTAACCTGAAGCCGGACCCAGCACATTGACGACAGGAAAACTACAGTATTTCTGCTTTTACCCTCTGATTTTTATGCTTCTTTTGTTTGCTGCTGTCAGCCAGAGCAAAGCCGCAGTTGCCCAGACTGACGCCGCTGTGGAACAGCAACTGGACCAACTGACAGGCGTGGCGAATTACCCACAGGATAACGTAAAACTCCGTGAACTGGTGATGACTCTCAGTCCGGCGTCAGCGGTAGAAACTTATGCCAGAGCACAAGGGTATCTGAGCCTGTTTTTGGCTTTTGATCAGCATAAAACTCATGCAGCTCTTGAGCTGGCCGACTCAGTTCTGGCTATGTCTGAAGTCCGTGCTTCAGCTGCGGCCACTGCTGAATTAGTGGCGGTAAAGGCTGATATTTATCTGCAGAACAACGAACCCGGCAAAAGTCAGGAGCTTATTGCTGCTATTGAACAACAACTGGCCGCAGTGACCAACCCTAGGGTACGTTATTACTGCCACCATGTGATTGGCAGAGTGTTACAGGCAAACCGTAAATTTGAAGCTGCGCTGGAACACTTACTAAAAGCCCACAGTGCTATTGCGGACAAGGACGATGCGATCACCCACAGCCGTCGCCAATTCCTGAATCTGCATATTTCCAGAGTGCAGTTGTCGTTACAGAATTTCAAAGTAGCACTGGAGCTGCTTGATAAAACCATTGCCGAGGCCGGTAAACACAACTTAACACAGAGGCTGGCGGAGCTTTATCTGAATCGGGCATATGCGGCGCGTGAGCTGAATGGTCTGTCAGAACAAAGCTCTGAGGACTTTATTCAGGCGGCCCATTTTGGCAAAAAGCAGGGAAATAAACGTGTTGAACTGGCTGGCTACAACAATGCGGGTGCTGGCTTGTTATTGTTAAAAAATTACCAGCGGGCAGAACAGTATTTGAAGCACGCGAAGGAGATTGCCAAATCCATCAACAATAACACTGAAGGCACAGTGATTGATTTTAATCTGGGTTACATCAAAGTGATGCGGGGGGATTTTGAGACAGGTCTGGCTGAAATGCGCAGTGCTGTTGAAGTATTCAGCACTTTTGCTCCGGCCAGTCAGGTTGCACAAATGCAGGGCTTGTTGGCTGATGCCTACGAGGTGGCCGGACAGTATCAATTGCAGGCGCAGGCATTAAAACAGCAGCAACGACTCAAAGATGAATTTTTCCAGTCGGAACGGGATAAAGTCTTCAGTGAACTGCAAATTAAATATCAGTCTCAGGAAAATGCCTTACAAATTAAACTGTTGGAACAGCAAACTGAGTTACAACGTCAGGAGCTGGACAACCGTACCCTGACGCAGCGTTTGATCCTGCTGGCTGTATTATTGGTGCTGCTGATTGCGGTCTTGTTGTTTTATGCCTACATCAGCAGTCGTAAAGTGAACCAGTTGTTGAGTAAAAACAATCAAATACTGCAACAGCAGTCTGTGCATGATCCATTAACAGGGCTGTTAAACCGCAGGGCTTTGCAGCGTTATATCGCAGGCTCACAGGCTGGCGCTGCGTCTGCAGAGCGCCGCAAAACCAGTGACAATTACACTGTTTTTCTGCTGGATATTGACCATTTTAAACAGATTAATGATGGTTTTGGTCATGCTGCCGGTGACGAAATCCTGATCGCTGTGGCGCAAAAGCTAAAAGCCTTGTGCCGCACTGATGATTTAGTGATCCGCTGGGGAGGCGAAGAGTTTTTGCTGGTGCTGCAGCAGAGCCAGGTTGAGATTTTGCCGGAATTTGCCAGCCGTATTTTGTTTGATATTGCCAGTCAGCCTTTGCAGACTGAACCTGAGCCGATACGGGTAACCTTAAGTGGTGGTTATGTCAACTTGCCGCTAAGACAGGACGGACAACAACATCTGCACTGGGATACGGCGTTAAAACTGGCGGATCAGCTGTTGTATCAGGCAAAAGCAAAAGGCCGCAATCAGATTATTGGTCTGCAGTCATTCACTGCCGGCGACGAGCAATCACAGCTATCTGATGAGGAACTGCTGCAACTTGTCAGCAGCAAGCAATGCAAGACCCTTACAATTCCGGGACCACCAATGGGGTCAGGCCTGACCCCGCTATGATCCCGCTAATATGACCCCGCTAATACAACTTCAGTTTGATAAACAATTCTTCAACCTGAGTTCTGGCCCAGGGTGTTTTGCGTAAAAAGGTCAGGCTGGATTTAATGCTGGGGTTGTTGCTGAAACATTTGAGCGGGATTTGTTTTGCCAGAGGCGCAAAGCCACCATAGTGCTCAATTAACAACTCCAGAATTTGCTGCAGGGTAAAACCATGCAGCGGGTTATTTTGTTGTGGGTTCGGCTGGTTTTGGATTGCCATAAGGGCTTTGCTCTGTGGTCGCTAAAGGCCGGAACTGGCCGTGGTAATTTTCATCGTCTGTGCCTATCACCAGAGCTGAGCCCGGCAGTAAAGGACTTGGGCTGGCGATAGCTTCTACTTTAAAACCGTCGATTTGCCACAGCACTGGTCGTTCAGCCATTAAGCTCAGCGGCTGTTTGGCTGTTGGGTTAACCAAAGCCAGTGGATACACAGCGCTGCTGAAAGGCCCATTGTCAGAACTGTCGAGTACAGCGCTGGCCCAAAGTACATCAGCTTCCAGATGTAAATCGGCTATCACTCTGTTATAGCTGCGATTTTTGAGGCCTGTTGGGCCTGACACCTGAATTTTCTGGCTATTCCACTGAATGCTGGCTGCTGCCATATCCAGTTCACCCCATTGTAAATAACCTGCTGCGGTGGCCGAACCACGCTCTCCTAAAATCACCAGATAACGGTTTACATCTTTTTTCGCACA
>CBIMJC010000383.1:0-3392 GCA_966244125.1 uncultured Rheinheimera sp.
CGCGGGAAAATATCCCGTCTGACATTACTGATGCTTATCGGCTTACTCCTGTTTAAGGGAGTGGCAGCTGCCGCTATGTTATGTTGTGGTCCGGATCATTCAATCAGTCATAGCCAAACTTCAGAACACCAGATGATGCCAGAACACAACCATCACAGCATGCCTGAGCATTCAGAGCATCTGATGGCCGTTAATGATGCTGGTTACTTTGTTATGGATGATCACCAATTGTCCTGTTCCGGCTGTGCTGTCAGTTGTGCTGCCGCAGTACTGATGATCAATCCGTCGGACTTTATTGCCGCCCCAGTTCAAACTGAGCGGATCCTCAGCTTTAATTCTTCAGTTTTGCCTCTGACTCTCTCAGGTCTGGAACGACCGCCCCGTTTATACAGCTGATCACCCTGGTTACACCACAACAGCCAACTTGAATGCTGTGTCCGTGGTGTGTTTTTCAGCTTCATTAAACAGGTTATGATTTTATGCATCAGTTTATTTATCCGGCACTCTTCTGTGCCGCCATGGCGTTTTCCGCTTCAGCGTTAGCCGGCGCAACAGAAGAGACAACAGTTCAGCCTCTTACTACTGTAACTTTGCAAAACAACACCACAGACTGGAAAAAAGCCAACCAAAAAGTGGCAGAATTGGGTGGCTGGCAATATTACGCCAGTGAAGCCGGTGGCCATCAGGGCATGGACCATTCCAATCATTCGATGCCTATGGACCACTCCAAACATTCCGAAGCTATGGACCACTCCAAGCATTCGATGCCTATGGACCACTCCGGGCATTCCGAAGCTATGGATCACTCCAAACATTCCGAAGCTATGGATCATTCCAGGCATTCGATGCCTATGGATCACTCCAAACATTCCGAAGCTATGGACCATTCCAGGCATCCGATGCCTATGGATCACTCCGGGCATACCATGCCTGAAGCTTATTCAGAGCAGCAAAAGGTAAAAACAGGAGATGAAAATGAACATCATCACTAAGTTTTGTCCACTGATGGCTGTGCTGCTACTAAGTGCCTGTGCCGTAACCAAAACACCAGAGCAGCCTGAAGTCTTAGTGCAAACGGCTGCAGCGATGCAGCTTCAGTTGTCCGCCACAGATCCTGCGTTAAGAGCAGAAGCAGACCAGGAAATAGCCCGGCTGCTGGCTGAACCTTTAACCGCAGAAAACGTCAGCCGTATTGCGGTATTAAATAATCCGGATTTTCTGGCTGCATTGGCCTCGGTGGCCATCAGCAAAGCAGATTTAACCCAGGCGGGCTTATTACCTAACCCAGGGTTCAGACTGACCAGAAGCCGGGGGGAAGAAGGCTACAACACTGAGCTCGATTTTTCGCTAAACCTGTTTAAGTTGATTTTTTTAAGCCGGGACAAAGCCATTGCTGCGCAGCAAGCACAGCAACAGCAGCAACAAGTCGCTTTGCAGTTAATTAATCTGCTGACACAAAGCCGCAGCGCTTTTATTGAAGCAGTTACAGCACAGCAGCGTTATGACTATCTGCTTACAGTGCAGGAAGCTATAGATGCGTCGGCTGAATTGGCCAATCGGATGTATCAGGTTGGCAATTACAGCGAACTACAACAAGCCCGTCAGCTGAAATTTGCGGCGCAAATCCGGCTGCAACTGGCGCAAGCGCAGCAACAACAGCAACAAAGCCGTGAGCAGCTTTATTTGCAGCTTGGTTTAGCGCCGCAAACCGCTTTGCAATTACCTGCTTATCTGCCTGCTATTCCTGAAACTTTGCCACTACAGCAGGATATGGAGCAACAGGCCATGGCGCACCGGCTGGATCTGCAACAGGCCCAAGCCCGCTTAAGCCAATTGGAACTGCAATTAGGGCTTGAGAAAAACAGCCGTTTTGTCCGGGGTTTATCTGCTGAAATTGCCGGTTCAGTGCAACACAGTGAGGAGCGTGAAGTAGCTTTAGGCTTTGAACTGCCTTTGTTTGATTCAGGTTCTGCCCGCATCAGCAAGGCCCAGGCCCAATACCAGCAAGCCTGGTGGCAAGCCAAAGCTTTGGAACAAAAAGCCCGTGCAGAAGTGCGTCAGGCCCTGACCTTACACCAAAGTTCCTATCAGATAGCCCGGCACTACCGGGATCAGCTTGTGCCACTGGCGCAAAAAATTAATCAGCAAAACGTGCTGCGTTACAACGGCATGTTAATTGGCGTTTTTGAACTGATTGCGGATACCCAGGCTCAGGTAGAAACAGTGACTGGACAAATGATGGCACAGCGCGATTTTTATCTGTCAGAACTGCAGCTGCAACAAACTTTATGGGGCAGTCCAACAGTACAACCTGCCGCAGAGCTGGAAACAACAAACAACACAGCTGCTGCAGCTGGTCATTAACAGGAGAATGTGATGCTAACCCGTCGTGATTTATTAAAAAAAGTCGGTGCTATTACAGCTGCTGTAGGTGTAGCCGCAGTCAGCAGAAGCTCAATGGCCGCTTTGCCTGAACCCGTGATCCAACAATCCGCTGACACTATGGATCCCTTAGTGCCCAACACAGGCCGGCCTTATAACCCTGTAGTTACCTTAAACGGCTGGACTTTACCCTGGCGGATGAACAATGGCGTTAAGGAATTCCATTTAGTGGCAGAGCCCGTGGTGCGTGAACTGGCTCCCGGTATGAAAGCACATTTGTGGGGTTATAACGGTCAGTCGCCCGGCCCTACTATAGAGGTGGTGGAAGGTGACAGAGTGCGGATTTTTGTCACTAACAAGTTACCTGAACATACTTCAGTGCATTGGCATGGCCAGCGTTTGCCTAATGGGATGGATGGTGTATCTGGCTTAAATCAGCGCGCTATCCAGCCTGGTAAAACCTTTATGTATGAGTTTATCGCCCGCCGCCCCGGCACTTTTATGTACCATCCTCATGCTGACGAAATGGTGCAGATGGCCATGGGCATGATGGGCATGTGGATCACCCACCCAAAAGATGCACATCCTCATATCGACGAGGTAGACCGTGATTTCTGTTTCCTGCTGAACGCTTACGACATAGAACCCGGCAGTGCTACGCCCAAAATTATGACCATGACCGACTTTAATCTCTGGACCTGGAATAGCCGGGTTTTCCCCGGCATAGACCCTTTAGTGGTGCGTAAAAACGATAAAGTACGGATCCGGATTGGTAATCTGACCATGACCAATCACCCTATTCACATTCATGGCCATGAGTTTACCGTCACAGGCACAGACGGTGGTCCTGTACCTCCTTCAGCCCGCTGGCCTGAAGTCACTACAGATGTGGCTGTAGGACAGATGCGGCAAATTGAATTGCTGGCCGACGAAGAAGGTGACTGGGCCTTCCATTGCCATAAATCACACCATACGATGAATGCGATGGGTCACGACGTACCGACCATGAT
>CBIMJC010000384.1:0-3390 GCA_966244125.1 uncultured Rheinheimera sp.
CGCCGTGATGCGAATGCTGATTTCAAAGCTTTATTAAAAGATAAAGAAATCGGTGAAGACGATGAACGTAAAGCAGCAGAAGAAGTTCAAAAGCTGACCGACGCTTTCGTTAAGAAAGTGGACGAAGTATTAGCGGACAAAGAAAAAGAGTTGATGGAAGTTTAATCAACCCAGCCCTGATTAGGGAAATAGCGCCGTGTGGGGTATACTTCGCGGCGTTTTTTATTATTGTGACAAGGTCGGATTCAGATGACAGAAGTGCAAACCGCGTTAAAAAACGCGTTGCCACAACATGTCGCCATTATCATGGACGGCAACGGACGCTGGGCTGAACGGCAAGGCAAACCCCGGGTATGGGGCCATAAAAAAGGGGTAGACGCTGTGCGTCGTGCTGTGAGCTTTTGCCGTAAATTGGGCATCCGCTCTCTTACCTTATTTGCCTTTAGCAGTGAAAACTGGCGTCGTCCGGAAGATGAAGTCAGTGGTTTGATGCAACTGTTTTTATTAGTGTTGCAGCAGGAAGTAAAAACCCTGCATAAGAATAATGTACGGCTGAATATTATCGGAGACTTGTCTCCTTTTAGCGACAAACTAAAACAACATATTAAAGAGGCGCAACAGCTTACAGCTCAGAATACAGCTTTGACCCTGAACGTAGCCGCCAATTATGGTGGTCGCTGGGACATAGTGCAGGCGGCACAACAGTTGGCACAAAAAGTGGCTGATGGTGAGCTGACTGCAGCACAAATTGACGAACAAATGTTATCGGGCTGCATGCAAATGCATGAGCAGCCAGAACTGGATTTGATGATCCGTACTGGTGGTGATGTGCGCATCAGTAACTTTTTGTTGTGGCAAGCTGCTTATGCTGAGTTATGGTTTACCGAAACTTTATGGCCAGATTTTGATGATCAGGTGTTTTCGGAAGCTTTGGCAACCTACGCCGGTCGGGAAAGGCGTTTTGGCTGTACCGGAGCGCAAATCCGTGAGCTGGCAATGCGTCCGATACAAGGATAACCAATTTGTTTAAGCAACGAGTCATTACAGCCCTGATCATGGCGCCTCTGGCGTTAGCCGCAGTTTTTTTTCTTCCTTTGCATTATTTTGCTATTTTTATTGCCGCCGCTTTTTTGATTGGCGCCTGGGAGTGGAGCCTGTTTTGTGGCTACAAAACCAAATCCAGCCAGTATAGTTTTATCTCCGTCGTTGCACTGAGCATGGCACTGATTTATTGGCAACTGCCAGATACGGCGTACTGGCCGGTACAACTGGACCATTTGAGTAACTCTTTATTAGCTCTGGGTGTTATTTGGTGGCTGGTGGCCGTGCTGCTGGTGTTAAGTTACCCGCGTAGCAGCCAAAGCTGGGCTCAGGGCCATCTGCGTCGTGCTCTGATGGGCTGGTTTACTTTAGTGCCAGCCTGGACAGCCTTGTTATTAATTCGTTCTGTCGATTTTCATCAATCCAGCTATACAGGGGCCTGGCTGATCTGTTTGCTGCTTGGCATTGTCTGGGCGGCTGATATTGGTGGTTATTTTATTGGTAAACCTTTTGGTAAACGTAAGTTATTACCGGCTGTAAGTCCGGGGAAAACACTGGAAGGCATGCTCGGTGGTGTGGCATTTGTCATGCTGCTGGTGACCGCTGTGGCTTATTACCATGGATTTCCAGAAGAAGTTGCGACCTGGTATCTGGCAGCTTTAGTGCTGACTATTTTGTCAGTGTTTGGCGATTTAAGCGAAAGTATGTTTAAACGTGTAGCTGGCTTAAAAGACAGCGGCAGCATTATTCCGGGACATGGCGGTATTTTAGACCGGATTGACAGCCTGACGGCCACAGCGCCCTTGTATGCTGTATTGGTTGCACTGATTGGAGGTTTCGCGTAATGCGGACCCTGGTGATCCTCGGAGCTACAGGTTCTATTGGTTGTAATACATTAGACGTAGTAGCCATGCATCCTGAACTGTATCAGGTGCTGGGTTTAACCGGTGCTACTTCGGTCGATAAGCTGTTTGCGCAAATTTTGCAGTTTAAGCCCCGTTATGCCGTTATGACAGAGCCACAGGCTGCAGACAAATTACGCCAGATGGTAAAAGACGCTCATCTTGCAACTGAAGTTTATTCTGGTGCTGCAGCACTTTGCGATTTAGCCGCTCATCCTGATGCCGACATAGTGATGGCGGCTATAGTAGGCGCGGCAGGTTTATTACCTACTTTGGCCGCTGTTGAACAAGGTAAAACTGTGTTGCTGGCCAATAAAGAAGCGCTGGTGATGAGTGGTGAACTTTTTATCAACAAAGTGCAGCAATGTGGCGCCACTTTATTGCCGATCGACAGTGAACACAATGCCATTTTTCAGTGTTTGCCTTCCGCTTTACAACAAAATACCGCAACTCAGAAGTTGGCTGATTTTGGCATTAGTAAGCTGTTACTGACCGGCAGTGGCGGTCCGTTTTTACGTAAAGATCTGACTGAGTTTTCCGCTATTACACCAGCTCAGGCTGTGGCTCATCCAAATTGGGTGATGGGCCAGAAAATCTCTGTCGACAGCGCCACTATGATGAATAAAGGCCTGGAGTTTATTGAGGCCCGCTGGTTGTTTAACTGTGCCGCTGAAGACATTCAGGTGGTGATCCATCCGCAAAGCATTATCCATTCTATGGTGCAATACACGGACGGTTCAGTGCTGGCGCAGTTAGGCCAGCCCGATATGCGCACTCCTATAGCCCACGCACTGGCTTATCCAGAGCGTATACAAACCAATGTGAAGCCACTGAATTTTTTTGAGCTGGCTGACTTTAGTTTCTCTAAACCAGAGCCACAACGTTACCCGAATTTGTATCTGGCGATAGCGGCTTGTGGTTATGGTCAGGGGGCTACGACAGCCTTAAACGCAGCCAACGAGATGACGGTGGCAGCATTTTTAGCCGGGCAAATCCGTTTTACCGATATAGCGTTATTAAACGAAAAAGCCCTGGAGCGTTTTGCCTCGATAAAAGCGCCTGATTTAGAAAGTATTCTGGGACTTGATCAACAGGCCAGAGCCTATGTGCAAAACCAACTGAAAAAGGTGAATTAATGTCGGGTTTTATCTGGAATTTAATCAGCTTTGTGATTGCCATTGGCCTGTTGGTGACAGTGCATGAATTCGGCCATTTCTGGGTGGCGCGGAAGAACAATGTGCTGGTGAAACGTTTTTCTATAGGTTTTGGTAAGGCGATTTACCGCTGGCGTGACAAACAAGGCACAGAGTTTGTGATTGCGATGATCCCGCTGGGTGGTTATGTCCGCATGCTGGATGAGAGAATCGACCCTGTATTACCCCAATTTAAAGATTTAAGTTTTAACAGCAAAACGGTCTGGCAACGTATGGCCATTATTGCTGCAGGC
>CBIMJC010000385.1:0-3385 GCA_966244125.1 uncultured Rheinheimera sp.
AAAGAGCAGTTGGCACTGAATGTCAGAAACGACAGGCTGCCTGCTGCTGGTCTGAGCGACAAAAAATCTTAACCAACTTAAGGATAAAAACTATATACATATCAAAATCAGACGGTTAAACCTAACCATCACGACTTGAAGGTAAACACATAATTTCAGGGATCCCGGCGGTGATGACAACAACTGTGCAATTTTCTTTACTGACTTTATTTAGCTTACTAAGTTGTGTCGCTTTCGCCACGCCCGCCGCTCCTGCTGCGACAGATTTAAAGCTTTGGTATAACCAACCCGCTAAGTTATGGGAAGAAGCCTTGCCTTTAGGCAATGGCCGTTTAGGCGCTATGGTCTATGGCAAGCCGTCCGACGAAACCATTCAGCTTAATGAAAACAGCTTTTGGGCAGGCGGCCCCCATAACAATATCAATACAGCGGCACTTTCATCACTGCCAGAGATCCGTCGTTTAATAACCACCGGCGACTATGCCTCCGCCGAAGCTCTGGCTGCTAAAACAATTACCAGCCAGGGAGCACAAGGCATGCCTTATCAAAGCGCAGGTCACTTACAGCTGGAGTTTCCGGGTCATACAAGCTATAGCCATTATTACCGCGATTTGGATATAGCCAATGCAGTAGCCAGCACCAGCTATCAGGTAGGGGATGTGATCTACAACCGCGAAGTTTTTACCTCACTGGTGGATCAGGTGCTGGTGGTCAGATTAACCGCCAGTAAACCTGGTCAGCTCAGCTTTAAAGCCTACTTGTCCCATCCGGCCAGGGCGGCTTTTTCAACACAAAATGCCAATACAGTAGCGATGCAGCTGCAATCGGCTGATCACGAAGGTATTCAAGGGCAAGTGCAACTGGCCTCGCTGCTTCAGGTGCAAAACAGTGGTGGCAGCCTAAGCCAAACCAATCATCAGATCCAGGTGGAAAACGCCGATTCGGTACTACTACTGCTTTCCATGGCGACCAACTTTGTTAATTACAAAGATATCAGCGCTGATGCACTGAAGCGCGCTCAGCAGTATCTGACCAAAGCACAACAACAGTTTCAGCAACAGCCCTATCAGGCCCGTAAAACAGCCCACAGTAAGGTCTACAAAAACTATTTTGACCGGGTGACTTTAGATCTGGGCAAAAGTGACTTTAGTGCCGAGCCGACGGATCAGCGCATCCGTTTATTTGCGCAGCGGCACGACCCAGAGCTTGCCAGTCTGTACTTTCAGTTTGGCCGCTATTTACTCATTTCCTCTTCACAACCCGGTGGTCAGCCGGCTAATTTGCAGGGCTTATGGAATCACAGACAAGACCCGCCATGGGATAGCAAATACACCTTAAATATCAATGCACAAATGAACTACTGGCCAGCAGAAGTGACACAACTAACGGAGTTGCATCAACCTTTTATCCAGATGATTAAGGAGTTGTCAGTCACAGGGCAACAAAGCGCCAAAAGCATGTACGGCGCCCGTGGCTGGATGGCGCATCACAATACAGATATCTGGCGCATCACAGGTGGCGTCGATTACAGCTGGGGGTCATGGCCGACCAGTAACGCCTGGTTAAGCCAGCATTTATGGCAAAAGTATCTGTACAGTGGCGACAACACCTATCTGGCGGAGGTCTACCCTGTGATGAAAGCTGCGGTAGAGTTTTTTGAAGATTTTTTAATTGAATCACCGGATAAGCAGTGGCTGATTGTATCCCCTTCCATGTCACCGGAAAACGCGCCCAAAGCCACAGGCACTAAAATCGCTGCTGGTGTCACTATGGACAATCAACTGCTTTTTGACCTGTTGTCCAATACCATAGCGGCCGCCACTATTTTAGGCAAAGACAAACAGCATATACCCGCCTGGCAGAATATGCTGTCCCGCCTGCCGCCTATGCAAATAGGTCAATACCATCAGTTGCAGGAATGGCTGCACGACTGGGACGACCCACAAGACAAACACCGTCATGTCTCGCATTTGTATGGGCTTTATCCCAGTAACCAGATATCGCCTTTGCGTTCGCCTGAGTTATTTAATGCGGCCAAAGTGACGATGGAGCAACGCGGCGACCCGTCCACCGGCTGGTCGATGAACTGGAAAATTAATTTATGGGCCCGCCTTTTGGATGGCGACAGGGCTTTGAAGCTGATGCGTGACCAAATCAAACCTGCCCTGACGTCAGATGGCAAAATATCCGAAAGCGGCGGCACTTACCCCAATATGTTTGATGCCCACCCGCCTTTTCAGATTGACGGCAATTTTGGCTTTACCTCAGGTATGGCGGAAATGCTGGCGCAAAGTCATGATGGCGCTGTACATCTGCTACCGGCTTTACCACAAGAATGGCCCAATGGCGCAGTCACAGGACTGATGATGCGTGGTGGTTTTGTGCTGGATATGAGCTGGCAAAACGGCCAAGTCTATAAGCTAAAAATCCACTCGCGCTTAGGCGGTAATTTACGTCTGCGCAGCTATTCACCTTTGCCTGCAGTCAGCCACTTTAAGGTGTACAAAGCCAAGGACAGCTCAGCAAACCCCAACCCTTTTTACCAGCAGGCGCAGATTAAAACACCGCTGAAACACACAAACAAAAACCTGCCACAACTGTCTTTGGCCAATAGCTATTTGATTGATGTGCCGACACAAGCCGGGCGGGATTATCTGTGGAGTTGCCAATAAAGCAGAAGCTGCAGCAAAAAGGCGCTGGATCCCTTTGTTGCGGGGTCACAGTGCCATGTGCAGCAGAGGATAAGCTTTGCCTTGTCCGTCCAGAGCAGAACGGCCAATGACAGTAAAACCAAGCTGCTGATAAAACCCCAAAGCTTGTTGATTCTGTTCATTCACATCCACTTTAGTTACGCCAAGCTCATTTATTGCATACTCTGTTAACAATGAGCCAAGACCTTTACCGCGCTGCTCTGGCGCGATAAACAGCATTTCGAGGCTGTCACCATGCACACCACAAAATCCGAGAATTTCGCCCAGGCTGTTTTTCACGCAGCGTAACTCAACGGCATCAAAATACTGCTCAAGGATAAGAGGTTTTAACTCCTGCAGATCCTCTTCCTTTAAAAAGTCATGAGTAGCTCTGACCGAGGCTTCCCAAATGTCCAATAATTTAGGGTGATCGGTTTTCTTTACCTTAGTAATCATCTTGCTGTCGCTCTTCATAAAATACACAGTCTTGCCGCCCAAAGGGCTCAATACACACCATTAATTTTCCAGGGCACAGCAAAACGATCCGTCACTATGGCGTAACAAGGTGACCAAAAGGTCTTCTGTGGTGGCAGTATCACCTGGCCACCACTTTGCAACGCAGTAAAAAAGCGGTTCACTTTCTGCTCTGAATCTACCCCCAGCAGCAGGCAAAAGCCTTGTGGGGTTTGGTATCT
>CBIMJC010000386.1:0-3375 GCA_966244125.1 uncultured Rheinheimera sp.
ACGTGTCAGTTGAGCACGTGTACCTTGACGGGCACCAGCTGCATAAGCAACTACTACCTGGTGTACCAATGCTTCGTTGAACTCACGTCCAAAGGTAGCTTCGGAAACTTCAAGAACGCCTTTAGCGTCTCTTAATGCTAATTCCATCACTCATCTCCTCCAGACGTTAGCCTTTGACCGCAGGTTTAACAATCACATCACCACCGATAGCACCAGGGACAGCGCCCTTCACTAACAGGATGTTGCGAGCTGCGTCTACACGTACAACTTCCAGAGACTGGACTGTTACACGCTCGGCACCCATGTGTCCGGCCATTTTTTTACCTTTGAATACTTTACCTGGTGATTGGTTTTGACCAATAGAACCTGGTACACGGTGAGATAAAGAGTTACCGTGCGTAGCATCCTGAGTACGGAAATTCCAGCGCTTAACAGTACCGGCAAAACCTTTACCTTTTGATGTGCCAACGACATCAACTTTTTTCGTCTCTGCGAAAACTTCAACAGTAATCTCGCTACCAACAGCGATGTCAGCACCTTCGTTATCCTGCAGGCGGAATTCCCACAGACCACGACCAGCTTCGACACCAGCTTTTGCAAACTGACCAGCATCTGGCTTGTTCAGGCGAGAAGCCTTAACAGTGCCAGCAGTCACTTGCAGTGCGCTATAGCCATGAACGTCTTGCGTTTTAATGGCAGTAACGCGGTTTGGTGTTGCTTCGATTACGGTTACTGGAATTGATACGCCATCTTCAGTGAAGATGCGGGTCATTCCCACTTTACGACCGATTAGACCGATAGCCATATCCTAAACCTCTCTAAAAACCTGTCTGATTAGCCCAGGCTGATTTGAACGTCAACGCCAGCAGGCAGATCTAAACGCATCAGAGCATCAACAGTCTTTTCTGTTGGTTCAACGATGTCGATTAAACGCTTGTGGGTACGGATTTCGTACTGGTCACGTGCATCTTTATTCACGTGAGGAGAAATCAATACAGTGAAACGTTCCTGGCGAGTCGGAAGTGGGATAGGACCACGAACCTGCGCGCCCGTACGCTTAGCTGTGTCAACGATTTCCATAGTTGACTGATCGATCAAACGGTGATCGAACGCTTTCAGACGGATGCGAATCCTTTGATTACTCATAAACCAAAGCCTCAAAGAGCAAAAAGAGCAAAATAAAACAGAAGCTTTCTTACCCATCGCTAGATGGAAGAATGCCCCTGCACCAATGTAACGTTTGCTCCCCAATCGGGAGCACTGTTGTCGTTAACCAATTCAATTGCTGGTTAACCCGCCTGCCAAAGTTATGGCTGGCCGCGCATTATACTCAACTGATAGAGAAAGACAACCCCCGCTGATTAATTAACCAGCAGGAGTGAGTGGCTCAGGGTAAAAACCAGTCAGAACAACCTTGGTTCTGCGGATGATAGTTCTGCAGGGAACTGTTCAATTAAGCTGAACAGGCTTTCAATACGGGGCAATACTCTGCTGTAGTAAAACTTGGCTTTGAGTTGTTTGGACCGGATGAAATCGTCACTGTGTTTAGTCGTATCTAACACAGCTTCCATCTTGTCCCACATTAGTGCATAAAGCAGGTAACCTGTTAAATCCAGATAATCACTTGCCACCCAGGATAAAAGTTCAGGCTGGACCTTAGCCCGCTCCAGCAAAAAGACTGTTGCTGACTTAAAGCGCTCTGACGCGCGGGCGATTTGAGCTTTTGCTGAACCTGATAAACCTGCAGTGAGCTCATCAATCAGATCTAATAATACGGCGGCTTGATCCGACGCCACTTTACGCAGCATAAAGTCAGCCGCCTGAATACCATTCGTGCCTTCATAAATCTGGGCGATGCGGACATCTCGGACCAACTGCTCCATGCCCCATTCACGGATATAACCATGGCCACCAAATACTTGCTGGGCCGTAATACAGGCATCCAGCCCCCTGTCCGTCATAAAAGCTTTAGTCACTGGTGTCAGTAAATTCGCTCTGGCTTGCGCTTTCGCATCTTGTGCAAATTTCGCCTGATCCAATAAGTGCCCAACATAAACACTAAAGGCCCGGCCCGCCTCATTGATACTGCTGATATTCAGCAGCATACGTTTTACATCAGGGTGGCCAATAATAGGGTCGGCTTTATTGCCATCTTTTGTCATGGTTCTGCCCTGCAGGCGATCATTAGCATAAGCCAGTGCATTCTGGTAAGCACGTTCTGCTGCACCTAAGCCCTGGCTGCCCATCGCCAGACGCTCATAGTTCATCATGGTAAACATACAAGCCAGGCCTTTGTGCGGCTCACCAATCAGGTAGCCCTCGGCACCATCAAAGTTCAACACACAAGTGGCAGAACCATGAATACCCATCTTGTGTTCAACCGAACTGCAGATCAGGCTATTACGTTCACCCAGATTGCCATTCGCATCTACTTTAAACTTCGGCACTAAGAACAGGGAGATGCCGCGACTACCGGCCGGAGCGTCCGGTAACTTAGCCAGCACCAGGTGAATAATATTGTTTGTCAGATCATGCTCACCTGCCGTGATAAAGATTTTTTCGCCGCTGATACGGTAACTGCCATCAGCTGTTGGTTCTGCCTTAGTACGCATAATACCCAAGTCGGAGCCGGCATGAGATTCGGTCAGGCACATAGTACCTGACCATTCACCACTGTATAACTTCGGCAAGTACAAGGCTTTGGTTGCCTCATCGGCGTGTTGTAATAAAGCCACGCAGGCCCCGGATGTCAGGCCAGGATATAAAGAAAAGGCGATGTCAGCACTACACATCATCTCGTCGTACAAACCTGACAAACTTTTAGGCATGCCCATGCCACCGTATTGTGGGTCGCCGGACAAGCCAGTCCAGCCACCTTCACACAATAGCTGATAGCATTCTTTGTAATGAGAGGGAGTCGTCACTTCGCCTGATACACAAGACACACCCTGCCCATCTGCAGCCGCAGCTAAAGGTGCAATTTTTTCGGCAGTAATTTTTGCGGCTTCTTCCAGAATAGCTGCTGCTGTATCAGCATCGATCAGTTCGGCCAGTTCTGCTTGCTGTTGCCAGAACTGTTGGACCTGCCAGACATCAAATAATTGGAAGGACATATCGGCCAGCGGCGCTTGGTAGTGACTCACAAGAACTCTCCTTATAAACCCTTAATGGTCGGATGAGCTAGTTCTAGCATGTTCACCAGGCAAATTCAAACGAACGTTTGAATTTAACGTTACAAAACAAGGTGGCAATCAAACTAATTTTGTTGAGATATAAAAAAAGGCCCCGAAGGGCCTTTTTAAAGTTCTGACAATTAAGCCAGTACTTTAGATACTACACCAGCACCTACTGTGCGGCCACCTTCACGGATAGCGA
>CBIMJC010000387.1:0-3370 GCA_966244125.1 uncultured Rheinheimera sp.
GAGATCGACCTCTACGGAACGTTCTTCTGCGCGCAGGCCGTGATGCCGGTGATGAAGCCCTTAAGCGATTTGTCAGTGTCGCTAAGTCTGTATTACGTCCTGGAGATTTGTTTGGTCGTTGGGGTGGCGAGGAGTTTTTGCTGGTACTGCAGGGACTTGACCGTAGTAGCGTAACTGCTGTGCTAAATCGCCTGCACAGTGTCGCAGCTGCAGAACGTTTGACATTGGCCCCTGACTATCCGCTGCAGTTTAGTGCAGGTGTTGTGGAGTTGCAGCAAGGTACAGAGAAATTGGCAGAGATGATTCTGTTAGCCGATCAAGCGCTTTACCGCGCTAAAGCAGAGGGACGAAACCGCAGTTGCTTTATTGATAGCTGAGGCGAAATCTGCAAGTGTCGAACCGACAAGCTGTGTTATCAGATCTGCATCTTGCCCCGAATTTTTTGTTGATGTAGGTTCAATGAGTTTAAAACACAAAAGAACAAAGAAAATAGCTAACACACCTGGCTTAAATTGAACGGGGCATAATGCAAGACCATACTGTGGCAGGGTTTCATGCGCCACAAAACTCAGCGGCTTATCAGGGCTTTTTGTTATTTAAACAAAGCTGCATCAGTTGCCATTCCAACAACCTTCAAGGTGGTGAATTAGGATCGGAGCTAAACGCACCAAAAAACGTCACCGAATACTGGACAGAGGCTCACCTTAAAGCCTTTATCCCCAATGCATCCGGCTACAGATATAAAAGTAAAATACCCGCTTTCCCGCAGTTGAGTAGCCAGGATATGGATCGTCTGGTCGCTTAATTAAAACATATAAAGGGTTATAAAGTTCAGGTACCTCAGGCTTAACCCTTGGTAGCAAATCGGCTGTTCAACTTTGGCGTAATGGGCCCGGAAGCATAGTCCACGAATGAATAGTAGCGGGCATTTTTCGTAACACTCTTATTATTTTATCTGTTTTTGGCGATAAAAATTGCTGCAACTGATAAAAATGAAATATTTTTTTGCTAAAAAATGATAATCTTATACAGCGTTTTTATATAAAGCTAAATCCTGCTCTCTATGCTGATTTGTTGCACTCCATCCAGTGCAACACGATTTGTCTCGACTTTGCGGAAGGTGAATTGTGAGTCTTAAAATAAAATTACTGAGTACGTCACTGGCGGTTATTGCCCATCTTGCCAGCGCTACAACGCTGGCTGAACCCACAACAAACAGGCTGAAAGAGGTGGCATTTATTGACACCTCAGTGTCGGACTGGCAGGTTCTTGCAAAAGGCGTAAAACAAGGCATCGAAGTGGTCAGGCTGGATGGCAAGCAGGATGGCCTGAAACAGATGGCTGCCTGGGCCAAAGGCAAAAGTGGCTATGATGCTATTCATCTTTTCAGCCATGGCGAAGCGGGCCTGATTCAGCTTGGTGATTTCCAGCTTGACAGTACAAGTGCAATGTTACGGCAGACTGAACTTGCTTCCATTGGTGCAACCTTGAATAAGGGCGGAGATTTATTACTTTATGGTTGTAAGGTTGCTGAGCAGCCGCACGGCGCTGCTTTTCTCGGGCAACTAAGCGCCCTGACGAAGGCCGATATTGCAGCGTCAGACAATTTGACTGGCGCAGCTGTGCAAGGTGCAGATTGGGATCTTGAATACAGGTCAGCCGCAGTTGAGGCGTCAACCCTTAGCATTCCTGATTATACAGATGTACTCAATTTTACCGGCACTCAGGTGAAGTTCGCCACTGAAGAGTTGGACTTAGAAACTTTCGAGCCAGTATGGGTTTATGGCAGTACAGTCAGTGTGGGATCTGGGGTTGAGTTTTCTTCATCCCTGACTGCGCCCGGAGGTGGGCCTGCCTATACCATTAATATTGACCCCAGCAACAATACTATAGTAGTCACCTGGAACTACAGCACCCTGGCCAATGTTAACCACTTAATGCAGTTTACAGGGATATCTTTTGCTGGCTATAGCGGAGTGAGCAGAACTGGCGGTACCCTGAGTAATCATGGCCAGTTCAGTATGTATATTAACGACTCCAATACGCTTGAACTTCGGGTGAATACACCGAACTCGACCGGCACAGTGGTGTTTGAGTTATCTGGTGGCAGCTCACCGGAAATTGCTGTGACAGGGAATAGCCAAAACATAGCTGATGGCGATTCGAGTCCTTCCAGTAGCGACCATACAGATTTTGGTAGTACATCCGTATCAGGCGGACAAGTAGACAGAGTATTTACCATTGCAAATTCAGGTACTGGAACTCTGAATTTGAGTAATTATCAAATTACAGGAACTGGCGCCAGCCACTTTAGTTTTGTGGGTACTCCACCTGCTTCAGTCAATGCAAATAGTTCGGCGACCTTTACCTTAAGGTACGATCCGTCGGCGGCGGCTACCCATACTGCAGAGGTCAGTTTTACATCGAATGACAGTGACGAAACGCCGTTCAACTTCAGTATCACCGGTAGTGGCATAGTCCCTGCCGTTAGTCTGAGTGTCAGTCCTGACAATATTGCAGAAGCTGCAGGTGTGGCCACTGTCACAGCAACCTTAAGCTCAACAGCAGCTTCCGACACCACAGTAAGTTTAAGCGCCAGCGGCACAGCCACAGGCAGCGGCACAGATTACAACCTGAGCAATAACAGCATTACCATTACCGCAGGCCAAACCACAGGCACTGCCACTGTCACCGCGGTGCAGGATACGCTGGATGAAAGCAATGAAACTGTAGTGCTGGATATTTCCGGTGTCAGTGGTGGGGACGGTGCAACTGAAAATGGCACGCAGCAGGTGACAGTGACTATTACCGACGATGACGATCCGGCCAGTGGTACTTTGTTGTTTAAAATAGGTACTGACATTAGTTACTTTAATACAGGCACCTTAGGTGGTTACAACGCGACACAAGATCGTGGTGCTGTCAGTGTGATTGACGCAAATCCTGTTGGCTTGGATGGTTTGGGAACCCGCTTTAATGATACGGACGCCTTTATTCAGCATCAAGGCAAGCTGTACGGCATGTTTGTAAACCCAGACGCAGGTAAAGGCTACGAGTTCGGGCGTTACGATGGCAGCCAGATTGAGTATCTCGATAACAAGAAGTTTGAAGACTTAGGGTCTGTTGTTGCTCATGATGACAAGATTTATTTTACGGCTGCCGAGGTTGGCGCAAATTACAGTCTGTTTGAATATGATATCAGTGGCGATGCGCTGATAAAGGTGGGTGACACCCACCAGCAAACTGGTATTCAGTGGTACAACGGCCAGCTTTATTTCTTCCAATCCGATTATAAAGTGGCTCGCTGGGATGGCTCTAATGTTACTGAGGTATGGTCTGCAGAAACCAACTCTGCGTCCTTTACAAACTC
>CBIMJC010000388.1:0-3359 GCA_966244125.1 uncultured Rheinheimera sp.
ACCGAATAACGGTTCGAGTCTGGGTTGTCCCAACTCACCAGGTTATTAAAACGGTTGTTGATCATGGCTAAGGTGTTACGCAGATTCTGCTGACGGCGTTCACCGCGGGCTAAATTAGCAAAGTTGGTGGTGATACGGGTGTTGTTGGCTGGCTGATAATTTTCATCAAAACCAATGCTGTGAATGCTGAATGTGAACTGGTTCATCTTATCTGCTCTCTGATTCGCTGCTGTGCGGTTTAAATATCCATTAAGAAGTCTGGATGTCTAAAGTTGATGTGTCTGTTATACGCCTGTGACTGGATGAAGAAAAATGCTTTTATTTCATCTGCACTATGAAGGATCCTCATGTTGGGGTTGGAAGGATGTGATTGCTTGTTATGGGAGTTGCTGTATTACAGAGGTTGTATTCGGGCTTTGCACTAGTGTTGGAAGAGGGCAACTCCAGTGTTGTGTCTGACAAGGTTTCAGAAGATTTAACTGTCTTTAAGTTTTTGCGCTGCGAATGAAAGGCCTTAGGTTACAACTTGCTGGAATAGGGTTTAATCAGTATGATTAATTTTGAATCACTTTACATCAGGAGCATTGTTGTGGCACAAGTCGGAACTAAAGTTTTAACCGCTCATATCCCTTTGCCGTTGGCTGAAAAAGTTGACCAAATGGCTGAACGTTTAGAGCGTTCTCGCGGTTGGATTATGAAACAAGCTTTATCTGCGTGGCTGGAACAGGAAGAAGAGCGTGAACGATTAACTCGTGAAGCTTTAGCTGATGTAGACGCGGGACAGGTCATCGATCATCAGGCTGTACAAGCATGGGCCGAAAGCTTAGGAACAGATAATCCTTTAGCGGTGCCAGGTTAATGGAACTGAAGTGGACCAGTAAAGCATTGTCGGATTTAGCCCGACTTTACGAATTTCTGGCTCCGGAAAATAAGCAGGCTGCTGCAAAAACGGTGCTGAGTTTGACTAAAGCTCCAACATTATTGCTGAACAATCCGCGTATAGGTGAGCAGCTATTCGAGTTTTTACCGCGAGAAGTGCGACGGATATTAGTTGGGCATTTTGAGATGCGTTACGAACTTCAGCAGCAGACTATTTATATATTGCGGCTTTGGCATACAAGAGAAGATCGCTGAATAAACCATAGTGTATGAAGGGGCATTTCAACCCAATTTATCCGTAATTTTTGCTCTAATATCCATTCATCACCACATTTCCTCCTACAGCTGAAAAACTGTTTCTTCGTTACTGCGGCTATCCAACCGGACAATAATGCAATAAGTCTGGAGGATCTTTCTATCGCCCTTGGTTCTGCCTGAGCCAGAGTAATGCTGAACAAAAAATAGACCAGAACACAGCTGGTCTGCAGCACTCATTAGCAACAGGAGAACTCAGTATGACAGTACCAAACCCCTTGTTTAGCAGCCTGCTATTGGTTGTAGCCATGATGGTCAGTTTTTTTACCGAGGCCAGTTCAGATAAGGCCGTTGCAGAGAAAAACAAAGCTTTTATTAGTCAGGCCTTTGCGAAGTGGGCCGCTGGTGGCAGCACATTTTTTCAGGAGGTGCTGGCAGAGGATGTGGTCTGGACTATCAAAGGCAGCAGTCCGGCGGCTGGCACTTATAAAGGCCGCGCTGTGTTTATTGAACAGGCTGTTGCACCCTTTGCGGCCCGGCTCTCTTCTTTCGTCAAACCTAAGGTGAACGACATTTGGGCCGAAGGCGATGATGTGGTGGTGTATTGGGACGGATCCGCAGTGGCGAAGGACGGTAAGCCCTACAACAACAGCTTTGTCTGGATTTTCCGGATAAAGGATTTACGTGCCACCGAAGTGATAGCTTTTCTCGATTTAACTCAATACGACGATGTGATGAACCGTATTCCTCTTCCGACATCTTTTGATCAACAAGGAGATCAACCAATGAGTGCACAACACCCTTATCTGGGCATGTGGGTGACAGCAGATGGCCGGATCCGTCAGCAGCTGCTTGCCAATGGCCGCTACGACGAAGCTCGGGGTAGCAGAGAAAGTGCTTATCAGGGGCGCTACGAAGTCAAAGGCAACCAGATTGATTATTGGGACGACACAGGTTTTACCGCTGACGGCGTGTTTGTTGATGCCAATACGTTGCACCACGGCGGCATGATTTTTTATCGCCGGCAGTAGTTACAGCAGCGATTTGTCTTATTCGGCCAAAGCCGTTTAAATCCCAAATGAGGTGAATAACTTTGCTATTCGCCTCATTTTTTAAGGTGAATAGCAGAGTTTTTTACTGAATCACACCTATCGCTGCTGAGGTAATAGCTACTGAATTTAAGTGAAAAATATAGAATGTAGATATGTATATCCTGACGTAATATTCATTGAAATTCTTTATATATAAGGTGTATGATGTTTTAACCTAATTAAATGATGTCAGAGTTTATTTGTTTTATGTCAGTCGCAGAACTTGTAAAAACCAGAGTACAGCGCTTGCAGAAAGGCTCGCCTTTCCCTGTGGAGGGATTTTATGCTTTGGGTTCTGTCACTTCTGTGCAAAAAGCAATGAGCCGACTGACGCAACAAGGAATTCTGGTTCGGGTGGCTAAGGGAATATATGCCCGGCCTAAGTCTTTGAAAAACCTTCCCTCTGTCAAAATCGCAGCCAAGGCTGAAGATGTAGCATTAAGCTGGGCTAAGACACATGGGCACAAGATAGTTCCGCAAGGCTTGGATTCTGCTTATCGGCTTGGCTTACAAACTCAAGCCCCTGTTAAAACAGTGTATTGGACTTCAGGCCCCAGCCGGGAGTTTCGGATCGGTAATCAACTGGTAGTGGTCAGACATAAAGCAGAGACAAAACTACGTTGGGCCGGTAAACCTATGGGGACCTTTTATCGTGGCTTATTAACCTTGTCTGCAGAACATACTTCGGTTGAAAAACTGAAAATGGCCATTTACAGAATGGGATTAAGTGCCCCGGAAGCTATTCCTGCGTTGCATAAACTGCAGTTGGTACCTCAATTACGTCAGTGGCAAAACAAATTACAGCAATTGCAGCAGGAGTTGCTGTCTTGAACCTGTTTGAGTGGTATGCGGAAGCTGACCGCCACAAGGAATTATCCGAACTGTTTAGTTATGCATCGACCCAGCATCCGGTGGGTTTAGCTGCTAATTTTTTGGAAAAAGATCTGTGGGTCACTGAAATTCTTCGGCTGTTGTATGACGAGCGGCTGCTTGGCGCCAAATCTGTTGCTTTCAAAGGTGGAACTGCACTCAGCAAATGCTGGCAGGTCATCCAGCGTTTTTCAGAAGACATCGATTTATCGGTGCACTGGGCTGAGTTATCTGATTTGAATGAAGATCAAGAGCGTGACGCTT
>CBIMJC010000389.1:0-3340 GCA_966244125.1 uncultured Rheinheimera sp.
GCGACAGCGAACTGTTGCAGACTTTTCGGATCAGGCCATCCAGGCACAACGTCAATTAGTGATGCCAGCCCACGGCCGTGAGCTGAGTTTTGGCCATAAATTTTCGTTATGCTTATTAGGCGCAGAGGCCGTGCTTGCTGCAGATAACGAGCAGTTGCAGCAGTTGGTGCAACTGTTTTACCGCGACCAACTGACTTTTGCCCAACAAGGCTGCTCTTCGGCCAAAGCCGTTCTCTGGTTGGGTGAAACAGCACAAGTACAACAAGCACAGCAGCGGTTTTGGCCAGCTTTAACAGAGCTTATAGAGCACAAGCAGCCACTCAATGGCAGTGAGCAGTATCAGGCCTTAGCCACAGCGCAGCAGCTGATTATGAGCAGCGCACAACAGCTGATGCTGACGCAACAACAAAGCATTTCCCGTGTAGCAGTCCACACACTGGAGCCTGTGTTTATCAACCAGCATCAGGGTTGTGGTTTATTCCTCGAACTAAAACTTTCAGATCTTACGCAGTTAAACCCTATGCTGACGCAGGCCCATCAAACCTTAACGGTTTGGGGTGTGGAGCCAAGCTTGCTAAAAAGCTGGCTGATGACTGCACATACAGGCATTGATCGAGTGATGCCGGTTGGACAAGCGCTAAGTTTTAGCCCGGATTGGGATGGGGTGAATTTAATAGAGCAGTTTAGCCGTAAGGTGGTGTGTTCTTTTTAAGGCTGCTGTTTAAGTTGTTCTAAATAATCAATAAGCGCAGGACAAGCTTCAGTGTTTACCATACTAAATTTTTGCTGCAACACCTGACGCTTAGCTGCAAAACGGTCGGATGCTAAATCCAGCGCCATTTGCTCCAGCAACTGGCTAAAGTCCTCAGCCACACTACCTGCAATAAAATCCTCTTTGCCGATAGCAAACTGGCCTCGCACTTGAGCGTACCGCTCTATGTCATAGATAAAATGCAGCACAGGCTTATTGCAAAGCAAAAAGTCAAAAGCGACTGAGGAATAATCGGTGATCAGCAAATCCGTATCCGCCAGCCAGGGATAGACATTAAAACGGCCCGGATAATGGAAAATCCGATCACAGCCCTCTTGCTGGCGCAGTTCATCAAAAGGCGCCAGAAAAGGATGAGTTTTCATCACAAACACCGCATTGTGCTCAAGCAGAAATTGCTGCAACTTTACCCAATCAATAGGGTGATCATTCTGGCCGTTATCACGGTAGGTTGGCATATACAGAATCAATTTTTTGCCCGATCGCAGCTGCTGTAATTGCTTAAGCGGTAAAGCGTTAAACCAGCAGCGATCGGCAGGAGTTTGCAGCAAAGCATCATTGCGTGGATAACCAAAATCCAGATAATGCCGGGCTTTAAACATGCCGGGAAAAATCTGCTGATTAAACCAGCTCGAGCTGGAGACAAAAGCTTCATCCAGAATATGGGGAAAATGTTTATTGCCCGCTAAATGCTTAAAAGGCAAACCATGCCATAGCTGCACTACTTTGGCCTGAGTGCGGATCTGGTTAAACACGGGATCAGTAGATTCATGATCCAGCACCAGCACTTTGGCACGTTGCAGCAGCCAGCGTACTTGCCATGGCGAATCGATTTGCGCCGGATGAAAACACCTTTGTGCATCTTTTACCAGCAGATATACGTCCTTTTGCCGGCAGTGATGCGCAGCAAAAGCCACCAGCACATTACTGTCGACGTATTTTTCGGCGTAATACACAATTTTTGTTTTCGGCAGCAGATCCAGCACCGAGGCAACAGTCTGCTTTAGCAGCGCTTTGAGCTTGTGAAGTGATGAACTTGCTTTGTAAGGCTGAAACTGCAGAGGGTTCAGGCTTTGGCAACACCAGATTTTTTTGGCGACAAAACCATTAGCCAGCATACCTTCCGCTATTTTTTGCTGAAAATCACTGACAGCTATCAGCACCGCATCATGAGGTTTGCTCTTTGAAGCATGATTACAACAGCACCTTGTTGCTTAAGCTCCAGCGCAAGGTGCCGTCCTACCGGATTATCAGGCGCTATATAAAGACGCTGTCCCTGCCAGTCTTTGGCTTCACGCTGCATCAATCCAGAAAATCCCGTTTCAGCTGCATAAAGACCTGAATAGCTTTTTTCAGCTCAGTAGAGGAGACATTGTCGGTACGGGGTAAATACACCACCTCACAGTACGGCTTTAAAAAATCAAACTTACCCTGCCAGTCTGAACCCATCACAAACACATCAACCTTGTGCTGTTGCACGTCACTGATTTTTTGCTCCCAGTTTGACTCGGCTATCACCTCATCAACAAAACGCACCGAACGCACCAGCTCTACCCTGTGCTCAAAAGGCATTAGCGTAGTTTTGCCTTTAGTGGCATTAAACTCATCGGTAGACACAGCCACAATCAGCTTGTCCCCCAACTCCCGCGCCCTCTTTAGTAAATTCAGATGACCTATATGGAACAGATCAAAAGTGCCGTAGGTGAGTACTGTTTTCATCGGAGTAAACCCTTTTCATTCTGGACTCCAGTAACGCCATTGTTAAGATGAAAACTTTTCACTAACTGCAAAATACTATCGAACTCAGCTAACACAGAGACACCTTTGGACTCAATAAAGGCTGCAGTTTCTGCCCAAGTCCCAGGCTGACCACGATCTGGTCTGTGGGTAGCCGCAAAATATTCCTCGACAAAACTCAGGTACTGTTCACAGGCCAATTGCAGTAACTCCATCACCGTTTTAACATCCTGATTTTGATTCGCCATTAATTCGCTGATGTATAAAAACCAGCTGCGCACTTCATGCTGATACTCAGGCAACACCAACCACTGGTGAAAACGTAAACTTCTATCCGAACCTTTAGTCTTTACGGGTTCATTCTCCATACTCCGCAGCCAATAACCGCAATTTAATGTTTTCATACCACCTAGTAAGACCGACACAAATTCAAAAGCTATTTCAGAGCTATAAATACAACTGTTTGGATGAGCAGCAGCTTGCATGGCCAGCCGAAAGCCCTCTGTTCTGTGTACGGCATAAACTGAAGCAGGGGTATAATGACGAAAATGTGACAATATTCGCTCACTTGCGAACGGCTGATCATAATGAAGCAAAATTTGCTCTGCATAATGCAGTCTGGTGCTGATCTGCTGCTGTTCCGCCCGCCATTGAAAACTTACACAATTGCCATTACAGCATTGCAATTCGCGTTGAGCTTCCAGTTCAGCAAGGGCAAGCTCCAAACCACTATTGGCAAAAAAATCGTCATCACTCAATAAGGCTGCATAAGGTGTAGTAAGCAGCTCGCAAGCTTGGGCCAGCCTGTCCTGGATAGAGACGGGGCTGTGAATA
>CBIMJC010000390.1:0-3328 GCA_966244125.1 uncultured Rheinheimera sp.
CATGATCGTGTGCGTGCGCTCCATCGGCAGCTCGAGCTTCGCCATCACTTCCTTGATCGTGCTCAGATTCACCTGCGTGAACAGAAACAGCTTGATGTCATCAACGGTCAGCTTCGACTTTGCCAACCAGCATTCTGCTTATGTCAGCCTGTCGCAATCTGTGGCGCCTTATCATCTGAACAAAGGTGGAGTGGATTATCTGAAACTCTCAGCGTACAAAACTCTGACTGTAATAGGCCGACTGCTCGATGCTGAAGGTAAAGCTTTAGGCGGACATCATGTACTGAATCACTCCAGCCGCACTGTTACCGAAAACAGCGGATTTTTTACGCTGGCTATGCGCGAGTCTGCCCCTACCCTTGATGTGCTGCAACAAGGCAAACCACTTTGTCATTTTGAACTGCCATCAAGCACAGGGCAACAACAGCAGGATTTATGGTTTGTTGGCGATTTGTTGTGCCAACCGGAGCAGGACACAGATACCAGTCCAATCACTACAGCAGCCCCCCTGTTTGCTTCACCTGAATGAGGAGCGTTATGAACATCTTGACCACTCTTTTACGTATCACCCTGTTGCTCAGCCTTTGGGCATGGCCTGCTTTGGCATATCAGGTTTTTATCAAGGCTGACTATTCGCCGGTTACTGATGAGAACCAGTCTTTCCAGTTTACTGATACCACTCCGTGCTTTGGTTACTGGTGTCAATTTTGGGGCAACAAAAAAATACTCCAGATCAATACCTTTATTAACCGGAGCTTTTTGCGTGGTTCAGATCCCAGACAGCAGGTGTATTTACGTTTTCCCGGCAGTAGTTATGTCACAGTTCAAAATGAACAGGGTCACACAGCGCACCTGATCTTTACTTTGACCGATGTGGGCGGAGTTTATCGGCGAAACAGCGACAAACTGCCGCACCTGTATTATTTCGCGAATGATTTAACCTTCGCAGACCCCGGTTCACCTTGTGGCCCAAGTAGTTTCAGCACCCACAATGGGAAAACTGACACTGTATTTTTATGGAGCATTAATGAACAGGCGCAGCGTAATGGTGGTACCTGCACCAGAAGTATCAGAACCAATTATTCTGGTTATTACGGTTACACGAAACGGCATTTAACTTTTAGCTACCGTTTAACCACACCTGATCCTCTTAAACTGGCCAGTGGCACTTACAAAGGCAAGCGGGTTTTCAGCGTTGGCCCCAATGCTGATTTTGACTTTGGTGCCGGGCAATACGCCGATTCGGAAATTATTTTTGACTTTGAGCTGAAGGTAAACCATCAGTCACGGTTTTATTTTCCGCCTGGTAGTGAACATGCAGTGCTTGAGCCAGAGGATGGCTGGGCGGGCTATTTAAAAAATGGCAAATTCCCTGAGTCGGTCACTAAAAGTTTGCCTTTTCAGTTGTGGAACTCGGTGCCATTGTCCATTTATCTGCAATGCCAGTACCAAAGCGATTCGGACTGTGCGTTAGAGAATGCCCAACACTCTCATTCAATCCCGGTACACACCAGCCTGAGTTTACCCGGGCAACTCAGTCTGCAAAACGGCAGCACAATAGACAAACTCAGATTGCGCTCAGGAGCAGCAAACAGCATATCGGTGCAGATAAATTCGCCTGTGACAAAAGGAGACGGGACTTTGCATTTTTCAGTGCAGCGACAGGCGCTGCAAGGCATACCAGAGCAGTACAAAACCGATCTGTATAAAGGGGATGTGACCTTAATTATTGAACCACACTTTCCTTAAACACTAAGCGTTTTCAGACTAATCCGATAGAGCAGCAAGGGGCTCTTTCTTACACTAAGAACCATGGTGAGTGACTCATCATGACATAGCACAACAAGTGCCATATTGGTTTTATTACAGGAGCTTACGCCTATGAACAACACAAAGATCCTCTTTGTTTCAGCTATGCTGCTCGGGCTTTCAGCATCGGGTTTTGCGACACAAACGGAGCAAAAGCAGATCAGCATTATTGCCGAAGTGCCATCCACTGAGTTTTTTGTCAATGCGCTGCCCGGGGACGATGTTTTCACAGCGCCCCAGCGTATGGAATGGAACACCTTTAATAACGTATTAACGCCGATTCAGAAACAACTTCATATCGGCAGCACCACTGGTGCTGTTCAGGCGGCTGTAACCAGTTCAACCCTGACAGGCAGTGTACTGGCCAATACTATTGATCTGGACGTTGCAGTCAATGGCGTGACTTTAACCACCAGGGCGACTGACGTGTTAGACGCAACTCAGGCAGCTACAGGTAAAGTAGTCAACATGGTTATAGCACCTGCCACTGCAAGCAATTTTACGCCGGATAATTATTCCGGAGTGGTGAGTTTATCCTTTGAAACTCCACTGCCAACCACTGAACCAGAACCAGCTCCGGAGGTAACTCCTGAATAACCTGTAGCCTGTTAGTCCCTCCAATTTCTTTGGCAGATAATTTATTATCTGCCCTTTTTTTATCTGCTGATTTGCAATTGATGCTCTGCCAAACACAAAAGCGGCCTGTAGCCGCCTTTGTTGCCGAATGCTTACACCAGCCTGTTACTCAAGCCCTGTTTCCATCGGGGTCTGCAATAGACCAACGCTTTCGCTGGCAGATACTGGCCGCGAAAACAAATAGCCCTGCACAGCCTCAATACCAAGCTGTTGCAATACGCGCAGATCCGCACAGTGCTCTACTCCCTCAGCCACCAGACTTAATCCAGATTTATGGGTCATTTGTACTGTATTTTGCAGCAGCAGACGTTGTTGCGGCCGCTGTGATACCTTATGCACCAGACTTTTGTCCAATTTCAGCCTTGTGGCCGGAATACGTGACAACTGCTGTACATTCGCAAAACCAGTGCCGTAGTCGTCAATAGCCACAGCAAAGCCGTTCAGACGCAATCTGGCCATGCCATAAATGGCAGCGGCAAGTTCAGTAAAACCCTGAGTTTCGGTGATTTCCCAGCAAATAAGTTCAACAGCTACGCCATGCTGCCGGACTTTTTCTATCAGCTGTTGAATATAGTTCTGATCAGACACAGACAAAGCAGACAAATTAAAACACAACTGAACCCTGCTCTGCGCTGAAGCTGGTGCTTGATTCTGCCAGAGTTTTAATGTGGCCAGCGCCTGGTCCAGCAACTGCAAACTCAGTGGATTAATCAAACCAAAACGCTCGGCGGCCGAAATAAAAACATCAGGTGCAACCTCTGTACCATCCGGCTGCAGCCATCTGGCCAACGCTTCAAAACCCAACACCCTATAGGTTTTGGCACAGACTATCGGCTGATAACAGAGTGAATACTGCTGAGCCTCTATTGCATGCCGTATCTGT
>CBIMJC010000391.1:0-3320 GCA_966244125.1 uncultured Rheinheimera sp.
GCTGGTTAGCCATAGGCACTGTGCTTGCAATCAGTTTTGGTACCCTGGTTGAAATCACTCCTCTGCTGTTTTTAAAAGAAACCACCGAACCTGTGGACGGTTTAAAGCCGTACACCGCATTGCAACTGGAAGGTCGTGACATTTATATCCGCGAAGGATGTGTCAACTGTCACAGCCAGATGATCCGTCCGTTCCGCCATGAAGTGGAACGTTATGGTCACTACTCTGTTGCCGGTGAAAGTGTATGGGAACATCCATTCCTGTGGGGTTCAAAACGTACTGGTCCTGATTTAGCCCGTGTAGGCGGCCGTTACAGCGATGACTGGCATTATGCGCACTTAATCAATCCACGAGACGTAGTGCCTCAGTCAAACATGCCAGGTTTTCCATGGCTGGCGACCAATACGCTGGATGGCGAGTTAACTCCGAAGAAGATGGAAATCATGAACAAGTTAACGAAAGGCAAGATGCCAGCCGGTGATGAAGACGGTGTGATGTACTCCGCCGAAGAAATCGCAGCAGCTACAGAATCAGTCAAAGGAAAAACAGAGATGCAGGCGTTAATTGCTTATCTGCAATCCCTTGGCACGGCGCTGAAGTAACAATAATGGATATTGCAACCCTACACAGTATTTTCACCGTGCTAGTGTTTGTAGGTTTTATTGGTCTTGTGGTCTGGCTTTTTGTATTAAAACGCAAGCCAGACTTTGATGAACAGGCAAATTTGCCTTTTGCAGACGACCAAAAACCAAAACAACAACAGAAACAGGAGTCGGATCATGAGTAGCTTTTGGAGCGCTTGGATCATTGTCTTAACAATAGCGTGTATCGTATTTTGCGCCGTCATTTTAACCTGGAACTTAAAAAACCATGTTGGAGTGAAAGAAGGCGAATCGACAGGTCACGAGTTTGATGGCATTGAAGAAATTAACAATCCACTGCCAAAATGGTGGACTTATATGTTTTATGCCACCATCGTCTGGTCTGTGTATTACTTTGCCGCCTACCCTGGCTTAGGCAACTACAAAGGTTTCTTAAACTGGACCAGTTCTAATCAGGGTATTAAAAACCTGGCAGAGTCCAAAGCTGCTGTAGAACAAAACAAACTGGATGGCAAAAACGTACAGTTGGACCGTGAATATGATGCGGCCAATGAAACTTACGCCAAAGAGTTTGCCAAGTACACCAGCCGTGACATTCTGGATCTGGCTTATGACACCAACGCACTGAAAGTAGGCCAACGTTTGTTCCTGCAAAACTGTGCTCAGTGTCACGGTTCAGACGCCCGTGGTCAGCGTGGTTTCCCTAACCTGACTGACGATGACTGGTTATATGGTGGTACGCCGGACAAAATCAAAGAAACCCTGCTGTATGGTCGTAAAGCCGCTATGCCAGCCTGGGGTGAAGCTTTGGGTGAACAAGGCGTAAAAGAAATGACTGCTTATGTATTAAGCCTGTCAGGCCGTAAGGTAAATGACAAAGATGCAGCAGCAGGCAAAATGAAGTTTGGCATGTGTGCGGCTTGTCACGGTGCAGATGGTAAAGGCAGCTTAGCCCATAACCTGCCGTTTGGCGCGCCTAACCTGACGGACAACACCTGGTTATACGGTGGTTCACACGGTGCTGTTGAAGAAACGCTGCTCAAAGGCCGTAATGGTCAGATGCCAGCGTTTAAAGAGATTTTAGGCGAAGACAAAATCCATATTATCTCTGCGTACGTGTACCGTTTATCTCGTCCTGAAGAAAGCAGTAAGTAATAGAGCTGGCTGCTTCATCTCAATAAGCCCCGCCCTGTGGGGCTTATTGTTATCTGTAAGAGGAATACCCAATGTTGCATGATACAAAACCCTGGTACAAACAACTCTGGCCCTGGTTATTGATCGCCTTCCCTATCGTCTCCTTTATCAAAGGTGGCCATACCATTTACATCATGCAGCAAAATAATCCGGATCTGGTGATCGATGATTACTACAAAGAAGGCCGGGCTATTAATATGAATTTAGCCAAGTACCGTGAGGCTGAATTACGGAATTTACATGCCAGCACGCTGATTGCCGCCAATCAGGTGATAGTGCGGTTTGAACAAAATAAAACCTTAGGTCAGCATCTGACACTGGAGTTTTTTCACAACACTATAGCGGCCAAAGATTTTGTCATTACTGCAGAGCGCAGCGGTGAAAATCTCTATGTAGGGACTTTACCTCAAGCCCTGGAAGGCAAATGGAATCTGGTGGTGTCAGATGAACACAAGGACTGGAAACTACGGGCAACAGCCATGCTGCCACAACAAGGTGAATTTAAACTGGGATATTAACAGTGTCGTATACAGGTTGTTTTCACTGCAATGAAGCCATACCGGCTGGTTCAGACTTTAGTCTTGTTATAGAGCAACAACCACGGCAATTTTGTTGCCCAGGCTGCTTAGCTGTCGCTGAAACCATTATCGACCAGGGCCTTGGCGATTATTATAAATTCCGCACTGCCCCTGCCAGCAAGGCACAGCTGGTGCCCGATCAACTGCAACTTCTCAATTATGACAGCACCGAAGTGCTGGCGGATCTGACGCAACACAAAGAAAACCTGACTCAGATTGAATTATCCGTAAGCGGCATCAGTTGTGCAGCTTGTGCCTGGCTGATAGAAAAACAATTGCAAAAAAATCCGGCTATTCACAAAGTCAGTGTCAATTCCAGCACTGCACGTTGTCTGGTCAGTTGGGATGTAAAACAACTCAAACTGAGCGAGCTGCTGAGCCTGATCAACAAGTTAGGTTATCAGGCATCGCCTTTTATGGCCGATCAGGAAGAGGCGGCTCAGCAGGCCGAATTACGCCGTTTTTTAAAGCGCCTGGCTGTGTCCGGTTTTATGAGTATGCAGGTCATGATGCTGGCCTTCGGCCTGTATTTTGGTGATTACACGGGCATAGAACCTGAATTTGAAGGGTATTTACGCTGGATCAGTTTGTTCCTGACCACCCCTGTGGTGTTTTACAGCGCTAAACCTTTTACCTTAAGTGCCTGGCGCGCCATCAAAGGCCGTGAACTGAATATGGATGTGCCCGTCAGCCTGGCCGTCTTTTACACCTTCCTCGCCTCAGCCTATGCCACAGTATTTGACACAGGCGAAGTCTATTTTGAATCCGTGTGTATGTTTGTGTTTTTACTGCAACTGGGTAAGTTTTTTGAGTTTCGCGCCAGAGCACAAGCCCGTTCAGCCACGGGCAACCTGCTAAAAATAATGCCTGTGTCTGCCCGACTGGTGCAAGGTGATGAACTGGTTCCTACCTCAGCCCGTCGTTTGGAAGCAGGCCAGGTGATACT
>CBIMJC010000392.1:0-3290 GCA_966244125.1 uncultured Rheinheimera sp.
CGGAAAACGTTGAAAAAGCCAAAGCCATGATAGCGGACGATTTACGCAGCCAGATGGAGTTCTACGAACGTAAACTTGGACCTTATCCCTGGGGCGATCAAAAACTTGGAGTCGTCGAAACGCCTCATTTGGGTATGGAACACCAAACCGTCAATGCCTATGGCAAAGGCTATAAACGTGATGACCATGGTTTTGACTGGCTGTTGCAGCATGAACTGGCGCATGAATGGTTTGGTAACCTGATCACCCATGAAAAGCTGAATGACGCCTGGCTGCATGAGGGTTTTGGTTTGTATATGCAACCGGCCTATTCACTGGATAAGTTTGGTGAAGCGGCTTACCACCACAGTATGTACAACTCTTATCTGGGCCTGATCAACTGTGAGCCTATAGTACGTGAAGGTATTGTCACCTCAAACCAAGCCTTTAATTCGGATATCTATGGCAAAGGCGGCTGGACCTTACATACCCTGCGCTGGCTGCTCGGCGAAGAGGTGTTCTGGCGCGCCACCCGCGAATTGTTGTACGGTACAGCAGAGACTCAGGCGCTGCCTTACCCCATTCAGCCGCGCTACCGCAATACAGAGGAATTTATTCAGATCGTCAACCGTTTAAGTGGTAAAGACTACAACTGGCTGTTTGATGTTTATCTGCGTGAAGCCGCTTTGCCTGAACTGCAACAGGAGCGCAGCAATGGCCTGTTAAAACTCAGTTGGAAAACTCCATCGGACAAAAAGTTTCCTATGCCTGTGCCTGTCAGTATTAATGGTGTGATGCAGATGGTGGATATGAGTTCAGGTTCGGCACAGCTGGCGATTGCAGATAGCGATCATCTGCAGATTGACCCGCAGATGAAAGTGCTGCGTCAGTTAAACCTGATTGGGGATTGCAAAGAAAACACCGAAAAACGCAAACAAAAAACCAGGCATTAATAGCAGCTCACTACCAAAAACATCCTCAACTCTACATGCCAGTCCTTTGAACGGACTGGCATTTTTTTAATTCTTCTTACCTTTTTTGACTCACAAGTCGGCCAGGTAAGCCTCTGATTCGGCTCTAAATCGGCTTTTAAAACGCTATTGGTCGGGGAAATCTTCCGGAATGTCCAGAATAAGTGAAATTTTTGCAACTGTTCATAGAATAGCCCGCCGTCACATCTGACCCACCTTTTGAACTTTGACATAAAAGTTTAAGAAAACCGTGGATTTGACCGCTTTGGCAAGACCACAGGTATTTTTTATATTCATTCTGCACTGAGAGTAACCATTGATGCTGCGTAAACTAAAAATCGGAAAAAGGCTGAGCCTGTCGTTTGGCTTATTAGTATTGATCAGTCTGATCGTCGGAATTGTCGCCATGCTGCGCTTCGCCGAAACAGAACAAAGTATCGACAATATTGCGGATCGTCGTTTACCAGCCACTATGCTGGTTGCAGAAATGAACCGGGAATTTATGCTGATCCGGCTGCATACCTCCAACATCCTGATGGCTGGATCCGCTGAAGAACATCAGCACGAATGGCGCGAGTTAGAACAGGTGATGAATAATTACCAGGACTTCTCAAATCAGGCTGCAGAATTTCATAAAACAGCGGCCGGAAAAGCCGCCTTTGATGCGGTGACAAAAGCACGTCAGGAATATGACAAGCTGCATCAGCCTTTGCTGGCACTGCTAAAAGAAAACAAAATGGAAGAAGCTAAACAATTCCGCTCTCAAGGCTTTGCCGAAGCATCAGCCAGTATGACCAAAGCTTTGGCTGATTTGGCTTTGTATCAAAAAAATACTGCCCATACTCAATCGCAAAATGCCAAACGCAGCATCATGCTGGCCAATACCAGTATGATTACTGCCATTGTTTTAGCTATTGGTTTTGGCGCTACACTGGCGCTTTTCTTCAGCCGCAGTCTGATCATTCCAATGAATAATGCAGTGCTGATCAGCCAGCGTATTGCAGATGGTGACTTAACTGTAGAGTTTGATGACCAGGAGCCTGATGAAGCGGGTGAAATGATCCGGGCTATGGCCAGAATGCAGCAGCAACTGCGCAAGACCATTTATGATATCAGCCATTCTTCCTCACAATTGGCCGCTACCTCTGAAGAACTGAGTGTAGTGACTGAGCAGTCATCCCGGACCATGCACCAACAAAGCATGGAACTGGATATGGCAGTTACGGCTGTGACAGAGTTAACTGCTGCCATTGAAGATGTAGCCCGCAATGCACTGGAAACCTCCCGTAATTCCACCGAAGCAGACGAAGAAGCTAAACATGGTAAACAGCGGGTGGATCTGGCTCTTGGCAGTATCCGTGAGCTGGAAACCGACTTACAGCAGGCTCGTCAGGGTATTGATCAGCTGGCTGAGCGTGTCAAAAACATTGGTTCTGTGCTGGATGTGATCCGTGCTATTGCCGATCAAACCAACCTTTTGGCATTAAATGCCGCTATTGAGGCAGCCAGAGCGGGTGAAAGTGGCCGGGGTTTTGCGGTGGTCGCTGACGAAGTCAGAGCTTTGGCGCACCGGACTCAGGAATCAACCAAAGAAATTGAAAAAATGATGCTCGCTGTCCAGACCGAAACCGAACAAACAGTGCAGAGCATAGAACGCAGCAGCAAGATTGCCACTGATACCCTTCAGGCATCTGATGCAGCAGGCAGCGCTTTTGCAGGAATAGCAGTATCACTGGAGCAAATTAACGATCAGAACATCACGGTCGCCAGTGCTGCAGAGCAACAGGCCACAGTAGCAAGGGAAGTGGACAGAGGTCTGCTGAATATCCGTGATTTGTCTGCCCAAACCTCTGAAGGCGCTCATGAAACCCAGGCATCCAGCGCTGAACTGGCCCGACTGGCTGAACATCTGAATCAACTGGTCACTCAATTCAGAGTATAAAAACTCAGTAGTTTAATAAACAAAGGCCGGTCAGCCCAACTGACTGGCTTTTTAGTTTGATCGACCTGAGCCCGGGCTCATGCCTGATGCAACAATCCATAGAAATATTTTTCAGAAAACTTGTCACATCTGTCTTTGCAGCAGTGTCTTTGAATAGACGATACACATAGATTATTTCAGATGAAAAGGATAAGTGATGAACTCAGTAAACCAAACCAGATCTTTTCAGCGCTCATTATTTAGCACTATCAGTTGTGCCCTGCTCTTTGCCGGAGCCTGTCAGTTCAGCTCAGGCGCTCTGCTGCCCCTGCTTTGTTATCTGCTTGCAATGGCCACTTTATTTCACCTGATCCATAGCTGTGGTCCATTAAGTAAGGAACAAAAAATTGGCTTATGGC
>CBIMJC010000393.1:0-3272 GCA_966244125.1 uncultured Rheinheimera sp.
TGACTAAAATAATCATCATTAAACTTGGGATAGCGGCGGCCATTTTCTGGAAGGTGATGGACAAAGGCAAGCGGGCCGCCAACGGATAGCCTTTTAGTTTGGCGTAACCGGCACAGACCACCATCAGGCCAATACCTAACAAAATACCTGGCAAATAACCCGCAACAAACAAGGCGGCAATAGAGACCCCGCCACTGGCGATAGCATAAACGATCATAATGTTACTAGGTGGGATCAGCATGCCAGTGGTTGCGGCTGCTGCTGTCACTGCAGCACTGTAATTGACGTCATAACCTTGTTTTTTCATCTCAGGCACCATAAAACTGCCAATGGCAGAAGTGGCAGCCACAGCTGAACCAGAAATTGCACCAAACAACATACAGGACAACACATTCACCAGCGCCAGGCCACCAGGCAGACTGCCGACTAATGCCATAGCAGCTTCAATTAAACGTTTGGCTATGCCACCCCGCCCCATCAGCAAACCTGACAACACAAAAAACGGAATAGCCAGCAAGGCAAAACTATTTAAGCCTCCCGCCATACGTTGTGCCAGTGTAGTGACAGCAGGTAATAAATCCATCGACAACAACATGGTGCATAAAGTGGCTAAACCTATACAAAAAGAAATAGGCACGTTCAGTAACAACAACGCAAAAAATACGCTAATTAAAATCAGTGCAGACCATTCCATTATTCAGACTCCTCTGCCGGGACCAATTGAATTTTTGCCGCCAGACAACGCAGCTGGCATAGCCCGTAAAAAGCGATCAATACTCCGGCCAAAGGCAAAACCAGATAAATCCAGGCCATACGAATACCTAAAGCAGCCGACATCTGGTTCAGCTCCAGCGTCAGCCACACCAGCTCGCCACCGCCCCAGACCATGACAATAGAAGAAAACACCACCACAGCAGCGGTCAGCACAAAAGCAATACGGTGTTGCCATATAGGCGGCATCTTGCTGGTCAGGATGTCCAGGCCCAAATGCTGGCCAGTACGATAGGCATAAGCAGCGCCTAACATGGCAATCCAAAGCAATAAACAACGGGCAATTTCTTCGGTCATCGAACTTGGGCTGGCCAGCACAAAACGGGATAACACCTGCCAGCAGACCACCAGCACTATGGCAGCCATCAACAACATTAAACTGCGTTTTAACAGCCAATCCACCAACAGCACTAACTTAGTCATTCAACACCTCCGCAGTGTCTGCCTGCACTAAAGCTATTTCTGCCATCAATTGACCAACTTCTGTGCCTTGCAAAGATTGATGCAATGGCTTTACTGCAGCGGCAAAAGCAGTTTTGTCCGGATAAATTATTTCCACTCCTGCAGCTTTTACCTTGGCAAGTGCATCGTCACTGGCTTGTTGCCATAAATCACGCTGGTAACGCACAGAGTCTTTCATCGCCAGCTCTAGCCAGCCTTGCTGTTCAACGGTCAGGCTGTTCCAGACAGGCAGACTCATCAGAATGACGTCCGGCACTGAAGTGTGCTCATCCAGACTGTAGTATTTGGATAACTCGTAATGACGGGATAAGTAGAAACTTGGCGGGTTATTTTCGGCACCGTCCACCACACCTTGTTGCAAGGCGGTGTAGAGTTCGCCCCAATCGACCGGAGTAGCCGCTCCCCCTAAGGTTTGCACCATTTGTACTGAAGTCTGGCTGTTTGGAACTCTGAACTTTAAGCCTTTTAAGTCCACAGGCTGATGCACAGCCTTGTTTGTAGTGTAAAAACTGCGGCTGCCAGCATCGTAGTACCCCAGCCCATGCAAGCGGGCACTGTGCATCGAATTGAGTAAATCCTGGCCTATGGGGCCATTTAACACAGCCCATAGATGGGCGCTGTCCCTGAACACATAAGGCACACTAAACACCTGCATTCTGGGCACAAAACCCTCGAGCGGACTGGCTGATACTTTAGTTAAGGCCAGACTGCCAATTTGCAGCAGTTCGATCAGTTCACGTTCTGAACCCAGCTGACCACCACTGTAGATCTGAATATGCATCTGACCTTTGGAGTAATGCTCCAGCCGCTGTGCCATATAGACCATAGCTTTGTGCACTACATGTTCCTGATCCAGCGAATGCCCCATACGTAAGATGAGCTGTTCCTGCTGGCGCTGACAGCCTGAAGCGAATAACAGAGTCGCCAAGCCGCAGCACAGCAGTATGCTGCGCAGTGAAAAGAGTTTCATCGTCTAACCTACCTGTTGTTTTCCCCGCTGTACTTAAAGTACTCAAAGCCGCAGCTTTGTTGACGAGGTCTATCTTTTTTATAAATCAGCGCTCGTACTGCTGGCGCTGTCGAAGGGCACACTGTCTATCGCAGTGATTGCTGCCACACTACTAAACGAAGCTCTCCCCAGAGCTCCGTGGTCCTTATCTCAATTGATCAGGGCCAAATTTATCCATATCGTGGTAATCCAGGTTCTCCCCCGCCATACCCCAGATAAAGGCATAACTGCCTGTGCCAACCCCACTGTGGATAGACCAGGGAGGCGATACAACAGCCTGCTCATTGCCCAGCCACAAATGCCGGGTTTCTTTCGGTTCGCCCATAAAGTGGCAGACAGCCTGGCCCGGAGTCAGATCAAAATAAAAATACGCTTCCATTCGTCTGTCATGCTGATGCGCTGGCATAGTATTCCAGACACTGCCCTGACTCAGCACAGTTAAGCCCATTTGCAGCTGACAGCTTTGCACCACCTCTTTAATCATCAACTGATAAATAACACGTTCGTTGCTGGTGGCTAAAGATCCCATCTCCAGCTTTTTGCAGTCGTCCATTCGTACATGCTGTATGGGGTAAGCATGATGAGCAGGTGTCGAATTGAAATAAAATTTGGCAGGTTGCTGTGCATTTACACTGTGGAAGCTGACCTTTTGACAACCCATACCTATATACAAGGCTTCTTTGTTCGCCAGCTCGTATTGAACACCGTCCACTTCAACAAAACCTGTACCGCCTACGTTGATCACACCCAATTCACGGCGCTGCAGAAAAAACTCAGCTTTAAGAGCATCCACAGTGTGCAGTAGCACAGGCGCCTGCACCGGTACTGCGCTACCGACGATCAGACGTTCATAGTGGGTGTAGCACAACACCAGTTGATCGGCCTGCATCAGGTTGTCGGCCTAACGATGGTCGGACCGAGGTTCTTGAGCACCTCGCGCGCGTCGAAGGCCGCGGGGTCGCCGGCAGGCTTGGGCCCCCGCCCGAGGAAGATCTCGGCGGTCGCCTCATAGCGATTGACCTGCTGGACA
>CBIMJC010000394.1:0-3262 GCA_966244125.1 uncultured Rheinheimera sp.
TGTTCGGTTTGCACAACCCGAGGCGACAATCAGACAAAAACTGGCTCAGCTGGAACAACAATCTGTGATCAGTGCCAAAGCACCAGCTACTAAAACAGCAGAGCCACTGCAACAACAATTATTTGTCGAAGCCGAACCTCATCCAATACTGGAGCAACTGGCCGCCTTGGATCCGGATCAGCTGTCAGCCCGTCAGGCTTTGGATTTGTTGTATCAGCTTAAAGCGCGCCTGTAACAATGAGGGCAAAAGGAGTGTGGTTATTTCTGAACTAAGTTTGTCCACAGCAGCCAGTCAGATTCCGCTGGTATGGGCTGGCCCTCTGTTACGCCGCCTGACACCGCAGCGGCTCTGTCTCTGGTTTGCCACTTCTGAACCTGTCGCATTCAAACTACAGCTTCAACCTGAACAAGGTGAAATGCTGGAGTTTGACACCAAAGAGCTACAGCCTTTTGTGCAACACATTCAGCTTGCAGGTCAATTACATCTGGTGTTACTGGATCTAGAACTGACAGAGAAACTGCCGACAGAACGCTGGATTAGTTATGATCTGCAGCTAAAAACCAGCAGCAGCGACTGGCAAAACTGGCGGCAGTGGGCGGACGATTTAGTCTATCCGGGACGGGATTTGCCGGGTTTTATCATTAAAGCTGCGGTGCATTCGGTGTTGCATGGTTCTTGCCGTAAACCACATTTTGGCGCCGGAGATGCGTTAGTCCGGGCTGATCAGCAGTTACAACAGACAACACCACAGCAATGGCCTTCCTTGCTGATGTTAAGTGGTGATCAGATCTATACAGACGATGTGGCTGCTCCTATGCTGTACACCATTCATCAGTTGATAGCCAGGCTGGAGTTTGCCGACGAAACCTTACCTTGCTCCACCTTAAGCTCAAGCCACGAACTGCATAACAAAACGCCCTATTATTACCAGCGCGAAAAACTGTTGCCTGCAACCGAAGCCAGTTATCAGGTATTAAAGCAGCTATTTCAGGGCGCCAAAAAGCCGGTTTTTACCACAGACAGCGCCCACAACCATTTGATCTCTATGGCGGAAATCTTTTCGATGTATCTGCTGGTCTGGTCACCCGCCCCCTGGCAGGGGCTGGAGTTGCAGATGCCGGAAGATGTGCTGAACAGCTTTAGCCCGGAGCGCCAGAAGCGCTGCGCCAGCTACAGTCAGAATCTGACAGACTTTAAAGCAGGCTTAGGCCAGGTCCGGCGTTTAATGGCTCATCTGCCGGTCGCTATGATGTTTGATGATCATGACATTACCGACGACTGGAACTTAACGGCACAGTGGGAGCAAACTGCTTACGAACATCCGTTTTCCCGTCGTATTATTGGCAATGCACTGATGGGATACCTGCTGTTTCAGGGTTTTGGTAATGCACCGGAAAAAATACAGCAGTTATTACCTTTATGCCAACAGGCGCTGAGCCAACCCGGTACTGAAGCTCATGATGAATGCATCAACAGCCTGCTTAAATTCTCTGACTGGCATTACAGCTGGCCGACCCAACCGCCTTTGTTAGTGCTGGATACCCGCACTCAGCGCTGGCGCTCTGAACTGTCGCCGGACCAGCCTTCGGGTTTAATGGATTGGGAAGCTATTACCGAATTACAACAACAACTGCTGGGGCACGAGGCGGTATTACTGGTGTCCCCTGCCCCTGTGTTTGGCGTCAAGCTGATTGAAACTATTCAGCGGATATTTACCAGTTTTGGTAAACCACTGATGGTGGATGCTGAAAACTGGATGACCCATCCAGGTTCTGCTTATGCGCTGCTGAACTTATTCCGCCATCCAAAAACACCACGCAACTTTGTCATTTTATCCGGTGATGTGCATTACAGTTTTGTTTTTCAGGTAAAGCTCAGGCACAAACAGCAAAGCCCGGCTATCTGGCAAGTGACCAGCAGTGGCCTGAAAAATGAGTTTCCACATAAGCTGCTGGCTTTATTGGATACAGCCAACCGCTGGCTGTACGCCTCCCGATCGCCGCTGAACTGGTTTACCAAAAGACGCCGGATGAAAATTACCCACCACAAACCCATAGGCGAAACCAAAGGCCGCCGTCTGGTCAATGCGGCTGGTATAGGTTTATTGGAGTTAACGCCTGAAGGAGTGCCGAATAAAATTCAGCAATTGTGCTCGGATGGCACTACTGTCAGTTTTGAGCTGGAACAAGGGGATGATGAACTGACGCAGGATGATAGTCTGTAGGCGAAGGGCCCACAGACTTATCTGATCACACAGCTGCACCCGCTTAACGGATGGTGCAGCTATCAACAACTTAAATCCCCTGTCCGCCTGAGACTTCAATACGTTGGGCATTGACCCAGCGATGGTCTTCTGACAACAAACTGGCCACCATAGGGCCTATATCATCAGCCACACCCACCCGGCCTAAGGCTGTCATATCGGCGAAAAACTTATTAAAGTCCGGCGTATCCCGCACTGCGCCACCAAAGAAGTCGGTTTCTATAGCGCCAGGTGCTACAGTATTAACCGCTATACCACGTGGTCCAAACTCTTTGGCCATATAAAGCGTCAGCATTTCTACTGCAGCTTTGGCCGCAGCATAAGCAGCCCAGCCAGGCGCTGATACCCGGGTTAAGCCAGTGGATAAATTCACAATACGCCCACCATCGGCCAGCAAAGGCAATAATGTTTGGGTCAGAAAAAACACCCCTTTAAAATGCACATTCACCAGTTGGTCAAATTGAGCTTCTGTGGTGTGTTCAATCAGGGCATAGTCACCGTGTCCGGCATTATTGACCAGGTGATCAAAACTATCACGTTGCCAGATATCCGCCAGCAAAGTGCGTAGCCGTGCCGCAAAGCTGGCAAATCCAGCCACAGCGCCTGTATCCAACTGCAAAGCCACAGCTTTACGTCCCATAGCCCGGATCTCTGTCACCACAGCCTGCGCCTCTTGCTCGCGGCTTTGATAGGTGATGATGACATCTGCAGCACGACGGGCAATATTCAATGCGGTATTACGACCAAGGCCACGGCTGGCTCCTGTTACTAAGGCGATTTTAGTCATGCGTTTTCTCCTGTGGTTTAAGACCTCTGCATACTAAAGAAAAGTGGCTCAGAGGTAGTTACCCGAAGATCCGTATTTTTTGCTTAATTCTCCAAAGCCATTGGCGATACCAATTCCGATAGCGTAGAGTAAGCAGCATGAAAGATGCATTATTAACCGCTGTGTGCCGTTATGTGGAGGCTAATGCTAACCCATATGGTATTGCACAAAC
>CBIMJC010000395.1:0-3259 GCA_966244125.1 uncultured Rheinheimera sp.
TAGCGCGGGGTCCTCCGGTAGTACTGAGTTAATTCACCGTTTTTTTGCCCGGCAGTGCCCAGCTTGTGAAACTAAAAGCCTGGTGCTGCAAAATAAAGTTATGCTGTAGGTTTGGCCTGTAGCCTCAATGCGAGGAACCTATTCATGTTTGTCATAGATCAAATTATTTTATTAGCCGCGATTCTGATTATTTTCGGCATTTTATCCAGCAAGTTGTCGGCCCGCTTAGGTTTACCTGTGCTGGTGCTGTTTTTAATGGTCGGTATGCTGGCGGGGGAAGATGGCCCGGGCGGTATAGTGTTTGATAATGCGCAAATCGCTCATGCGCTGGGCTCTTTAGCTTTAGCCATTATTCTGTTTGACGGTGGTTTGCAGACTCCTATGTCCTCTATTAAGCAGGTCTGGAAACCCGCCTCTGTCCTGGCGACTTTAGGCGTATTGGTCACCTCCGCTGTGACAGGTGTGGCTGCGGCTTATATTCTGGATGTATCGTTATTTTACGGTTTACTCATTGGCGCCATTGTTGGCTCCACGGATGCTGCAGCTGTATTTTCCCTGCTGCGTAATGCCGGTATTCATATCAATCCACGATTAAAATCGACGCTGGAAATTGAAAGTGCAACCAACGACCCTATGGCGATTTTTCTGACCGTAGGTTTACTGGAAGTAATGGTGAAAGGGCTGGAACCCGGTACCGGCTTATTGATGCTGTTTATTCAGCAAATGGGCATAGGTTCTGTTGTGGGTTTAGCCGGTGGCTGGTTGTCCGTGCGCATCATTAACCGTATTCATTTAACCACCTCAGGTTTATACCCTGTGATGGTGGCCGCATTGGGCCTGCTGGCTTTTGGTGTGGCGGCCAATCTGGGCGGTAGTGGTTTCCTTGCTATTTTTATTGCTGGTGTGGTGATAGGCAACAGCCGTTTTGTGTTTCAGCGCAGTACCTTTTTGTTTCACGACGGTCTGGCCTGGTTAGGTCAAATTATCATGTTCGTGTTTTTAGGTTTGCTGATTAACCCGTCCTCTTTACTCGATGTCTGGCTGGAAGGTTTGCTGATCGCTGTGGTTCTGACCTTAGTGGCGCGCCCTTTGTCTGTAGTCCCTGTGATGAAACTCTTTGGTTTTAATGCGCGCGAAATGACTTTGGTGTCCTGGGTAGGTTTAAGAGGCTCAGTGCCTATTATTCTGGCGATTTACCCGCTGATTTATGGTTTACCCGGCGCCAGCCTGATTTTCAGTGTGGTGTTTTTCGTGGTGCTCATTTCAGCCACGGTACAAGGCTCTACCTTACCCTGGGTGGCCCGTACTTTGGGTTTGACAGAACCACCTCCGGTAACACCGGCCGCTACGCTGGAGATCACCGCTTTGGGGGATGTGGATGCGGATATAGTGGAGTATCAACTGGGTGATAATTCACGGGCGTCAGGCCGTCGTTTATCCCAAATGGCGTTACCGGACGGCACTGTGGTGGCGATGATCACCAGGGGTAATGAGGTGATCCCACCCCGGGGTTCAACGCTACTGCATGCCGGCGATCATTTGTTTATTGTGATGAAACCTGATGTGCGCGAGTTTGTTGATTTGGTTTGTGCCGGAGTGTCTGAGGCCAGCCATCAGGAGCTGCCCGCGACCGAATTGCGTTTAAAAGGCTATACCAAAGTGGAAGACTTACAGCATTCCTACGGCATCGAACTGTCGGCTGAAGCTGGGTTGTCGCTCGACGAATTATTACGTCAGTCTTTTGCCGGTGAGCCTGAAAAAGATCAGGGCAAAGACTTCGGCGACGTCAGGCTTTATGTGCGGGATATGGTTGGGCAACGTATTGCTACAGTGGGCATAGCGCCTAAAGTTCAGCAGGCATAGTCAAACTAATTCGGTCATCGGGGGGCACGGTCATCGGGGGTCAGGTCTTGGATCTTGAATTTATTGGTTAATTCAAGATCCAAGACCTGACCCCCTTAATTTCTTAATTTACACCACACCCAATATCGAAGGCATGGCGGCATCAACTTCGTCTGTGATGGCGTCCAGCGTCTTCTCCGCTTCATCCAGCGAGCTGACTTCGGCGATATGGAACAAAGCTTCACCTTCGTTCACCAGCGGTAAGTTATTGCGGCCTATCACTATGCCGTTAAAACTGGCTTCAACCGCCACTTCAAAATCGGAGTAGGGGCTGTAGATATGGGCCAGCACATCACCTTGTTGTACCGTCTGGCCTAAACCTACGTAATAACGCGCTATACCGTCGTGTTCTGCTCTGATCCAGCTACTTTTTTTACTGAATAAAGAACCGGTTTTGACCGCTTTTTTGCTTGGGCTGAACATCCGCAAGTCTTGCATTACATTTAAAATGCCATGCACACCAATTTTGATGGACTGTTCATCAAAACGCAGTGCTTCACCTGCTTCGTACAAAATAATAGGAATACCCAAGGCATTGGCTGTGCCGCGCATTGTTCCTTCGCGGCTGGCCGCTTTGATAATAATAGGGGCGTTAAAGACTTCGGCCATTTGCAACGCTACTTTGTCTTTGGCACTGGCGCGCACCTGAGGCAGGTTGCTGCGATGAATAGCGCCTGTATGCAAATCAATAACATGGGTGCATTGTTTTAAAATACGTTCGGTAAACTGGTAGGCCATACGGCTGCCGAGTGAGCCTTTTTCACTGCCAGGGAAACTGCGGTTTAAGTCCCGTCTGTCCGGTAAATAACGCGATTGCTGCACAAAACCATAGGTGTTGACTATAGGCACTACAATCAGAGTGCCGCGCAATTGGCTTAACTTGGGCATCTTCAGCAGGCGGCGGCAAATTTCCACACCATTAATTTCATCGCCATGCAAAGCTGAGGTAATGAGTAACACCGGACCAGGTCTTTTGCCATGCACCACATGAGCGCCGATATTGAGCTCAGTGTGGGTATAAAGTTTGCCAAAAGGAATATCCACCACGGCACGTTGGCCTGGTTCAATCACTGTGCCACCCAGAGTAAAAGGTTGTTGCTTTTCCACCAGCATGGGTTTGCCTTCTGTTATCGACATAAGCTATTTCACCTGCTGTTTTTGCAGCGCTTTGTGTTGTGCTTTTTGTTGTGTTTTTTGCAACATTCTGGCCTGATGCAAAGGCACATGTTTTTCCAGATATTCAATCATCCGGCCTGCCACGTCTATGTCGGTTGCACCTTCAATGCCCTCTAAACCCGGTGAGCTGTTCACTTCCATCACCACAGGGCCATGGTTGGAACGCAGAATATCCACACCT
>CBIMJC010000396.1:0-3254 GCA_966244125.1 uncultured Rheinheimera sp.
TGAACTGAGGTTCGTTTTTATCTGTGATATCTGAGTTGCTGTATTCAACGTTTAATACGCCGGAGTTTTGCTCCATATCCAGCGGCTTACGGGTAAACATTAACACAGTACCGCCTATACCCCCTTCGTCCAGCCGCGCTTCGGACGACTTATAAACTTCCACTTTCTGGATCATGGTCGAAGGTAACAGCGCATAAGAGAATGAACGGGACGGCTCACCAGGGGAAGACGCAATAAAGTTGCCGTTTAACTGGGTGAAGGTTAAATCTGAAGACAAACCACGGATACTGACAGTGGCCCCTTCACCACCGCTGCGGGAAATCACCACACCAGGCACACGTTGCAAAGAGTCTGCGACGTTTTTATCCGGGAATTTACCAATATCTTCTGCGGTAATAGCATCCACTGTGGCTACCGAGATACGTTTGATCGCCAGGTTTTCTGCTGAAGAAGCACGAATGCCTCTGACTTCAATCACTTCTGTTGCTTTTTCTTCCTGCTTTTTATCCGGTGTCTCCTGCGCATACGCCAGACCCATAGCGCTGAGCATGGAAAGATAAAGCACTGATTTGCTGAAACCACGCCGATAAACGTGATGTCCTGTTGTATTCCTGGTAGCCATAGGCCGCTCCCCCGTTGATTCCGCATGTAATCGTATTCAAACGTCACTTGCTTGGATAATAATTTGTTTTATTTCTTATACTTACAATCAAATCACAACGGAAACACAGTCGCCTGACGCCATCCAAAATGTAATCGATTACAAGATAGGAAAAAATACTAGCCCCAGAAACTGGGGCTGTCAACATGGCAAGGAGAGGGAGTTGTCCTATTGCGACAGCAAGCAGGCAGGAAAATAAAGAAAATACAGCCTATGTTATTGTTTATTCTCAATTAAGCATTTCATCGCAACAGGCTGGTTTTCTGCCGGACCGCTGCTTTGCAGAAGGTTCAGCCGGCAATAACTCAGCCTGATTATGCTTTGAAAACAGGACCTGTACTTTGTCGCTCTAACAGGCTAAACGGCAGAATTTCTCTGGTTCTGGTTAAAGGCTGACGATTGATCTGCTGCAGCAGCACTTCAACGGCACGACGCCCCATCTGATAAGCAGGCTGATCCACTGTGGTCAAAGGCGGGTCCATATAAGCGGCCACCCGGATATTATCAAAACCTGTGACTGAGATATGCTGCGGCACCTTCAGACCATGCTGCTTGATCCCATGCAAAGCGCCTATGGCAATATCGTCGTTAAAACAGATAATGGCCGTTGGCGGCTGGGCTTTGGCTAACAACTGCCGCGCCCCTTCCACACCGGTTTCAATTTTATAACTGCCACCAACCAGCATAGAATCATCAAAAACTATACCTTCTTCTGCCAGCACACTTTTAATGCCGGCCAATCTGTCATTGTGAATTTGGCTGCTGATTTGTCCGGCAATAATGCCAAAATGGCGATGACCATAACTGATCAGATGGTGAGTCACAGCCCTGGCTGCCGCATAGTTATCCAGCTCAATCACCGGATATTTTTTATCCCCTTCAATACGTTCACAGACACTGATCACCGGCAGGTTATCGACCAGGTGTGCGTCATCCTGTGAAAAGGGAAAAGAGTGGTCCAGCTGGATCAGGCCGTCGGCTCTGTTGGTCAGCAACATACTGGCATATTCATGCTCGCGGTTGGCACAGCCCTGAGTATCGCCTAACAGCACTGAATAGCCTTTTTCCTGAGCCGCCTGCTCTATGCCTTCAATAATCCGCATAAAGAAAGGGTTCACCAGATTGGGAACCAGTACCACTATCGAATTGGACTTGCCGGTTTTGACGCTGGTGGCCATCCAGTTTGGACGATAACCCGCCTGCTGCACAGCAACCATCACTTTTTCGCGGGTTTGCGGTGACACCAGATCGGGATCTTTTAATGTTCTTGAGACGGTTGCAGTAGAGACCCCCGCCAACTCACTTACCTTTTTAATATTGGTCATGAACTCTCAATATTCCGTTAGGTTCCAGATCAACGGAGTTAATCCCGTTTACAAGGTAATTTAGCAGTAAAAGCTATGTTCCCACCACTAGGGCACAATATCAAGAACGATGTAATCGGTATCAAGGATATTTTTTAGCGACAGCCTTACTTATCAAAAAAAACAGTGGTTAATACCGCAAAAACGCCGATTATTTTTTGCTGGACTCATTCAATGTAATCGATTACAGTCGGACCACTGATTCACTAAACCCTGCTTCAGGCAACCTCCACTCTGCTCTGCCTGAATAAGAAAAAGGGGTCTGTTAAGAGTTAAAACTATGATGACGCGTAAAGTTTGCCTTGCCGCCATTGTCAGTCTGTCTGTGATTGCCTGTCGCGCTGAAGTACAACAGAGTCCACCTGAGTCGCCAACCGGAACAGTCAGTCTGGTGTCACAGGATTTGGTCAGTTATGTCAATCCGCTGATGGGCACAGATTCCAGCTTCAGTTTGTCCAATGGCAATACTTATCCGGCTGTGGCTACACCATGGGCCATGCATTTCTGGACGCCAATGACAGGAGCTATGGGCGACGGCTGGGCTTACAAATACGATGATGAAAAAATCCGCGGTATTAAACAAACCCACCAGCCCAGCCCCTGGTTAAACGACTATGGCGCTTTTTCGCTGATGGCGGTCACGGGCGGGCTGAAGTTTAACGAAACAGAGCGGGCCTCCTGGTTTTCACATAAAGCAGAACAAGCCAGCCCTCATCATTATTCAGTCTATCTGGCCGACTATGACGTGACCGCAGAAGTCACACCCACAGAACGGGCCGCCCAGTTTCGTTTTACCTTTCCACAAACTGAGCAGGCTTACATTATTCTGGATGCCTTTGACAAAGGCTCTATGGTCAGAATACTGCCGGAACAACGCAAAATTATCGGGTACGCCCGTAATAATCACGGTGGGGTGCCGGAGAATTTTCACAACTACTTTGTGATTGAGTTTGATAAAGACTTTGCATTAACTCACACCTGGCACGACAACTGGAAGCTCAACACCAACAGCCTGTACAGCGAAGGTCAGCATGTCGGCGCTGTAATTGGCTTTAAAACCCAAAAAGGCGAACAAGTACATGCCCGCGTCGCCTCTTCTTTTATCAGCCCGGCACAGGCTCAGCTGAATCTGGACCGTGAGCTGGCGAAAGACACCTTCAACAGCACTCTGGCGAAAGCCAAAGCCAGCTGGCAGCAGGAATTATCCCGTATCAGAGTAGAAGATCAGG
>CBIMJC010000397.1:0-3242 GCA_966244125.1 uncultured Rheinheimera sp.
TTATGGGCATAGCAGGCGGGGCTTTATTGCCGCTGCTTTATGGTGCTTTGTCGCAGCAGCTGGGGGCTGTTGCGGCTTATATAGTGTTAGTGCCTTGTTATGCCATGATCCTGTATTACGCCTTATGGGGCTGTCAGGTGAAATCCGGCACCTAATCAGTCAAAGGGCATGGCTGCTGTTGAGCTCTGATGCCCTTTTCCCCGGATAAGTAAAAGAAACTACTGCTCTCTGTCATTGGCTGACGTTATACTAGCCCCAGATCATGAACAAGCTGTTAGGCCTTCTCTGAGGTACTGGTAGTGTGAAGTCGTAGGAGTGAGAAATGACCTCGGTATTAAGTTCAGTTGACCAAAGAACCAATCTGGTGGGACAAAACCGGCTGGAATTGTTGTTATTCAGGCTGCAGGGTCCGCAGTTTTTTGGCATCAATGTTTTTAAAGTGCGGGAGGTTTTACCTTGTCCTGCACTTAATCTGTTGCCAGGTGCCCACAGCCATGTGCGGGGTGTTGCTCATGTCCGCGGCGAACCTATCACTGTAATTGATTTAAGTGCGGCCACAGGAGGAAAACCTCTGGCGGACACGAAAAACGCTTTTATTCTGGTCACCGAATACAATCGCCATGTGCAGGCTTTTTTAGTGGCTAATGTGGAGCGGATCGTCAATGTGAACTGGTCCGAAATGTTGCCGCCGCCAGCCGGTGTGGGGCGCAGTCATTACATGACGGCTGTGACCCGCATTGAAGGCCGGATGGTGCAGGTGGTGGATGTTGAAAAAGTATTCAGCGAAATTTCGCCTATGCAGGAAGAGATCAGTGAATCCATCAAACAAGCGGCGCAGCAAATCGACTTAAAAGACATCACAGTGCTGGTGGCTGATGATTCAGCCGTAGCGCGTAATCAGGTGCGTCGTGCTCTGGAATCCATGGGTGTAAAAGTTGAGCTGGTGAATGATGGAAAACAGGCACTGCAATGGCTGGTAAACAAAGCAGAACAAACAGGGGATGTCTCTGCTGAGGTCCCACTGTTGATCTCGGATATCGAAATGCCGGAGATGGATGGGTACACTCTGACCGCTGAAGTGCGGCAAAACGATAAACTGAAAAACATTCATGTCATTTTGCACTCCTCATTAAGTGGAGTATTTAATGAAGTGATGATTAAAAAAGTAGGGGCCGATCAGTTTATCGCCAAGTTCCATCAGGATGAACTGGCCCGCGCTGTACAACAATGGCTGCAGCCTCAGCAAGAGCAGCAGGCAGGCTAATCAGCCTGACTCCAGCCTTTATTCTGAGGTGACAACCAGGTAACAAAAAACGGGCCAAACAAAGCCCGTTTTTTGTTGTGCAAAACGCTAAAACAGTTAATGCAGGTGACGATGACCTTTGCTGGTTTTGCCACCACCCTGGCCGGCTTCTGTATCAAAGTCGCGGATTTTCACTTTGTTTTTAACAAAAGGCGCCACGCCAAGTTGTTGATATAAATCAGCGGGCACCATAGCTTTGCCCTGAGTGATCACCAAAGCCAGCTTGCGGATATCGGCAATGTTTTGTGTCGGATCGCCGTCCACCAGCAGCAAATCGGCATCAAAGCCCACTTTAATCTGGCCTTTGTGTTGTTCCACTTTACTGTAACGGGCGCCGTTTAACGTCGCCACCTGCAAAGCTTCAGCAGGAGTCAGGCCAGCTTTAACCAACAGCTCCAGCTCACCTTGTAAGGTAAAACCGGCCAGCTCGTCTGTGCCTGCAACCACAGGAATTCCGGCTTTGTACATCAAACCAACAAATTCCACCATTTTGGCGTAGGATTTGGCGTAACGCGCCGCTGTGGCTTCATCCGGTATATCCAGTTCAGCCCGGGCATAAGCTCGCTGAATATCCGGCGGCAAATGTGTGACTATGGCGCGCCATGGCTCACCCACTGTGCCATCGGTTTTTTTCAGAAAATCAAAAGTCGCCAGCGTCGGGTCTACTGTCACGTTATGAGTTTTTAACAGGCGGATAAAATCCTGTACTGCTTTGCCCTGTAAATCCAGATCAGCCACTTGTTTCGCAGGCAGGTAAAACCTGTCTAAAGTGCGGGTGTCTGTGTCGGCTTTAACTAAAAAATTCAGCATCAACTGATTAATATGCTGAATTTCATCAAAACCTGCCTTTATGGCATCTTCAGCTTTTAAAAATGCCGGTACATGGCCACTGACCCTTAAGCCACGGCTATGGGCGTAGGCGACTGTGTCTTTGAGTATGTCTTTCGGGAAAGAGTTGTAAATTTTCAGCTGCGGATAACCATGAGCTGCATACCAGTCGATGGCATTTTTAGCTTCAGAGAGATCTTTAATGACAAAACCATTACGGGCTGAAAAGGCACTTTCCCCTTCGAGAAAACCTGTCGGCACTATGGTTGGAGCCAGCAGTTGGTCATGGTCGATTTCATCAATCATTTGCTGCAAAGTGGCGTTGTCATTGCCCATATCCCGTAATGTAGTGACACCAGCAGCTAAATGCAGCGGGCCTTCCCAACGCGACAGATGGCCGTGCATATCAAACAGGCCCGGCAACACTATACGGTTGGCGGCATCAATTTCATGGGCAACCGGACTGTGTAGCGTTCCTGTCGGCACTATGCTGGTGATTTTGCCACGCAGCAGATAAATATCACTGGGTGCACTTAGTTTCAGCGTGCTGCTGTCAAAAATACGGGCATTACGCACCAGCGTTAACCCCTGCAGCTTTTTCGGTAATAACGCCAGCTTTTCCAGTAACTGTGTTTCGGCCTTTTGCTGCAGGTCCAGCATGGCTTTGACGTTGTGTTGCCAGCCTTCTTCGATCAAGCTGAGGTAACCTGGTATTAAATAAGCAAACAAGCGTGGATTTTCACCCTGAGTGGCCCAGACAAAATTCGGTTCAAAACCTACACCTGTTTGCACTAACAGTTGCACCTGTTGTTTTTCACCACCATTGTCGACGATAAGTTCACTGACAAGGTCCTGAGTTAAAGTGCCGCTTGGCAGCAGGGGTAAGGAGTTTTTACCGCTTTTGGCCAGAGCCGCTATTGCAATAGAGGACAGATAAGGTGAAGCATCCACCGGCAGGTACAAAGCGTTGTTCTTATAGTCCGTCTTTGTTTGTTCTTTGCCTGTGCTCCAGCTGGCTTTGTCGCCTTGCACTTTAAAGCTTTCGTTAATGACAGAGCCAAAAGTGGTATTGCCTTTGGCCTGATAATCCTTAATAAAACCTTCTTTGTTT
>CBIMJC010000398.1:0-3212 GCA_966244125.1 uncultured Rheinheimera sp.
ACCATCACTTTTGGTGACCGTCAGGCCACGGCGTTTTTTGCGCTGCCTGGTGTGGCTCAATCTGAACTGGTGCGTGGTGCTGTGCTTTGCTCAGTGCAGGATCCAACACCTGAAGGCAAGTCTGTGGTGCGTCTGGCGCAGGACCAGGGGGCTGCAGCTGAAACTCTGCCCGACAATGCCCAGTTTATTCCGTTCAGCGCCCAAACCCGTTTATCAGGTGTGCAACTGGATAACGGTGAACATTGGGTCAAAGGCGCTGCCGATGCGGTAAAAAAATGGGCACAAAGCCGCGGTCTGGCTGTACCTAACAATCTGGACCCTATAGTCACCAGAGTGGCGCAACAAGGTGCAACGCCTTTAGTAGTGGCCAATCAGCAACGTATTTTGGGTGTGATCCAGTTATCTGATGTGATTAAACCCGGTGTGGCTGAACGTTTTGCCGAACTGCGTGCTTTAGGCGTGCGCACTGTGATGGTGACAGGTGACAACCCTATTACGGCAGGTGCTATTGCCGCTGCTGCCGGTGTCGATGACTTTGTGGCTGAAGCCCGGCCTGAAGACAAGCTGGCGCTTATTCGCCGCGAACAGGCTTTAGGTCGTTTAGTCGCCATGGTCGGTGACGGTACCAACGACGCGCCTGCTTTGGCTCAGGCCGACGTCGGCTTAGCCATGAACTCCGGTACTCAGGCCGCCAAAGAAGCGGGCAATATGGTGGATCTGGATTCAGACCCAACCAAACTGCTGGCCGTGGTGGAAGTAGGCAAACAGTTGCTGATCACCCGTGGCGCTTTAACCACCTTCTCGTTAGCTAATGATGTCGCTAAGTACTTTGTCATAGTACCAGCCGTTTTTGCGGCCGCTATGCCTGGTATTGCTGCACTGAATTTTATGCAGCTGCCGGACCCAAAAATGGCGGTGTTATCTGCGCTGATTTTTAACGCGCTGATTATTCCGGCCCTTATTCCACTGGCACTCAAAGGCGTAAAAATCCGTGCTATCAGTGCTGAAAAACTGTTACGCAACAATATGTTGATCTTCGGTTTAGGTGGGGTGTTATTGCCTTTTGCCGCGATCAAACTGATTGATGTTTTACTGAACTGGATGTTTTAACTATGAACACTGATTTAATTTCTCGTTCTGGAATTTCCCGTGCAGGAGTTTCCCGGGCTGTATCTGATAGTGCCCTTTCGTCACATCACGCCATCTGGCGTCCGGCTTTGGGTTTAGCCGCTGTGATGCTGCTGACTTGTGGCCTGGTGTACAGTGCCACTGTTACAGCTGTAGCAGGGCTGTTATTTCCACAACAAGCCAGTGGTTCTTTGGTGCTGGTCGATGGCAAAGCCGTAGGTTCGGCCTTAATAGCCCAACCTTTTAGTAGCGACAGTTATTTCCATGGCCGTCCAAGCAGCGTCAATACCGATCCTATGTCCACAGGCGGTAGTAACTTAGCTCCGTCCAATCCTGCTTTGCGTGACAGAGTCGCGGCAGAAAGCCTTGTACTGACAGAACGTTATCAGGTGGCCGCCACTGAACTGCCGGTGGACTTGCTGGCAAGCTCTGGCTCTGGTGTCGACCCACATATTTCGCCTGCAGCTGCAGCTTTGCAGTTAAAGCGGGTAGCCGCGGCACGCAGCATCCCAACAGAGATGCTGGGTAAATTAGTAGAACAACACACAGAAGCGCCACAGTGGGGCATTTTTGGCCAGCCACGCGTCAATGTGTTGTTGTTAAATCTGGCGTTGGATAAACATTTTCCGCTGAAGCAACCTGGCGGTTCAGCCTCTGTGCAATAAAAAGTGATGGTAATTAGTTTCAGGTTTGGTGTTTAACGGGACACCAAACCGCTGTGGGACTGCCCCCAGTCGTACTTGAAGCTGCAGCTTTGTTGACTGCGAGCTCTCGCCCCAGTCACATAGGTTAACTATGCTCCTGGGTCTAGGGCTCTTGTCGCCGCGCTGCAACATCAATTACTTAGGGGTATACATGGCGTGTCTCACAGTTTTTCTCCCGCTTTAATCAGGAAAATTTATGCGTTATTTAGTATCGACTGTTCGTGTAGCTAGTGCGGCCATTCTGAGTTCAGGCCTGTTATTCGTTAGCCCGCTTCAGGCTGAAACAGTTAATAGTACGGGCTCTGTGCTGTTGATTTCAGATTATTTATACCGCGGTATTTCACAAACCGATGAAGGTCCTGCATTGCAGGGTAGCCTGACGTTGGCCACCGAATCGGGTTGGTATGCCAGTGCCTGGGGTTCGAATATTAAATTTGGTCAAGGCAGCATGGAGCTGGATATTTCTGCGGGCCGCAGCTTTGCTATAGCGCCGGACTGGACAGTGGATCTGGGCCTGATGCAATACCGGTATCCGAAGGGCGATAACAGCACAGACCAATTTAACTTTATCGAAGGCTACGGCAAGTTACTCTACAAAGACTGGACTTTTGGTCTGGCACTGACCGACGATTATTTTGGCGCCGGTGTAGGTAAATTCTGGTATTTAAGCGCGGACTGGAATCAGCAACTCACAGAGCAGCTACAGCTGCAATGGCATCTGGGCTACAATAAGTTTGCTAATGCATTGGAATTTAAAAACTTTTTAGCTTCGGCAAGCGAAGACGGTTCTGGCTATACAGATTGGGGCGTTAAGCTAAATACCAGCCAGCTGGGTCTGAATTGGTCTGTGGGTTATGCCGGAACTTCAGTAAGTAGTTCAGCCTGCAGCGAACTTTGTGATAGTCGTTGGCTCATCAGCGTCGGTAAAACGTTTTAAGGAAATAATCCGTGGTAACAGACTCCCGCAGACAACAAGCTGATGCACTGTTAAAAAACCTGCAACAGCAGCAGGGTGGCCAGCTAAAGATCTTTTTAGGTGCTGCGCCTGGTGTAGGTAAAACCTGCGCCATGCTCAATGCCGCCCGCGAGCGTATGCAACAAGGTACAGCTGTGATGGTGGGGCTGGTGGAAACTCATGGCCGCGCCGACACAGAAGCGCTGTTGCAGGGTTTTGAGCTGTTACCACGGCGTCAGTTGGATTATCAGGGCCAACAGCTCACCGAATTTGATTTAGATGCGGCGTTAGCCGCTAAGCCAGCCCTGTTGCTGGTGGACGAGCTGGCGCACAGTAATATTCCGGGCAGCCGGCATAAAAGGCGTTATCAGGATATCGCCGAGTTATTGGCTGCTGGTATAGACGTGTACACCACTATTAATGTG
>CBIMJC010000399.1:0-3212 GCA_966244125.1 uncultured Rheinheimera sp.
TGTGCCCTTCCAGTCTTTTGCCAGCAATTTATTTAACGATGCGGCTGTAGTATTGCCCACAGCCGTTTTAGCCGATGTACCGGTCGAAACCACAGCCACCGCACTTTCTAATGGCTGGGCCTGGCAAATTCCATTGCAGCACAGAACAGGCAATGGTTATGTCTATAGCTCAGCCTTTATCAGTGCCGATCAGGCAGAGCTGGAACTTCGTACTGAACTTGGTTTGTTAGATTCAAAAGTACAAGCCCGGCATTTAAAAATGAAAGTGGGCCAGCTGCAGCAGCATTGGTACAAAAACTGTTTAGCAGTGGGCTTATCTCAGGGCTTTATTGAGCCTTTAGAAGCCACAGCTTTGCATCTGGTACAAACCTCGGTGCAGATTTTTATCGACCAGTACCAGTTCAGCCAAGCGACAGCCCAGCAGCAACAACAGTACAACCAACAGATTTCCGAGCGACTTGAGCGGGTACGCGACTATATAGTGGCGCATTACAAACTCAACAGCCGCGACGATAGCGACTACTGGCGAGCCAACAGAGCCAACACAGAACTATCCGATTCCTTGCTGCAAATTCTCGACTGCTGGTATCGCCGGCATGATCTGGACCAGGAAATCAAACGCCAGCAATTGAGCTCACATTTTGGCACCAGCTCCTGGCATTGCCTGCTGTCTGGTTATGGCGTTTACCCGGCTTTAATTGCCCCAACAACTGAACAAACAAAACGGCCAGATCCTTATCAGGACTTACAGCTGGACGCGTTTTTTTCCGCTTGCCTGCTGAATTTTATGCCGCACCACGACTTACTTACTATTTACCAAGGAACCTGATATGAAGTGGATCCCCTTTTTTTTCTTAACAACACTGCTAAGTGTTCAGGCTTTAGCTACAGAGCCAAAAGCAGAGCAAAACTGGCAACTGCACTCCCCTGACAAACACATCAGTCTGGCACTGCAGTTGTCGGATAAAAGCCTAACTTATAGCGTGAACTACAAAAACAAAGCCGTGCTTAAGCCCTCCGCTTTAGGTTTTGCCTTTAAAGATCAGCCGTTGCTGCAAGCTAACTTAAAGGCAGGGAAAGTGCAGACACGCAGCCACAACAGCAGTTGGCAACCGGTCTGGGGCCAGCGTGCCACCATAGTGGATCAGTACAACGAAATCAGTCTGGATTTGACTGAGCAAGGAGCTAAAGCCCGGCAAATGCAGCTGGTATTCCGGGTTTACAACGACGGCGTCGCCTTTCGTTATCTGCTGCCTAAACAGCCGCACCTAAACAAAGTGGTGATCAGCGACGAGCTGACCGAATTTGCTTTTGCCCGTAACTTTTCCGCCTGGTGGATCCAGGCCTATCAGGATCAGCGTTTTGAATACCAGTATCTGAATTCGGCGTTAAGCTCGGTCAATGTGGCCCATACGCCTTTAACTTTGCTGGATAACGGCATCGCCATTTCAGTGCATGAAGCAGCTTTAGTCAATTACGCTTCGATGACGCTGCGTCATATCACCGACAACCATATCACCTTAAAAGCTGACTTAGTGCCCTGGGCCAATGGCGACAAGGTCTATACCCAAACGCCTTTTCAAACGCCCTGGCGCACTATTCAAATTGCCGAATCGGAACTGGCTTTGCTGAACTCAGACCTTATTCTGAATTTAAATGAACCTGCCGCCAAAGATACAGACATCAGTTACATCAAACCCGGCAAATACATGGGCATTTGGTGGGAAATGCATATAGGCGAAAAAGACTGGTCGCCAGGCCCTAAACAAGGCGCCACCACAGCACGCGCCATGCAGTACATCGACTTTGCCAGCCAGCACAATATCGACAGCGTTTTAATTGAAGGCTGGAACAAAGGCTGGGAAGGTGACTGGTGGCAGCGCCCTCCTACCTTTAGTTTTACCGAAGCGGTCAAAGGTTTTGACATAGAAAAAGTAAATCACTACGCCAAAAGCAAAGGTGTGACTTTAACAGGCCATCACGAAACAGCGGCCGGTGTGCAGTATTACGAAAAACAGATGGAGCAGGGTTTTGGCTATTACCAGAAGCTGGGTATTCCATCAGTCAAAATGGGCTATGTCGGCACCCGTGTTGATCAAAAGGAGTGGCATCATGGTCAGTATATGGTCAATCATTTTCAAAAAGTGACGGAAACAGCAGCCCGGCATCAGGTGATGGTGAACGCCCATGAAACAGTCAAAGACACAGGCTTAAGCCGCACTTACCCCAACCTGATGACCCGCGAGTGCGTGCGGGGTATGGAATACAATGGTGGCAGCCCGGATACAGGCAACTTGCCGAATCATACGGTGATTATTCCTTTTACCCGAGGTTTATCCGGCCCTATCGACTTTACCCCAGGCATTTTTAACTTCGACTACCAAAAATACCGGCCCCATAACAGAGTGCCCAGCACTTTGGCCAATCAGCTCGCTTTGTATGTCACCTTGTACAGCCCGCTGCAAATGGTGGCGGATTTACCGGAAAACTATCAGGGCCACCCGGCTTTTGCTTTTATCGACGCTGTGCCCACCGACTGGCAACAAAGCCAGGCGCTGCAGGGCAAAATAGGCCAGTATCTGGTGATAGCACGGCAGGACAAGCACTCAGACAACTGGTACTTAGGTGCCACCAGCAACGAAGAGGCCCGCACTCTGCAGCAGCCTTTAAGCTTTCTGAAAGCTGGTGTGCGTTACCAGATGATTGCCTACACAGACGCCGCCGATGCACACTGGGAAACCAAGCCGGAAGCTTATCAAATTAAACGCGGTGAAGTGACAGCCAAAGATACAATCAGCCTGGTGTTGCAACCCGGTGGTGGTGCTGCTATTGAATTTATTCCACTGAAATAAAGCGGCTCTGGCGCAGAAACAACAAAGGCAGCCAAGGCTGCCTTTGTTTTATGCAAAATCTTTACAGCTTAATCATGTCCAAGCGCTAAGCGTCTGGCCGCAGGCTGCACTAAGTGATTCCACCAAAGCCCCAGCATCAGCAGCAAAGCAAAACCTGTGGCCAGATAAAAACCATAACGTACATCCCCCAAAGCATCGCCGACTAACCCCATCAACAAAGGCCCTAAAGCGGCAGCCAAAGCGGTAAAAGCTAAAATTAAACCTGCAGCAGCGCCATGCTGCTGACGGGGAAAACAGCTGATGCCTTTGGAATTCAAGGTTGGGTACATCATCGACATAAAAAGCCCGGACAGCGGCATC
>CBIMJC010000400.1:0-3211 GCA_966244125.1 uncultured Rheinheimera sp.
GGCTTCAATATCTTTGGCATATTTACCATCAACTTTATGGAATGGCACTACTTTAATACCACGCTCCAGCAGAGCCTTTTTCATTGTATGGGTTTTCAGTAAATGTAATTTACCTGCGTCCACATAAAAAAACTGACTTTCTTTATTGATGGTTTTAAATTTAGGTTTAACCGGGCGTTTGCCTTTTGATTCACTTTCATCATCCTGGCTAACGACCACATCAGCGTTCAGCTGATAACCCAATTGTTCCAGCGTAAAGCCCTGGGATTTTGCCAAAGCGCGGATCTGAGATAATACTTCAGTTTCTTTTTGACGTTCAGCCAATACCGCATTTAAGGTTTCAATCACTTCATGTAATTTTACAGTGGTGATTTCTTTCGCGGCTTTTTTCAGTTCTTTTTTATCAAGTAACAATGACATGAAAATCTCCCGTGGATAAATACTGGCACTGATAGTACAGAATCAATTTCATAAATAGAAGCTTCAATACTATCTTATTTACAAAATTACACTATAAAACAATATCTCCGGACCTGTTTTGAACTAAATGCAATAGTTTATCGCGACAGATGAAAAAAGAGAGCCTGGAAAAAAGGTCATCATTTTTTCAGGAGCCTGTTTTTTTACCCGCAGTCAATTGCTTAGCTCTCCAGGACATTTGTCCTGGCGTTTTTCCCTGGCAAGAATCCAATGCTGGCGCACCTGCCTGTCACAATAAGATTATTGGCCTTATAAATGATAGGCTTCTATGTTTAAATTGTTACTAAATGATGTAATAGATCTTCCCACAAAAGTTTAGCATCCCTCTGGTACCGGCTGATGCGAACTACAACAGCATTCTTTTTAGCCGCTGAAAAACAGCAGCTCAGGCTGTGGGACAGCCCTGCTTCATCAGAATAACTTCTGGTCGGTGTTCTACGTCAGGTAAGATCTGTTATCGTAACGCCAGTTTTCTATAGGGTGATTCAATGCGTTCAATTAAACACTTGTTTGCCAATAACAGGGCATGGGCTGAGCGGGTTGAGCAGGAAGCTCCGGGCTTTTTCAAACAGCTTTCAGAACAACAGGCCCCTGAATACTTATGGATTGGCTGCTCTGACAGCAGGGTTCCTGCCAATGAGATCGTAGGCTTACTGCCTGGTGAGTTGTTTGTGCACCGCAACGTAGCCAATCTGGTACTGCATTCCGACATCAATTGTCTGTCCGTGCTGCAGTACGCTATCGATATCCTGAAAATCAAACACATTATTGTTTGTGGTCATTATGGCTGTGGTGGCGTCGCAGCGGCGATGAACAAACAACGTATTGGTTTTGTCGACAACTGGCTGCGCAACATCAAAGATGTGTATGCACTGCACAGAGAAGAGCTGGACAGCTTTGAAGATGATGGTCAAAGAGTCAACCGCTTATGTGAGCTGAATGTGATGGAACAGGTACGTAATGTCTGTCATACCAGTTTTGTCCAGGACGCCTGGGAGCGTGGTCAGCAGCTGACTGTGCATGGCTGGGTATATAGCTTACGCAATGGGCATATTAAAGACTTAAGAGTAAGCCACTCCAGTGCCACTCAGATAGACAATATCTATGCACTGGAGCCGGTTGAAGAGTTTATCAGCGAGAAATAATAGACTCAGTGGAATTTCACTTCCGTTTGGGGCACTCGTTTATATAAAGCGCTGTGCCCTTTTACCCACTCTCCATTCTGTAAATACTCAGAGTTCACCGTCAACGAGCCTTGTTCATCCAGCACAGACTTTGACCTGACCTGGGTGATACCTTTTGCATTGTTTTCTACATTTTCCAAAGCTTCGATACTTTTTGTATCAGGGTTATAGCTCATAGTGCCATGGGTGTAAAAACCTGCAGTGGTGAAATAATAGTATGCAATTTTTTTCTGCTTCGGATCCCAGAAGATCATCGTCTCGCCACCATAATCACCATGGTTGATACTGTGCACAGTTTTTATAGCCTGACCATTTAAGGCTCTGCTCCAGATGGACCTGTCGATCATTTTTTTCTCTTTACCAGGTTCAGTTAAATCCCCTTCCCAGTGACTATCTAAATAAGGACGAAAAATTTCCAGTTCAGGATGTAAAACAGGCTCCGCCGCAACAACAACGAAACTAAAAAGGGCAACAATAAAGCACCACACTCTCATCATGAGTTCTCCTGATAAAAATCGAGCATATTCTGTTCAACTTCCTGCGAAAAAGTTTTGGTTTTAATGGCGTATTGCTGTAAAAACCTGTCTTCGTCAGTCTGTGGCACCCAGGCCGGCACTGCTGCTGTATTGCCTTCTGCATCCAAAGCGACAAAACTGATAATACAGTGATTGGTTTCGAGCATCTCATTGCCTTTGGTATCACCTGAACGCACCTGCACCAATACATGCATGCTGGTGTTGCCTGTGTAGACAATACGGGCTATCAGTTCAACCTGATGCCCCACCAGAATAGGCCGGCGAAAGCGGATAGTGCCGACAGAGACTGTGACACAATACAAGCCACTCCAGCCGGCAGCGCAGGCATAAGCCACCTGATCTATCCATTTCATCACCATACCACCATGCACTTTGCCACCAAAGTTGACATGAGTAGGTTCTGCCAAAAAACGGAATTCTACTGTCCTTTTACCAGACATAAGCTCTACCCTTCAGTCGTTTTAATCAGCTTAGTGCGCTTTGGGGAAAAATCGAACCAAGCTACTGATCTGAATATTTTTTACAGTATCACTGTTTTATTGCCATGCACAAAAACCCTGTCTTCCAGCACCAGTTGCAAGGCTTTACTCAGCACATTTTTTTCAACGTCACGCCCCGCTTTCACCATATCCATAGCGCTGTAGGTATGGTCCACCGGGGTCACCAGTTGTTTGATAATAGGGCCTTCGTCCAGATCGTCAGTAACAAAATGCGCTGTAGCGCCGATGATTTTAACGCCTCTTTTATGCGCCTGATGATAAGGATTGGCACCGATAAAGGCAGGTAAAAAACTATGATGGATATTAATAATCCGCTCTTTGTAATGGGCGACAAAGGCTGGGCTTAATACACGCATAAACTTGGCCAGCACTAAATAATCCGCCTGATAAGGGTCTATCACCTGCCGGAGTGCTGCTTCATGTTGCTCACGGCTAAGGTTCAGGTGACTGACAAAGTGGTATGGAATATCAAATTTTTCAGCCAGACTTTGTAAATCAGGATGGTTACCCA
>CBIMJC010000401.1:0-3208 GCA_966244125.1 uncultured Rheinheimera sp.
TCTATGAACCGGGTCTGACACCATTGGTTGAACGGCACTATCAGGCCGGACGCCTGCAGTTCACTACAGATGCAAAGCTGGGGGTTGAACATGGTGAAGTGCAGTTTATTGCGGTAGGTACTCCACCTGATGAAGACGGTTCGGCAGACTTAAAATATGTGCTGGCGGTTGCTTCAACTATCGCGCAGTACATGCAGGAACCTAAAGTTATTATTGATAAATCCACTGTGCCGGTCGGAACCGCCGACAGAGTCAAAGCTGTAGTTGCACAAAAGCTGCAGGAGCGTGGTTTGTCCATAGGTTTTGACATAGTGTCAAACCCGGAGTTTTTAAAAGAAGGTGCTGCGGTCAGTGATTGCATGAGACCAGACCGTATCATTATCGGCTGTTACGATGATCATCCAAAAGAGCTGATGCGCGAGCTGTACGCTCCTTTTAACCGCAACCATGACAAAATGATTTTTATGGATGTGCGCAGTGCCGAGCTGACCAAATATGCGGCGAACTGCATGCTGGCCACTAAAATTTCCTTTATGAATGAAATGGCTAATCTGGCCGAGTTATTGGGGGCTGACATTGAAGCCGTGCGCAAAGGCATAGGTTCAGATCCCCGTATTGGCTATCATTTTATTTATCCGGGTTGTGGTTATGGCGGTTCCTGTTTTCCAAAAGATGTGCAGGCGCTGATCCGAAGTTCTGAACAGCATCAGTACAGCCCTGCCATTTTGCAGGCGGTAGAACAGGTCAATGCGGCGCAAAAGCAGAAATTACCGGCTTTAATCCGGAATTGTTTTGGTGATGATTTGTCGGGCAAAACTTTTGCGGTCTGGGGACTGAGCTTCAAACCTAATACCGACGATATGCGTGAAGCGCCAAGCAGAGTCTTGCTGGAGGCTTTGTGGCAGGCCGGTGCTTCGGTGCAGGCTTACGATCCGGAGGCTATGCATGAAACCCGGCGTATTTATGGTCCAAGAGCGGATCTGCTGCTGACGGAAAATAAAGAACAGGCATTACAGGATGCGGACGCCCTGATTATCTGCACTGAATGGCAACAGTTTAAAGCGCCGGATTTTGATCAGATCAAAGAAAAATTAAAGCAGGCTATTATTTTTGATGGCCGTAACTTGTTTGAACCTGAGCGCATGAAACTCAAAGGTTTCCGCTACTTCGCTATAGGGCGTGGTGACTCAGTAAAATTTTAATTCACAGCTGTCGAACGTGAAATGTCCTGGAGAGTATTCTGGTGAAGTTAGAAAAAGTGGTTATTCCTGTTGCCGGTCTTGGCACCCGCATGTTACCTGCGACTAAGGCTATTCCAAAAGAAATGTTGCCTCTGGTGGATAAGCCGTTGATCCAGTACGTGGTCAATGAGTGTATTGCTGCCGGAGTGAAGCAAATAGTGCTGGTGACCCATTCGTCTAAAAACTCGATTGAAAACCATTTTGACAAAAGTTTTGAGCTGGAATCTATTCTGGAAAAAAGGGTAAAACGCCAGTTGCTGGACGACGTACAGCGAATTTGTCCAAAGGATGTCACCATCATGCATGTGCGCCAGGGCGAAGCCAAAGGTCTGGGTCATGCCGTGTTGTGTGCGCTGCCTCTGGTTGGGGAGCATCCTTTTGCTGTGGTGTTACCTGATGTGTTAATTGACCATTATGACAGCAACTTAAAAACAGAAAATCTGGCCGAAATGATCAGCAGATTTCATCAGACGGGTGCCAGTCAGGTGATGGTGGAACCTGTGCCTAAGCAGCAGGTGAGTGCCTACGGCATAGTGGATTTGAGCAATCAGCAAATCAAAGCCGGTGAGTCCCACAGCATCAAAAGTATCGTGGAAAAACCTGATGTCGACACTGCACCCTCTAATCTGGCTGTGGTGGGGCGTTATGTATTTTCGTCCGCTATCTGGAATTTGTTAAAACGCACCCCGGCTGGTGCCGGAGACGAAATCCAGCTGACAGACGCCATTGAAATGCTGCTGCAGCAGGAACAGGTGGACGCCTATCACATCAGAGGCCGCAGCCATGACTGTGGCAACAAAATTGGTTATATGAATGCTTTTGTTGAATACGGTCTGAGAGATCCGGATCTGAAAGCTGATTTCGCCAGACATCTGGCTGTATTGATGAAAAAGTATCAGTGATAAGGACGTTATGAGTTATGTACTTCTGACCGGTGGCGCCGGTTATATCGGCAGCCATACGGCACTGGCCCTGCTGAAGGCCGGAGAAAAAGTGATTAGTTATGACAACTATCACAACTCAAGTCCCGAATCACTGCAGCGGGTGCAACAGCTGGCAGGCCGCTCTCTGATCGCGATCCAAGGCGATATTCTGGATGTTGCGGCTCTGGAGCAGGTATTTAAGCAGTATCCGATCAAAGCTGTGATCCATCTGGCAGGTTTAAAAGCTGTGGGTGAATCAACGGAAAAGCCACTTTGGTATTACGAAACTAATGTGGGCGGCACCCTGAATTTATGCAAACTGATGAGCCGCTATGCTGTGAAAAAACTGGTATTCAGCTCCTCTGCGACTGTTTATGGTGCAGCAGAGCAGATGCCGGTTCATGAATCTGCGCCTCGTTCAGCCACGAATCCTTATGGGCAGAGCAAGCTGATGATTGAGCATATCCTGGCCGATCTGCACAAGGCCGAACCGGACTGGCGCATTGCGGTGCTGAGGTATTTTAATCCTGTCGGGGCTGATGCCAGTGGCCTGATTGGCGAAAATCCCAATGGGATCCCAAACAATCTGATGCCTTTTATTACTCAGGTTGCTGTGGGTAAACGTCAGCGACTGGATGTGTTTGGTGCAGATTATCCTACTCATGATGGCACTGGTGTACGTGATTTTATTCACGTCTCCGATCTGGCTTCAGGTCATCTGGCGGCACTGGAGTATCTGAACAGGGCAACTGGTATAGATTATTTTAATCTGGGCTCAGGCCAGGGCTATTCAGTGCTGGATGTGGTGAAAAGCTTCAGTGCAGTCAATCAGCTGGATATTCCCTATACCATGGCTGACCGCCGTCCGGGTGACGTTGCTCAGTGTTATGCAGATCCGGCCAAGGCAAAAACTTTGCTGCACTGGAGTACAGAAAAAACGCTGGAAGATATGGTGCGCGACAGCTGGAACTGGCAGAAAAACAATCCAAACGGCTATAACTAACAAGTGGGGTCAGACTAAAATGAAGCTCTAAAGCTTCATTT
>CBIMJC010000402.1:0-3195 GCA_966244125.1 uncultured Rheinheimera sp.
GGTGAAATTACCCACCTTGAATTCGAAGAAATCCAGAACAGCTCGGGAAAGAATACGACCGGTGGGTATAGCGATTATTCATCGATGGTCACATCCGTGAAGCAATACCATAACCATTATATTCCCGTCACGCTGAAAAACTTCAGCGAGGAGGGAAAATATATTGGTATCGATGTTCGAATAACAAAACGCGATAGTGCCCTATTCCATTGGGAGAGTGAGGCATATGCAGGTTATCAGCAAGAGCATTTATTCTTCAACCCGGGAGAAGAAAAGGTTGTCCACTGCTATTTTCATGTCCCACGCGAGATTCAGCCCGGGGAGAATGCGGATGTTTACTTCATCGTAAGCGACTTATACTACTCAGGCTGTGATGCTGTAAAGTCATGGCCGGCAAAACCAGAATGATAGTCTGGATTTAAACCGCACTCTGGGCTGGTTTACCGGTTTTTACCCTGTGCTGTTATCTGCAGATGCCGATCTGGCCCAATGCATCCGGTACAACAAAGCAAGCCTGCGCCATGCACAAGGCTACGGCCAAAGTTATATTGCGTCAGGCTGTTACCGGACTCTGAAGCCCAGCCAGCTGCCGGTCAGTTTTAACTATCTGGGGCAACTGAATGCAGGCGCAGATCAGGCCGATGACTGGCAGATAGTGGCGGAATCCAGTGGCGCCAACTATCCGGCTGAACAGGCCGCCATTGACCCCATCAGTATTCTGGCTGTGTATCAGCAGCACCAGTTCAGTCTGTCCTGCAGCACGGTTTTTGGTCAGGACTTCAGTGATCGGCTGGCACAATACATGGAACAGGCTCTGCAGCACCTGATCCGGCACTGTCAGCAGAAAGCGGTCCCTGCTTGCCCGTCGTTTTCAGAGTATCCGGAGTTCAGCCCTTATCTGTTGCATCAGCCTGAGCAGAAACACAGTCTTTTTGTATTTCCGTCAGGCGAAGCAGAAAGTGTCGATCTGTATCAGCCGCTGCTTGCACTTCTGCCTGCCAGCCGGGTGGTGCTGCTGAATAACTTCTACCGTTATTTACAGCAGCACCAGCCGGAGCAAGCGCAGCTGTGCAGTTTCACCACCCTGGCGCAGCAACTGGTGCCTTTGATCAAACATTTGCAACCTGCCGGGCCATGGCATTTTGTTGGCTGGAGTTTTGGTGGTGTTCTGGCGCTTGAAGTCTGCCGTTTACTGGAACAACAGCAGCAACAAGCTGCTACTGTGCAGCTGATAGACAGCTACTTCAGTCTGAACAAAGCCAGAGCACTGTCCGGGGTTTTGGATCAACTGCTCAGTGAAGACGAACAGGGGATCAACAGCAGGCATCAGGCGCAGGCCAAAGTACAAGCTAAAGTCAGGCTCTACAAAGCGCAGCGCCCTTCACAGCGCGCCATAACGGCTAATTTGCGTGTACTGGAGCAGGCTTATCTGCAAACCCCAGCCAACTTTATTGAAGACTTTGCTGCTGATGTCGAAGTGATTGGGATCCAGACCGGGCACTTTGATCCTCTGTCCGAAGCCCTGGCTCAGGCCCTGGCTTGTGTCCTCACACCCTGAAACAGCAAAGGCCCGCAGTGACTTCTCACTGACGGGCCTTTGCAACAGGTCCTGCTGAACTCTTTAGCTGTTCATCCATTTCTGCACTGCAGATACCAGCTCGTCCGGGTGAAACTTGGCAATAAACTGATCGGCCCCTACTTTTTTCACCATAGCTTCGTTAAAAACACCACTTAAAGAGGAATGCAGAATGATATGCACATTACGCAGATGGTCATTGGCTTTCACTTCGGCCGTTAAGGTGTAGCCGTCCATTTCCGGCATTTCAATATCAGAGATGATCAGTGGCACCTTAGCGGAGATGTCCCCACCCAGTTCCTGCACTTTGGCTTCCAGCCAGTTGAGCGCCAGACGGCCGTCATTCACTGTTTCCACCTGAATACCTATGCTGGACAAAGCACGTTTTACCTGATTACGGGCTACGGCAGAATCGTCCGCCACCAATACTGTGTATTGTTTAAAATCTATGTCTTTGGCTTTTTCTTTTACAGCTTCACTGACAGTTTCATCGACAGGAGAAATTTCGGAAAACACTTTTTCGACATCGATGATCTGCACCAGTTTATTGTCAACTTCGGTCACAGCTGTTAAATAATGCGAACGACCAGCGCCATGAGGAGGTGGCAAAATTTGTTCCCAGTTGACGTTAACAATACGGTCGACGCCACCGACTAAAAAACCCTGAGTGTTGCGGTTGTATTCAGTGACCAGAATAAAGGCATTGTCTAAATCGGCCACAGGTTTACCACCTGTCGCCTGACTTAAGTCGATCACAGTCACAGGCACACCTCGTAAATGCGCTATACCCCGCACATTCGGATTAGCGCCGGGCAGTTCGCTCAGTTCAGGACAACGTATCACTTCCCGCACTTTAAACACGTTGATGCCGTAAGGCTGAGGCCCGTGCAGACGAAACATTAAAAGTTCGAGGCGGTTCTGACCAACGATATTGGTGCGCTGGTCAACTGAATTCATCAAACTGGTCATAACTTACACCTCTTCCACTTAATTATTTCGCCCGGACAGGCTTGATTCGTACCCACTGAGCTCTGGCTTAGTTAACCGATTAAATATCAGATTTACTTAAATATTTTTTATTAAATCCTGAACATTGTACAGACAAAATATCTGAGCCGCTTTGTGCTGAATCAAATAGCCACCTGAATAAATGAAAAATACGATAAAAACTAAAAATTAGCAACAGCGCAGCAGCAGATTATCAGTTGAATAAACAACAGGCCGCTATACCGCTATCAGCATAGCTGGCAAACCATAGATAAACATCGGTATACAAACAAAATATCAGCACAAAATCTCCGGCTGCACTGCTGTTTTGTTGCACGCTGTTCAGTACAGCAGCCTGCCCTATCAGTTTCTGCTTACACTTTTGCACTGCCTTCTGTGCTTAATTTGTTTTAAGCTGCTGCCGTCAGAACAAAAACTAGGGAAGTTACAATGAAAATCAACGCATTAAGTCTGCTGACTTTATTAGCCTGCTCCGGATCGCTGTGCGCCGCAGAGCAGTATTCCTACACTATTCTGGTCGACAATGGTGTCAAAGCTGGTGAGCAGATAGTAAAGGTGAATGATGAGGGCGACATCAGTGTGCGCTACATCTTTAAAGACAATGGCCGTGG
>CBIMJC010000403.1:0-3176 GCA_966244125.1 uncultured Rheinheimera sp.
GCCAAAGTACGGCAACTGATTTATCACAAAGCCAGCATAGAGCAAATTCAGCAGCAAGCCATCAATGATGGCATGCGCACTTTAGTGCAGGATGGCATTTTAAAGGTCTTGTCTGGCATCACAGACTTTAAACAACTGCAGGCGATTTCGGTATTTGAAGACTAAAGCCGCAGCACCGGCTTTAGTCTTCGGTGGTCACTCAGGCTTTGCGGAATCGCTCCACCAGTTCATGCAACTGCTCAGAGGTATTTTGCAAATCTTTGCCACTTTCGCTGACGGCCGTTCCCTGGTGTAAGGACTTATTGGCCAGATCGGAAATACTGACAATCTGCTGATTAATATCCTCGGCTACATGAGCCTGTTCTTCCACAGCAGCAGCCATTTGCCCCGCCATAGAGGCAATACTGCTGACAGCCAGACTAATGCCCTCCAATGCTTTTTCCGCCTGCTCCACCTGAGTCACCCCCAATTCGGCGTCCTTACGGCCATTTTCCGCCACCAGCACTGAAGCTTTGGCTTTGGTCGAGAGCTGCTGAATAATGTCATAAATCTCTTTGGTAGACGCTGTAGTACGGGACGCCAGCTGTCGCACTTCGTCCGCAACCACAGCAAAACCCCGGCCCTGATCACCGGCCCTTGCCGCCTCAATAGCCGCATTCAGCGCCAGCAAATTGGTTTGCTCTGCGATCTGCTCAATAATTTGGGCTGCGCCGACTATTTTATTGGTTTGATCGGCCAAATCAGCGACAGACTGGCTGATATCATTCACCGTTTTTTGCAACTGCTTGATAGCGCCCCTGGTCTGCCCTGCCACAGTCGAACCTGACCGGGCCAATGCATCGGCATCCTCAGCTTTACTGGCGGTGTCCTGCACATGAGACGATACCTCAGCAATGGTTGTGGTCATCTGATTCATCGCTGTAGCCACCTGCTCTGTCTGCATTTGCTGCTTGCGAATGCTGTCGGCCGCATCCACAGACAAGTGCCGCACCTGCTCCGACTGCACAGCCACTTTAGTGGAGGCATCTTCAATCCGGGTTAAAACTGTATTTAAGTGCGCACATTCGGCCAGCAGCGCCACTTCCAGTTGCCCTAACCGCCCCTGATGTTTTGCAAAGGACGCCACCGCCAGCGGATCGGTAAAAGGAGTGGGTAACAAATCAACCAAACCATTTAAAGATTGCTTCAGGCGATAAACGCCCAAACCATAACTTAACAAGGCGGTGACAATAAAACCTGCAGCTGCTGCCACCGGCCCAACAGCCCACCACAGCAATAAAGATGCAACAGCGGCCAGCAGAGGCAATAATGCCCAGCGTAAATCCCCAGACAAATCCGAGCTGGCCTTATCTGTGTTTTTGCCTGTATTGATCGCCTTATACAATTGCTCGGCATGAGCAACTTGTTCCCGGCTGGGTACAGTACGCACGGATTCATATCCCACTACCCTGCCATGTTCAGTGACGGGAGTGACATAAGCATTCACCCAATAATAATCGCCATTTTTACAGCGGTTTTTCACCAGGCCCATCCAGGGTTTGCCCTGCTGTAAATAACTCCACATGGTTTTAAAAGCCGCTTCTGGCATATCAGGATGCCGGACAATATTGTGGGGTTTACCCACCAGTTCTTCTTTGCTGAAACCACTGATGGATACAAAAGCATCGTTGCAATGCAAAATGGTGCCTTTGATATCGGTCGAGGAAATAAGCTGTTGTTCTTTAGGAAAAGTACGCTCTTTTTCGGTAACAGGTAGATTTTTACGCATTTACGACACTCTCCTTAGTCGCACGGCCTTAACGGCCTTGAATACATCAACTTGCAATCAGCCTGACTTCAAAACAGGGAAATGAAAATACTGATAAAAACCTAGCAGCAGATCCGAGACTTGGACAGCCGATCTAAAAAAATATATGAAGAACTGATCAGGTGCTGTGTCGTTGCAACAACGTCAGGACTTCGGCATGAGCGGTATGAGGAAACATGTCAAAAAGTTGTACTTTTAACAACTGATAGTGCGGACTTAACAGTGCCAAATCACTGGCCAGAGTTTCAGGATTACAGCTTGAATAGATTAGCCAGGCCGGTTGCAATTCAACAACAGACTGGCAAAGTGCATTCCCTAAACCCCGGCGCGGTGGATTGACTAACAACAGGTCCGGCGCTTCCTCCGCAGCTTTGGCAAAAGCTGCGGCATCCAGTGCCTGAAATTTAACCTTCGTCAGCCCAAGCTCAGAGGCCGAGCGGGTGGCACTGGCAATAGCTTTAGGCGCAATTTCAATGCCCGTTAAACGGCGGTTTTGATCCTGAGCCAGATGCAGGCCAAAACCACCCACGCCACAAAACAAATCCCACAGCCGCTGGCCAGGAATAACCTCAGCCCATTGCCGGGCAGTCGCATACAAAGTAGCCGCGACCCCGGTATTGGTCTGAAAAAAACTTTGAGGCGTTAAATACAAAGGTACGCCGTTCAGCTCTTCCCGCAATAGCTCTTGTGGCGTTAACAGGATTTCTTCCGGCCCTTCCAGCACGGCCATATGCACGGGCTGAATATTGACGGAACAGACCTCTAACTCAGGCCATTGTTGCTGTAACCAGAGCAGATGTTTTTTTATAGAAGCCAGGCAGTTTTTTGAACGCAGCACAAAACGCAGCATAAAACGGCCTGAGTGCTGACTTTGACTGAGCAGAATAAGCTTCAGCTCACCTTGTTTTTGTTCCAGCTGATAAGGCGTTAATGACGCACGTTGAATAAAACTTTTGATCAGAGCAAATGCAGATGCAAAATCGGCTGGATACAAAGGGCAAGCCGACAAATCAACCGGGGTCTGGCCATTCAGTATGCCCAACACAGGCTGTTCTTTAGTGCCGGACACCACCATTTTGGCTTTAGTGCGAAATCCCTCTTCAGGGCTTGCGACAGCAGGCAATAACTGCGCTTCTGTAAAAGGCGCCATTAAATCAGCCAGTTGTTGCTGTTTTTTCGCCAGTTGCTCTGAATAAGGCACGGACAGTTGGCTACAGGAATTACAACGTCCGGCTAAAAACTCAACACAATTCATCGTCTGCCAACTGCACTCAAAGGCTTTGCTAGTAAGGCCGCCATTTTACGGTCTAACCCGCCAGCAAAGCCAGTAAAACCAGCTACATCTGACGGAACAAAGCCACAGCCTGCT
>CBIMJC010000404.1:0-3158 GCA_966244125.1 uncultured Rheinheimera sp.
TTTAGCGGCCTGCTCTTTATCAACCTTCTGCTCGATTTGTTCAATCAGGCTCATCACATCGCCCATACCCAGAATACGGGAGGCGATACGATCAGGATGGAACGGCTCTAAGGCGTCCGTTTTTTCGCCCATACCGATAAACTTAATAGGCTTGCCTGTGATATGACGAATAGATAAAGCAGCACCACCACGGGCGTCACCGTCGGCTTTGGTCAGGATCACACCTGTTAAAGGCAAAGCTTCATTAAAGGCTTTGGCGGTATTGGCCGCATCCTGACCTGTCATGGCATCGACCACAAACAGCGTTTCTATAGGTTTTACCGCAGCATGCAAGGCTTTGATTTCGCCCATCATTTCATCATCTACGTGTAAGCGACCAGCGGTATCAACTAAAAGCACATCAAAAATTTGCAGGCGGGCATGGGCTATAGCAGCGTTGACGATATCGATAGGTTTCTGACTGACAGTACTAGGGAAACACTCAACCCCAACTTCTTTGGCCAGTGTTTCCAACTGTTTAATAGCCGCAGGACGATAGACGTCAGCAGACACTACCAATACTTTTTTCTTTTTCCGCTCTTTTAAGAACTTAGCCAATTTACCAACAGAAGTGGTTTTACCCGCCCCCTGTAAACCTGCCATCAACACCACAGCAGGAGGCTGAACATTCAGAGCCAGTTCTTCGTTGGCCTCGCCCATTGCATCTTCTAATGCTTTGCGGACTATTTTCAGAAATTCCTGACCAGGCGTCAGGCTTTTGCTGACCTCAATGCCCACAGAACGTTCTTTGACCTGATTGACAAAGTCACGCACCACAGGCAAAGCCACGTCGGCTTCTAACAGCGCCATCCGCACTTCACGTAAGGTTTCTTTGATATTATCTTCAGTTAAACGACCACGACCGCTGATGTTCTTCAGCGTTTTGGTTAAGCGGTCCGACAGGTTTTCAAACATAACTTAGCACCTGATATACAATATGGCCGGATTATACCCCAGCGCGAGTTAGGAGTCAGCCGCCATCTGAGCAGAAGCAGTCACTCTGAATACACAAGCTTACACTGTCAAATGCGAGTAATTTGCAATAGAATGTTAAATCTTCACGAATCAACAGGATCTGATTTATGGTAGTTGAGCTGTTACCCGGTGTCGCATTGGTTGGTTACTTGCTGGCCACAGGTTTGGTATTGTCCCGCCTGGTGCATCCTCAGGGTCCTGACTACAAATTGATGTTCAGCTCAGCTTTGTTGGCCATTGTTTGCCATATGCTGTTTCTGGCGGACTCTATTTTTGCCGACTCGGGTCAGAACTTTAGTCTGCTGAATGTGATTTCACTGGTTTGCTGGTTAATCAGCACAGCTATTACCATTACCGCCCTTCGCACTCCGACCGTCTTATTGCTGCCGATAGTTTATGGCTTTTCAGCGCTGACGCAGCTGGCGGTTTTGCTGTTGCCTGCGGAAGTGCAAATGCAACATTTTGAGAACAACCCAATATTGCTGATGCATATCATTGTGGCTTTTGTCGCTTACACTTTATTAATAGTGGCCACTTTGCATTCGCTGCAAGTGCACTACATCAGCAAGAAACTGAAACAAAAAGACTTTATGTTAGGTAATCAGTTTTTACCGCCTTTGTTGCAAGTGGAACAGCTGCAGTTCAGAGTGTTGTTGTTAGGCACCTTATTGCTGGGTTTAACCTTATTCAGCGGAGCTGCTTTTACGGATAACTGGCTGGCCGCCCACAATCTGCACAAAAACATTTTGAGTTCGGTCGCCTTTCTGGTCTTTGTGGTGTTGTTGTGGGGGCATGCCCAATTAGGCTGGCGTGGTCGTCTGGCTATTGCTTTAACCTTCACAGGCAGCATTTTGTTGACTCTGGCTTATTTTGGCAGCCGTTTTGTGCGTGAAGTGATACTGGACCGGCTCGGATAACAGCTTTTTCTGCTCAGAGGCCATTAAGGCTTGACTTGGCGGGCACTTCGTAATATCAAATAACTTCGATTAGCCCTATAGGTACAGTACTTTTGGACGAGATCTCAACCAGCACCCTGTTTCTCATTTTGGGTCTGCTGGTGTTATGTTCTGCATTCTTTTCAGCTTCTGAAACCGGCATGATGTCGGTGAATCCATACAAGCTTAAACACCTCGCCAATGAACAGCACAAAGCAGCGCTGCGTGTCACTTCAATGCTGGAACGCCGTGATCGTCTGATTGGTTTAATACTGGTTGGTAATAATCTGGTCAATATCGCCGCTTCTGCTATAGCAACAGTGATTGGCCTTCGGCTTTATGGTGACTATGGTATTGCTATAGCCACAGTAGCTTTAACTCTGATCATTCTGATTTTTGGTGAAGTCACGCCAAAAACACTGGCGGCGTTGCACCCTGAGCGAGTGGCCTTTCCAAGTTCAGTGATCCTCAAACCTCTGATGAAAGTGCTTTATCCAGTGGTCTGGTTACTGAATAAAATCTGCAATACTTTTTTGGGCTGGTTGGGTGTCAGTGCAGAACAACACCATGGCAGCAGCTTAAGCTCTGAAGAACTACGCACCGTAGTGCATGAGGCCGGGGCTTTAATTCCTCAACAACACCAGAATATGCTGGTAGGCGTGTTGGACCTGGAAAAAGCCACAGTCGAAGACATTATGATCCCGCGCAACGAACTGGTTGGGGTGGATATCAACGATGAATGGAAAGACATAGTGCGTCAGCTGTCTAACGCACAACACAACCGTATTCTGCTTTACCGCGACAGTGTCGATGATGCTTTAGGTTTTATCCATAGCCGCGAATTAGCCCGCCTGGCATTAAAAGAGCAGTTAAACAAAGCCTCTTTATTGCGCTCAGTGCGGGAAATTTATTTTATTCCGGAAAATACGCCACTGAACACTCAACTCCACAAGTTCCAAAGTTCAAAAGAGCGTATAGGGCTGGTGGTCGATGAATACGGTGATATTCAGGGCTTAGTGACTTTAGAAGATATACTCGAAGAAGTGGTAGGTAACTTCACTACGGATATCGCCGATCATCAGAGCGAAGAAATTAAGCCTCAGGCTGATGGCAGTTATCTGGTCGACGGCGGCATTAACTTGCGGGATCTAAACCGGGATATGCAGCTGAATTTTCCAACGGATGGCCCCAAGACCTTAAATGGTTTGT
>CBIMJC010000405.1:0-3151 GCA_966244125.1 uncultured Rheinheimera sp.
GACTTTACCACGTTATCTGCAGGTGACCCCTGTCAGCGCTCTGGATGGGAAAGAACAAACCCCTTTGTTATCTGCCGACCAGTCTTTATTGTTGTTCCAGCATCAGCCACCCAATACTTCGGACTGGCGCTGGGTCACGCAACAATTGCCTTCGATGCAATTTCGCTACGATGAGCAGCAGTATCAGTTGTTGTCTCAGCCACATTGGGTGAACTCTGAACAGGTCATTTTCCGTGCTCAGCAACAACAGGACTGTGTATTCTGGCGCAAAACGATCAAAGCCGGTTTTACCGCTGCTACTCCGTTGTTTTCGTGCCATCAGTTTATAGCGGCAGGACAAGCCATGACTGCAGATGGTTTGTATTGGCTGGATTTGGACCCTGCAACAGGTCAGACTCAGCTCTGGTTGTGGCAGGAAGACAGTTCGCAGCGCTTATTAATGCAGTTTCCTGCCAGCTGGCGTGGCGTCAGCCATTTAATAGTCAGGAACAAAAAAGCTTATGTTTTGGCTCAGCCTGGATACAGCTATTCGTCATTAATAGAACTGGATTTGGCTGATTCAGACTGGCGGGTGATTACAGATTTTGACTTCTCTGCCAATCAGCTGGCCTGGTGGGGAGAGCATGATTTGCTGGTGAATAAATCAACTCAGCAGCTGCAGGTGTTGTCGTTGCGTACAGGCAATAGCAGAGTTTTTGGTGAGATGACCTTTAATCTGGCGGACAGTTCGGTGTGGCAACAGTCCTTATTGGCGGCTTATCCGGCTCAAGCCGTGACAGATATAAGGCAGTTACAGTGGCAGGAACAACAGAGTCGAATTGTCACTATACCTTTTGCTGAAAGTAACAGATCCGAATCTTTATTGCTGGTGCATCAGGGCCAGTATTTTTTTGTATCAGATCGTTCCGGTTTACCTCAGTTATGGCGTTCAGAGGGGCAAAGCACCCAACAAATCAGCCAATTCAGCAGTGCTTTAACTATTCAGCAATTGTTATGGTTTGAAGATAAATTACTGGTAGTTATCGACAGACAATTGTTTGAGTTTGTTACAAGCAGTGGTGACTTGTTACCTTTAACTGAAAAGCTGGAGGGGAGTGAGCATTTTGTTGTCTGTAATAACAGCTTGTACTGGACCTCCCGCAGCAACAATGGCTGGGCTTTAAACCAACTGGTGCAAGGCAAAAGTAAAATGTTGCTCAAAGATGTGGTCAATGTACAGTGTGGGCCCACTGGCAGTTTAGTGTTGTTGCAACAAAATTATGCAGAGGCCAGACTGTGGCGGAATGGGCAAACCACTATATTGCCTGTGCAGATCAACTGGCGTACTACTGCCTCTGCAGCCTGGACCAGCACTGAATCCGCTTTATACTGGTTATCCGCCAGCGGTACAGTGTTAAATTATTATGATTGGACCAATCAGCAACAACAGCAATGGCCTTTGTCTGATGCGGCTCATGCTTTGGTGTCAGGGCCGGATGGTACTTTATTTGTGCAACAATACAGGGCTCAGGATACTGACATTGTCTGGCTGCATCCTGAGCCTGCTGAATAAGGTTTAAGCTTTCAGTTGCTCAAATGCTTTTTTTGCTGCCGCTATAGTGTAAGCCAGATCGTCATCACTATGAGCTATAGATAAGAAGCCTGCTTCATAAGCTGAAGGTGCCAGATACACCCCTTGATCCAGCATCAGATGGAAAAAGCGTTTAAAGGCCTCAATGTCACACTGAGTGGCTTGCTGGTAGTTGGTGATCTGTGTTTCCTTACTGAAAAACAGACCAAACATACCCCCTACCTGGGTGGTTGCCAACGGAATACCGACTTCTTTCGCAACAGCAGCTAAACCTTCAATCAATTGTGTGGTTTTAGCTGTTAAGACTTCATACACGCCAGGTTTACGGATTTCAGTTAAAGCGGCTAAACCTGCGGCCATAGCTATAGGGTTGCCGGATAAAGTACCGGCCTGATAGACACCGCCTAAAGGCGCTATATGCTGCATAATATCGCGACGGCCACCAAAAGCACCGACTGGCATACCACCACCGATAATTTTACCTAAAGTGGTCAGGTCTGGCTTGATGTTGTAATAAGCCTGAGCACCGCCTAAAGCGACGCGGAACCCTGTCATGACTTCATCAAAAATCAGCACAGTACCGTACTGGTCACAAAGCGCACGTAAACCTTCTAAGAAGCCTGGCGCTGGCGGAATACAGTTCATATTGCCTGCTACAGGCTCAACGATAATACAGGCCAGATCTGCACCTTGTTCGGCAAATATCTGCTTCACCTGCTCAAGATTATTAAACTCCGCTGTGAGCGTGTATTTGGCAAAATCAGCGGGCACACCAGGAGAATTCGGTACACCTAAAGTTAAAGCGCCTGAGCCGGCTTTGACCAATAAAGAGTCGGCGTGGCCATGGTAACAACCTTCGAATTTTAAAATGCTGTTACGGCCGGTAAAACCACGGGCTAAACGAATAGCGCTCATGGTCGCTTCTGTGCCTGAACTGACCATACGTACCATTTCCATGCTGGGCACTAACTCACAGATGGTTTCCGCCATGGTGATTTCAGCAGGGCAAGGTGCACCAAAACTTAAACCTTTCTCAGCAGCTTTTATTACCGCTTCACGAATGGCTGGATGATTATGTCCCAGCAGCATAGGGCCCCATGAACCTATGTAGTCGATGTATTTTTTGCCATCGACATCATACAAATAAGCACCATTGGCGCTGTCGATAAATACCGGTGTACCACCGACGCTTTTAAAAGCGCGGACAGGGGAATTCACTCCACCGGGAATGGTTTTTTGGGCTTGCTGAAATAACTGTTCTGACTTGGACATAGAAGATCCTTAATACGAAACCTTTAAAAGAAGGCCGGGCACAAAGCCCGGCTTAAAGATAAATTCGTTGAGATTTATTTATTGCTGTACCAGGGTACTTCGCGTTCGTATTTACTGACGAGCTGCTCTACACCTAAAGTTAAGGCAAATAATGCCATACGCACTAAAACCCCATTATCGGCCTGGCGGAAAATCGCCAGATTCGGGTTCAGGTTTAAGTCGTTATCCAGTTCATTGGCTTCAAGACGGGAATCCCGTGGCAGCGGATGCATAATGACTGTATTGGATTTACAGTGTTTGGTGTAAATA
>CBIMJC010000406.1:0-3106 GCA_966244125.1 uncultured Rheinheimera sp.
AGCGCTCTTCGGTAATAAAGTGCCAGCTCCAGCTTTTCCACTGTGCGGATAACCCCTGAGCTACAATTTGATCTTCAGTTTTTCCCTGAGCTTTCAGCGCATTCACTTCGGTCAGCGTTTGCTCCATCATGGTTAAAAAACGCTGTAAACCGGCCTTATCCATTAAGTCGCCATGGCCTGGGATCAACTTCGTTTTCTCGTCAATTTGACTGAGCAGCAGCTTAACGTTGTTAATATAACCCGTCACTGAACCACCACTTTTCAAATCGATAAAAGGAAAACGGTCGGCAAAAAATAAGTCTCCGGTATGCAATACATTGGCCTCTTTAAACCAGACCACCAAATCACCATCAGTGTGGCTGACAGGCATAGTCACCAGCTGTACCTTCACCCCATTCAGGCTTAACTGTTTCTCACCTGTAAAAGTTTCTGTAGGTAAACCTGCCGCCGGAAACTTTGTGTCTGCTTTTAACCGGGTCAGTACATTGGTATGAGCGATAATCTGAGCACCTGAAGCCAAAGCGGCATTGCCATTAACGTGGTCACCATGAAAATGGGTGTTGACCAGAGTTTTGATCTGCACACCAGCTTGTTTGCTTGCAAGCTCAGCTTTGATGTGAGGAGCCATATGCTCGTACTGTGAATCCACGACCAACGCACCTTCAGGGCCTACTACAGCGGCCATATTGCCGCCAGCCCCTTTGATCATGTACAGATGCCTGGCCAGTTCAGTACTGGTCACCTGAACTTTATCGTCCGCAACAACCGAAGTTGCAAGCAGCAGAGCCAATAAAACACTTATCTTTTTCATACCCGTCCTTATGCAAAGAAAAATTTAGCGGCAAAAACCGCTGTTAATACCCATACACTCAGGGTCGTATCAGACAAACGCCCCGTCACTAAACACAGTACCGCATAAGTTATAAACCCCATACCTATGCCATCAGCGATAGAAAAGGTCAGCGGCATCATCACCAGCACTACGACCACAGGCACGGATTCGATCAGATCGTCCCACTTCACATGCTGCAAACTGCTAAGCATTAAAGTTGCGACATAAAGCAAAGCACCTGCTGTGGCATAGGCCGGCACCATAGCCGCCAGAGGCGATAACCAAAGTGCAGCTAAAAAGGCCAGCCCCGTCACTACCGCTGTTAAACCTGAGCGTCCACCAGCAGCTACACCGGCCGTGCTTTCGACATAACTGGTGGTGGTTGAGGTTCCGAGTAAAGAACCTGCAATAGTGGCTGAGCTGTCGGCGAGCAAAGCGCCTTTGAGACGGGGAATTTCACCATTGGGTTTTAATAAACCTGCTCTTTGACTAACCGCCACTAAGGTGCCACTGGTATCAAACAAATCTAAAAACAACAAGCTTAATACCACTGGTACCATGGCCCATTGCAGTACAGAGGCAAAATCCAGCTGGATAAAGGTAGGGGCTAAAGAAGGCGGCATAGCGACAACAGCAGTAAAGCTGGTATCACCACGCCACCAGGCGACAGCGGTGATCACTAAAATACTGATAAATACAGCGGCATGCTGTTTACGATGCGCCAGTGCAAAAATCAGGAAAAAACCTGCGATAGCCAGCACTACTTTTGGATCATGCAAATCGCCTAAGGTCACCAGAGTGGCGGGACTCGCCACTATAATATTGGCTGTTTTTAATGCAATCAGCGCCAGAAACATGCCTATACCAGCGGCTATGCCCATCTTTAACGCAAAAGGAATACTTTGAATAATCCACTCACGGATTTTGAAAATACTCAGTAGTAAAAACAACACACCGGAGCAGAACACGGCGGCTAAAGCCGTCTGCCAGCTATGGCCCTGTTCCAGCACTATGACATAAGTAAAAAACGCATTCAGTCCCATGCCCGGTGCCAAAGCCACAGGCAGATTGGCCAGCATGCCCATCGCAATAGAGCCAAAGGCTGCAGCCAGACAAGTGGCCACAAAAACCGCCCCGTGATCCATGCCGGTTTGCGCCAGCATGCTGGGGTTTACAAACAGGATATAACTCATCGCCATAAAGGTCGTTAAACCTGCGATCAGCTCTTTTTTGATGCTGGTCTGGCGCGCCGTCAGCTCAAAATAACGCTCAATAAAGTTCATCAGGTCAGATCCCTTTGTCAGATGCATAAATGCAAAAACCCGAAGCATAGCCCCGGGTTTTTCAATAGCCAAGTGAATTCTGGTTCCAATACAAAGTAGTTGGTGCTGCAGCGAGTCGCGACGTCAACAAAGCTGCGACTTCAAATACCTGGTATTTACAGGCAGTAGTAAGCGGCTAAGGCTGCCACCGGTGCGGCCGATGGCTTACCATGTTGCCAGTCGCCGCCATCCACACCACTACCAGCTATGTCGATATGACAGTAAGGCAATGGCCGTTCAGAGTTTAAAGCATGTTGATCTAAGCCTGCAGCTGCGACTAAAAATGCCATAGGGAACTGATGACCACGGGGCGTGACTGACGAAGGTGCATTGTTACAACTTAGTAAGTCATCTGCCGAACTGCGGCCTTTAATAAAACTAAAGTCTTCACGGCGACTGCGGGATATTTCACTGGGGTCTGCCCATAAATCACCCACCACAGCTAAATCAGCAGATAAACCAACACGACGGGCGGCACCATTTTCTACCAATGCACTGTATGGACCTACGGCACGGGCCGCATGACCTGTTAAAGTAGCAATAGAATATAAAGTGGGGTTAACGGCAGTTTTGGCCTCTTCACGTAAATGCGATAACAAATCAGCCAGAACCAGACGACCTTCAGCATCCGTATTACCAATACGCACCCGCACACCGGCATGGCTGGTAATAATCTCATCCGGCACAAAAGCATCAGCCCCTATGCTGTTTCGCACAGCACCAATTTCGGCAACAATGCGGATACCTTTAGTTTTTAACAAAGCCACAGTTTTGATAAAACCAGCCACAGCTGCCGCACCACCTTTATCCCGGCTCATCCCGGCCATAGCGCCGCCGGTTTTTAAATCAGCACCGCCTGTGTCATACACCAAGCCTTTACCGGCAAATAGCAGAGTTTGTTCAATATCACCTTCGCCCTGATACTCCAGGCGGATCACGGCAGGCTTATGAC
>CBIMJC010000407.1:0-3086 GCA_966244125.1 uncultured Rheinheimera sp.
TATCGGATAATTCTTGTGTGAAAAGGCATTTAGTCGCTACTTTTCGCCGAACTATGGCGCAGCGGAAAACTTTATTTTGTCTGGCTTGCCAGCTGTGATAGATTTAGGCTTCACGTAAAAAATAACTACAAAGTTCTGTCAGCAGAATGGCATGGATAACTGATGTTTTTATCTGTTATCACAAATAAATAGCGTTAAAGCTGAAAATAATAGCCATTCATAAAAAACTGTTGCAGAGCTACCCCAGAGGGCTGGCCCTTTTGGGGAGAACCGAGGACAAACTATGGAACAATCTACTGCACTGATCACCAATGATGCGGTGGTGCTTGGCTTATTGGCTGTTATTCTGGGCCTGGTGTTTCACACCAGCCAGAGCAGCAATAAATATTGCCAGGGCTTTTACAAATATGTGCCTGCCTTGTTGCTCTGTTACTTCATTCCTTCGCTGTTTAACAGCTTTGGCATCATAGATGGCGATAAATCTGAGCTTTATAAAGTTGCTTCGCGTTACCTGCTGCCTGCCAGTTTAGTACTCCTTACTATCAGCGTTGATTTTAAAGCTATTTTGGGCCTGGGCCCTAAAGCGCTGATTATGTTTCTGACAGGCACTGTGGGTATTATTCTGGGCGGTCCTCTGGCTTTGGCTATAGTGGGCAGTTTTGCACCAGAAGCTGTAGGAGGCGAAGGTGAAAATGCCATATGGCGTGGTATGACTACTATAGCGGGCAGTTGGATCGGCGGTGGTGCCAATCAGGCGGCGATGAAAGAAGTTTTTGAAGTGGGCGGGCCGATTTTTTCGGTGATGATCACTGTAGATGTGATAGTGGCCAATATCTGGATGGCGGTGTTGTTGTGGATCGCCAACAATTCTGAGCGTTTTGATCGCGCCAATAAGGCCGATACCAGCGGTATTGAAGCTTTAAAGCAAAAAATTGAAAAATACCAGGCGGAAAACTCCCGTAACCCAAGTTTGACTAATCTGATGACATTGATAGCAGTTGCTTTTGGTGTGACTGGTGTTTCGCATTTCCTGGCCGATATGATTGCGCCCTGGATTGAACTGAATGCACCAGAGTTGGCGATGTACAGCTTAACCAGCACTTTCTTCTGGCTGGTGTTGATTGCCACTACGCTGGGTTTAGTCTTGTCAGGCACTAAAGCCCGTAATCTGGAGGCTGTAGGGGCTTCGAAATTAGGTTCGGTGTTTATCTACATTCTGGTGGCGACCATAGGTATGCATATGGATGTGACGGCTATTCTGGATTATCCGGTGATGTTTGTGGTGGGTGTGATTTGGATGAGTTTCCATGCCGGCTTGCTGATTTTTGTTGCCCGTCTGATTAAAGCACCAATGTTTTATATGGCGGTGGGCAGTCAGGCCAATGTCGGAGGCGCCGCTTCTGCGCCAGTGGTGGCCGCGGCTTTCCATCCGGCTTTAGCCCCTGTGGGTGTATTACTGGCAGTGTTAGGTTATGCACTTGGCACTTATGGTGGTTATATCTCAGGTTTATTGCTGCAACAAGTGGCGCCTTAAAACCGTTCTGCTGTGGTCCCTTATACCGGGGGCAGAGTTAAGACTCTGACCCCACCTGAGCTGTCGACTCCCGCACAAGCAGCTCAGGGATAAAAACCGGCTGGTCTTCGGTATAACTATGGTTCCCAGGTCTGGTGTGCTTGAATAATAACTCAGCTGCACGTTGTGCTATGGTGCAGTTTGGCTGATGCGCTGTGGTCAGCGGCGGCCAGGTTTGGCGCGAAAACGGGCTGTTTTCAAAGCCTACAATAGAAAGCTGCTGTGGTATTTCAATATGTTGTAAGCGTGCGCTAAATAAGGCGCCCGCTGCAATTTCATCGTTACAGGCAAAAATAGCTGTAGGTTTGTTGGGTAAAGCCAGCAACTGAGTGGCGCCTTTGACTCCGGATTCAAAAGAATAACTGCCGGGGACAATAAATTTCGGGTTGGTTTCTATACCTCTTTTGGTCAAAGCCGCTTTAAAACCTGCTAAACGTTCACCGCTGGAGCTGTGTTCTTCATCGCCACATAAAAAGGCGATTTGGCTGTGACCCAGTTCCAGCAAATGGTTGGTGATCTTAAAAGCCGCTGTAAAGTCGTCGACCAATACGCAGTTGGTTTGCTTAGGGGACGGCGTCGAGCCGGAAATGATACGAACAAAATCGACGTTAATACTGCCTAATGCTTCTGCTATTTCCGGCATTTCTGAAAAAGGTGGAGTGAGCACCAAACCGGCCAGACGCGAATGCCGGACCAGATCTATCACTTCCTGTACTATGCCGGGCGATTTTGCATTGGTTGGATGGATCAGCAGTTCATAGCCGTGTTTACGGCATGCGTCCAGCAAACCTCTTTGCATATCAATAACATAGTATGCGTTAGGGTTATCGTAGATATAACCTATGCTGTAAGACTTGGTACTGGCAAGATTGCGGGCTGCGGCATTGGGCTGATAATTCAACTCCTGTACCGCCTGATTTACCTTATCAACAGTGGCTTGTTTTACCGACGGCTCGTTATTCATCACCCGCGACACTGTCTTAATTGACACGCCTGCTTTAGCGGCTACGTCATGAATGGTCACTTTCATTAATGGATCCCAAAAAGCACAACACCAAAAGGCCTTATGCTGAAAATAAATAAGCTGATTTAATGCTGATCCAGCTAACTTTATGACAGCGCTGGTCATTTTGTAACAAAGATTAAGCTAAGGGATAACTCTTTTTTGCCAAAACGGCAAACATTTATTCAGTCTTTTTTGCTTAGAAAATAAGCTGTTTTAACCCGCAGATTTAGGTGGATTAATTTTGTTTATATGAATCATATAGATATGATTCTGTTCTTTTATCTATGTATAGCTGTACAGGGTTTTTCTTTATCTAAAACAGTTCTAAGGCTGAGATTCCAACTTCTGAATTTCGTTTAAATTTTCGTCTAAATGAGTTTGCAAAGCTGATTTTTTTTGTGTATGTTAAATTTCAATGACAGCGTTGTCATGGCGAGGACATGAAAATTCTGTTGTTTCAGGACATAAAAAAATCATCGCACAAAAAAACGGGAACGGGAGAGAGAA
>CBIMJC010000408.1:0-3076 GCA_966244125.1 uncultured Rheinheimera sp.
GGAGTTGCGCTATCAGAACCACCTCCGCCACAAGCGGATAGCAACACCAGATTCAGCACCAGCCAAAGCTGCGTTTTTTGAAATACTTGAGTCGTCATACAAATCCCCTGTCGTTGTTGGATCTACAGGCCAGCTATGCTGCTGGCTCGTCTGTTACAGACAGGATTAATGATAATTCAATAATATTGTATTACAAATATAAATCTCAATATAAAAACCCGGCCTGAACCGGGTTTCTGTTGTGTTTTGCTTTTTTAGTCAGCAAAGCCTGTGGCCTGAATATCCACCTGTTTCACTTCACCATAAGTTTTGGCTATGTCTTTAATGGCTTCGGCCTTACCAATCAGCACAAACTGCAGCTGATCTTTAGGGAAGTAACTGTTGATCAGTCGTTTGCTTTCAGCCAGCGTCAGCTGGTCCACTTTGCTTTGGAAGTTGTTGATGAAATCCTGATTAAAACCATACAGATACATATCACCCAACAAAGCGGCTAAAGCTGTATTGGTTTCAAAACGCGGCGGAAACTGGCCTTTGACATAAGCTTTAGCCGAGTCCAGCGTGGCCTGATCGATGCCCTGTTGCCATAAACGCTGATAGGTTTTCAGCGCTAAATCCACTGCAGCTTTGGTACTGTCGGTTTTAGTAAAACTACTGATACTAAAAGTACCGCTGGCCGAATAACTTTCGAAGCCAGAGCGGGCGCCATAAGTTAAGCCCGAATTCACCCGCAGTTCGTCATTCAGCCAGGAGGTAAAACGCCCACCCAGCACTGTGTTGACCACACTGAGGCCGACATAATCAGGATTGTCCTGTTTCACGCCGACACCACCAATACTAAAAGTGGTTTCTATCGCATCGGCTTTATTCACCAGCAGCACTTTGGCTTTGTCAGCTTTTGGCAAGGCCGCTGTTAAGTCGGGTTGTGTCGCTGCAGCGGCATTTTTCCAGCTGGCAAAGCGTTTTTGCAGCAAAGCTTTCATCACTTCAGGCTTAAAATCTCCCACTATGCTGATGGCGGTATTCGCTGGTTGATAAAAACTCCGGTGGAAATCTTTCACTTGCTGCTGACTGATGCTTTTTAACGATTCGGCAGTGCCTGAAATGGCGTTGCCATAAGGGTGAGAGCCAAATACCAGCTTGTTAAAGTACTGCCCCAGCACCATACGCGGACTTTCTTTGGCCTGAGCCACAGCGGCAATTTGACGGGCTTTTAGCTTGTCAAACTCGGCTGTATCAAAACTGGGCTGAGTCAGCACACTGTGCAGCACAGTCAACATTTGCTCTGTGTCTTTGGCCATAAAATCGGCGCGTAAACTGGAGCCTTCCATTGAACCTTCACTGTTTAAACTGGCGCCTAAAAAGTCGACCAGTTGCTCAATCTCTGCTTTGCTTTTACCGCCTGCGCCTAATAACAGCGCCTGGCTGGTAAGCTGAGACAAACCAGCGACACTGTCATTGACGGCACCAGCTCTGACTGTGGCCTGCACTGTGACTAAAGGCACTTCATGTTGAGGCAATAAAAATACAGTTAAACCATTGTCCAGCTTAAACTGTTCATAGGCCGGCAACTGAAAGCTGCTTTGACTTTTGTTTTGGTCAGCCATCACAGGCAAGGCAAATACAAAAGAGCTTAATAACACCAGCGCCAGCGCTTTTGGAGTTTTAGTGAATTGGCTCATAGATCTTTATCCTCAGCAGAGTCCAGCACAGCAACAGTGCGGTTGGATTTTTTCAGGTAATTTTGTGCCACCCGCTGAATATCAGCTGGTGTGACTTTTTGATAATTTTTTGGTGCATCAAACAGTTTCTGGTAGCTGCCAAAATACAGCTCATAAGTGCCGATAATATCGGCTTTACCATTGATGGTTTCCATTTCGCGGTAGAACTGCATCAGTTTCTGGTTTTTGGCTTTATCCAGCTCCGCCTGACTGACCCCTTCTTTGGCCACTTTATTGATGACGCCAATCAGCGCAGTTTCCAGCCCGGCTGCTGTTACGCCGGGGTTAGCCACCGCCATCAGATAAAACAGGTTGGGGTCAAAGGACATAGGCAAATAACTAAACACATCCAGCGCCAGCTCCTTATCGACCAGGCCCTGATATAAACGTGAGCTGTTGCCTTCCCCTAAAATGGAGTTCAGTAAATCCAGCGCATAATAATCCGGGCTGGAACTGGCCGGAATATGAAAACCTAACAGTAGATTTGGGCTGGTGACTGAAGCTTTTTGTACATAAACCCGACGTTCACCTTTTTGTTCTGGCTCAACTGTACGCACAGCTTCAGGTTTTGGCTGGGATGGGATGGGCGCAAAATACTGCTCTGCCAGCTTTTTCACTTCCGCAAGTTTGACATCTCCAGTCACTACCATCACGGCATTATTGGGCGCGTAATAGGTTTTGTGGTACTGCTGCAAGTCTTTCAGCGTCCAGGCTTTGATGTCCGATTCATGGCCAATCACAGGCCAGCTGTACGGGTGAGCCTGAAAAGCCACACCTTTCATTTCTTCCTGCAAAGTGCGGAAATTAGAGTTTTCAAGGCCGGTAGTGCGCTCAGAAGCCACTACACCCCGTTCACTTTCCACCATTTTGGCGTTGATATCCAGATTGGCTATGCGGTCGGCTTCTAAATCAAAAATAGTTTCCAGCGCGTTAGCCGGAAACCAGTTGGTGTAGACAGTTAAGTCTTCTGTGGTATAGGCATTGTTGGCGCCGCCTGCAGCTTCCATGGTGCGATCAAACATTTTAGGGCCGTACTTTTTCGCGCCGTTAAACATCATATGTTCAAAAAAATGCGAAATGCCGGTAATACCAGGATGTTCGTTGCGCGAACCTACTTTCCAGAATAAATAACTGTTGGCGTTTGGAATAGATGCATCTTCCAGCACCAGAATTTTCATACCATTGTTAAGCGTAAAACTTTGAATATCTTTGGCTTCTGTGGCTTGTGCTGAACTGAACACCAGCCCAAGCAACAGCGCCAAAGCGGACTGTTTTAACCTCATACCTTCTCCCTGCCCTTTTTCTGAAAGAGAATTACAAAGGGTTAAGACTAAACGAAAAACAAAAACGCCCTGCAA
>CBIMJC010000409.1:0-3070 GCA_966244125.1 uncultured Rheinheimera sp.
ATAAGTCATGCTCCACCATAACATGGTCATTTGTTATTTCACATCAGCAGATAGTCGATAGGAGGGCGAACAGGGAATGCACAAAGCGCTAACGTCTGAAACACCATAACCGGGGTAATCTGGTTATGGTGCTGGCATTTTTCTGATGCAACAGTTACAGGTTACACACTACCTTCTCTGCATTGAGTTTTACGTAAATTCTCTTCAATCAGCAGAGGTTGTTTTAATTGGGTGACAATCACATCTGAAGCTTTAACACCTGTGTCCGTCTCCTGGATCCACAGCGAAATCAGATCATCTTCTATTGATCTGTTCAGCATGTAACTTTTGCCGGCATCCAGTTTCACTTTAAACTGTACAAAAGCCTCTTTAACATCCTGACCTAAACCCCGGTCTTCAATGCTGGCTTTGACCCACAATTGGTGTTCACCGGCCAGATACTGCTTCGGAGCAGACCATTCTGTAGGCCTTTTATGAAAACACATCAAATACACCTGCTCGGACTTAGTGCCCCGTTCAGCAGTAAAATTTTCCAGCCTGAAATGATTTTCTTTCACCTGAGTTTTTACAGGGAAATGACTACAGGAAATCAGAGCGCCGCTTAAACACAGTAACAAAATGTTAATTTTTTTCATTGGAGCCTCCCTTGGCCATTCAAAGCTAATAGCAAGAATCTACTTTTTGGACAAAAAACAACCTGACCAGCATTCTATGTATAGCAGAGAAACTAATTTGTCAATTTTTCAGAAACTTAACTGGCGGATCAGCCAACAGAAATCTTATTGGCCTTCAACAATCTGCTGTGAAGCTAACAGCTCCACTTTGCCTTTGCAGTAATTCGGTTTTATGGCGCCAAAGTACAAAGGCATGGGCGTCGGAAGGTTGTTATGCCAGCAGGCGTTGGCGTTTTACCGGCGTCAGTGGTTTCAGATCACAGTACGCTCACCTTTGGATGGGCAAGATAAAACTTTTCCTTTATTGCATCTGCACTTTGGTACTGAATCAACAGCCAGAAAACTGGCTGTCCAGCAGCGTTTTTTAGTTCAGCACAGCTAAAAGAGTTCAGCGTTCTGATGGCTTACACCAACTTTGGTGCATCAAAGTGTTCCGGCTCGTCGCTGTAAATACAGACATTCCAGTCCTGAGCTAATCCGGTTTCAGCCAGACAATAGGTCTGGAAAAAGTCTTTAATTTCATTACGCTGGCAATGGGCTTCAAAACTTTGTATGTCCGCCCAAATTTCATTAAAGACGATTGGGAAACTTTTGCCTTCAGCAAAAGGGCTTGAAATATGGCGGGTGACTCTGTACTGCAGGCAACCATCTTCACGTAAGGTATTGGCTTCCAGGCCTTGCAGCACCTTAAAAAGTTCGGCTTCTTGACCTGGCTTCGGCAGGAACTGGGCTATGCAATAGACTTTTTTAGACATTAGTTTTCCTTAGATTCATTGCTCAGAGGCCAGCTTTGCAGCTGACGGCTTGATTTAAATTGATGCTCCAGTCCTGTGACTGGATCGATAAAACTCAAATGTTTGGCCAACAATTGCAGCGGCTTTGAAAAATCCAACTGCTGTGCAGGCTGTTTTGGTAATAAGTCCGGGTAGTATTTATCAAATAAAATGGGGCAACCCAAAGACAGCATATGCAGACGCAGCTGATGGGTTTTTCCTGTATGGGGGCTTAATTCAAATAACCCAAGATCCGCTCTTTTATCGACCAGGCTCAGGCTGGAAAAGGCATTCGCCTCCCCTTCGACTTGTCGCATTAAAAACGCCGGAGTCGATTTTTCCAGCCGGTTTTTTACCTGCCAGTGCTGAGGTAATTCCAGTTGCTGTTGTGTTTCAGATAACTTCGCCACCGCCTGATAATTTTTACTGACCTTGCCGTCAGCAAACAACTGATAATACAAAGGACGGCTTTGGCTATTGACGGAAAACAACACCAAACCTGCGGTTTCTTTGTCTAGTCTGTGTACAGCCACCACATCCTGCAATCCGGTATCACGTTTTACCCTTTCCAGCAGGCATTCGTTAACAAATTCACCACCTGGTGTGACAGGTAAAAAATGTGGTTTGCAGGCCACCAGGATATGGTCGTCCTGATAAATCATCTGATGGGCAAAAGGAATTAAAGGTTCGGCCCCTACTTCGCGGTAGTAACAAACTCTGCGGCTGGGTAAAAAGGCAGTGTTGGCGTGGATCACTTCGCCACCAAACCAAAACACTTTGACCTCTGCGACTCGTTGTCGCCAAATAGCATCGTCGATGCGGTGAAATTTTTCAATCAAAAAATTCAGTACAGTGCCCCAGCCCAGATCTTTGGGCGGCAAGGTGATTTCAGAAGCTTGTTTTGCTTTACTCATAGGCCCTCACTCAAGAGGGCTCAGAGTTAAAACCTTTCAGGGATCCCCGTCAACCGCTTTTAGCCTTCAGCTTTAAATAATCCGGGCAACATACGTTTTAAGGTGTTGTCTTTTAATCTGTAGTGATGAGCCAGTGCACCCAGGGTATGAACGGCAATCAACAGATAACCAGCCTTGCCCACTAATTCGTGAATTTCTTTAATGGAAGACGCCAGATCAGGATCCGGTCCTATCAAAGCTGGTAGTTGAAAGCCCCAGAACGGTATCACTTTATCGCCCGCACTTAATATCAGCCATCCAAGCAATGGCATCAGCAGTAAAAAGCCATAAAGTGCCAGATGCATCAGTGCTGATATTTTTAATGCTGTAGCTGAAGGCGCTGGAACTATGGGCGGTATAGGGCTAAAACGCCTGACCACAAGGCGCAGCAAGGTAATAAACCATACACTTAACCCCAACACAAAATGCACTTCTTTGATTAGATCACGCTCTGCGGTACCTTTTTCAAAAATGCCTCTGAATTCAATACTGGCATAGATAGCAATAATCAACAGCACGGTCAGCCAGTGCAAAGACACCATCCAGTTGCTGTAATTTTGTTGTGAAGCACGCATAACAACCTCTGTTTTTGGTTTCATTTTTAAATTCTGCCAGCAAAAACTTAAGGCAAGCTGAGCTGGTACAGGCTCAGTCTGACTTCTGTTAATTC
>CBIMJC010000410.1:0-3057 GCA_966244125.1 uncultured Rheinheimera sp.
CTTTAAGTGGCGGCGGCTGGTCGATGAGCCTGCAAACCAAAGCGGGCGACGATATTGAAGGCACAGGCACAGCGGTTTATATGGTGGACGAACATGGTATCAATGCCATGGGTCTGGAGCTGATTGCCGGTGAAAATTTCCAGAACTCAGATATAGGCTGGCGTGAAGAAGGCAGCACCAAATGGCCACCTAAAGCTATTATCAGCAAGGCGTTGGCAGAAACCATGTTTGAAGGCGACTGGAAAAACGCTTTAGGCAAAACTGTCTATATCGATAACCATCAGCCAGTGCAGGTGATAGGTATTATCAAAGCTTTGCAGGCACCATGGAATGGCTGGAATGGTGTGGAGCGTAGCATGCTGGTACCACAACAACTGGACAGCAAAGGCAGCCGCTTTTTTATCCGCACCGAACCGGGTCGTCGTGACGAGTTAATGCCTGTCATTGAAAAAATGCTGGCCGAAAGTGACAGAGGCCGCATTATCCGCAACGTCACCAGCATGGAACAAACCCGTGACGAAAGTTATCAGGAGCATCAGGCTACCAACACTATTCTGCTGACGGTGATTATTGTGCTGACGCTGATCACAGGCTTTGGCATTGTGGGTCTGGCGATGTTCAGCATTAACAGACGCACCCGTCAAATCGGCACCCGCCGCGCTTTAGGCGCAAGCCAATGGCAAGTGATGCGCTACTTTATGCTGGAAAACCTGCTGATAAGTTTCGCTGGCGTCATATTAGGTGCAGTAGGAGCTGTAGGGTTAAATATCTGGCTGGTGGCAACTTTTAGCATGAGCCCCTTAAGCCCTGTCTTGCTGGTGATTGGTGTAGTGGTTTTGCTGATTGTTGGCCAGTTGGCGGTCAGTTATCCAGCCTTAGTGGCATCACGGATTTCGCCTGCGACAGCCACCAGAGGACGGGCTTAATCAGAGCCCTGATAAGTGAAAAATAACCAACCTTTCCCTCAGCTTTTTGTCCTTCGGCTGAGGGATTTTTGTATATGCGCTAATCAAAAAGCTGCAAAAAATAAAGAGTAAGATTAAAAATTGCTGCTCAATATGGGTTTGAGGAGACTGCTTATTCCCTTTCAGGTTATTTCACAACCTCGATGGCCAGCAGACCTTGATGTGCCCATTGTTCCAGTAATGCAGAATCAAGCAGTTCTGGCCAGTTTTCCTTCGCTTCCCGGGTCAGAGCAGACACAGCACAACAGTTACGTCCTGCCTTCTTCGCCATATAGAGACAAAAATCGGCCAGCTCCAGCGCATGTTCCCAATTATGCTTTTGCGCCAAACCTGGTAGTGGCCAGCTGGCAATACCAATCGAAGTAGTCACTCTGGGTTGGCACGCGGCATCCTCTACGGCCTTCCTGATCCTCTGCGCAACCTTTATTAACTGAGGCAAACTGACCTGAGGAATGACCACTAAAAACTCTTCGCCTCCCCAACGCACGGCAAACTCATTATCCCGTACCTGTTGCTGCAAAACGGCGGCTACACAGCGCAACACCTCATCACCAGCTGCATGCCCATATTTATCGTTCACCTGTTTGAAGTGGTCAATGTCAAACAACAATAAGCCAAGACCCAGATCATCCGATTTTTCTATGCTGCGTGCGGTCTGCGATTGCAACCTACTCATCTGATCCAGAATAAAGCGTCTGTTGTTTAATCCGGTCAGCGCGTCGGTATTGCTTGCTTTGAGCAAGGCCTCATTTGCCGCGGTTAACTCCGCAGTGCGCTGACTCACCAGCGCCTCAAGTACATCCTTTTGTTTGCTATAACGCCGCTCTCTGGCGAGCCACAAACCAGCCATCACAAGCACCAGAGCAAAGGCGAGCAAAAATTTAAACAACCAGGTCTCGTAGAAGTAAAGAGGAACGTCAAATTCAATCACAGCGGAACTTCCCCACTGCCCTAAAGGTCTTCTGGCCTGAACCTCAAGATGCAATGGGCCTGGACGCACATCATCCAGATAAATATGGTAGGTTTCACTGAGCTCTCGCCAGGAGGCTTTGCCATCAGACAATCTGTATCTGAATTGCAGCAGATCACCTTCAGCAAAATCAATAGCACCGAAGTTCACCTGCAGCTCACGTTCACCCAAAGCCAACTTTGCGTGCCTGACGTAAGGGTGCCGTTGTTCACCGATTTGATAGCCGTAAATAGTCGCCTGAGGTAAAGCTTTCTCTGGCCGGTTCAGATCAATACTGACCAGCCCCTGAGTGGATGGAAAAAATGCCAGTTGGTCAAACTGTGCACTTTTGGCAGTGCCCGCGCCATTGCAGCAACGCACAGTATTTTTGCCATAACGTTGGCCCACATCGTAGAGCAGAACCTGCAGAGGCAGTGTTTTATCCTCAGCCTTTGCCGATCCTAACTCGGCTAAAGGCAGACTAAATGCACCCTCTGGTGTGCTGAGCAGCAACCTATCCTGATGCACCAGCAGCGAAAAAATTGTTTGGCTGGGCAATGTTGGCGTGCCAGCGTAGTGTATCCAGCTATTGTTATTGAAAATAAACAAACCCTGATCATAGGTCCCAACCGCCAGACGTTCTTCATCCAAAGCCGCGATTGCCGTAATCATGCTTTGCTGTAACACCGGCTCTGTGACTTTATGCAGCTCTCCGCCCTTAAGTTGATAAAGGCCATGATCCGAACCAAACCAGAGTTTGTCCGCTGTTTGCTCCAGCACAGCTCTGAATCGGTCAATGGGAAAACTGGCAACCTTAGGCACCAGCGCGGTATCGCCAACAACTTGAAATACACCTTTTGATGTAACAACCCATAAGGTCCCGCTGGCGTCTTCCAACATGCCATTGATCTGGACATCTTCGAGACCTTTCACCCAAAACAATAATTCGCCCTGAGGGTTAAAACACGCCATGCCGGTGCGGGTTCCTGCCCACACGCGCTGCTGACTGTCATAAAATACGTTATAAACCATAGGATTAGGTAGATTTTTCACATCAGTAAAAGGGCTTAACTTCCCCTCTTGCCACAGTGCCACACCATTTTGTGTACCGACCAAAAGGCCGTTACTACCAGGATATACAGA
>CBIMJC010000411.1:0-3047 GCA_966244125.1 uncultured Rheinheimera sp.
CTGTGTAATAGTTTGGGTAAATTTTTTCTGCAAAGAGCACAATTTCCTGCATTTCCCAGGTATGGATTTGATTGGGTGTCGCTTGGTTTGTTAAAGGTGTTGTACACCCGACAAGCGCCATCGCAGCGCAGAACGCCAGCAGTCTGAGTATGGTGAGCAGTTTAAATAATCGCTTCATGGTGTGCCTCAGCTGGTTATTGCGTGCTGCTACTGAAATGCAAGGTGGCCGCCTGACTGCCATCGCCATGCTCAGAGTCATAAAACGACACTTCAAGCGCACCTAATGGCTGCAGTAAGAGTCCGTGCGTGCTGCCATCCAGCAGGCGTTGCAGCACAGGGCGGGGGATAGTGACCAGCGTTTTACCCTGCGCTGGCGCCACTTCGGTATCAAAAATCATCTGGCCATTAATAGTCGATTGCAGATCCTTGCCCTGGGTAAAACTTTTGAAGGTGACTGTATTTTGTTGCCAGTTTGTTTCGCCGCCGAGAATCTCGAATACCCGCACTTTATCGAACTCAATACCAAAGTCCTCACCCAAAGCAGCGACGTAGTTGCCACCTTTTTGTATTGATTCTGTGGTCAGCTCCAATACCGCAGCCCCCATGGCTTTTTGGCCGCGAAAGTTTTGCAAGTCCCAGCGCAGCAAAGGGTATTGCCCGGCACTGACTGTGAAAACCCGGGTATTGCCGGATGTCCAGTTATTGAAATTCACTAAAGGGAAAGCAGCGTTAATACTTACATCCTGATTGACCTTCAGATGATGTTTAAAGCTTTCAAGCGCCGGGATAGCAGGATGATAGACCAGAGGTTCGCCTAAATCGGCTTTGGTATTTTTAACCGGAACCACTTCAGCGCGGTAATAATCTACATCGAGATGGTACTGGCCTGGTCCCCAGTCGGTGACGCCAAGTTGCACATTCACCTGATCGCCAGGCACAGCGTCTAAATTGCGGGTGGTCATACTGATCACTTGCCAGTCTGTTGTCTGGTCCAGATCATATTCACGTAAATGTTGGTGATAATCCGTGGTGCGTTGGGTGTTGATCATAAAGTTTACCCGACGCGGCGCATGGCTGGCCCGTACCCGCGCTTCAACACGCAATTCGTAATCCGGGCTTTTTAGCTTTTCCATATCAAGGGACTCGGCGATATCACGTTTGATAATGGTCCAATAAATATTGTGTTGATCGGCAGTGGCATCGACCTGCATACGGGCAAAACCATCCATCGGAATTAATGTTAACTGCGCCTCGCCATCACCTGTTAAGGTTTGCCAGCCTGCAACTGAGTGATTAAAGTCGTCGGCAAAATCGGCATCAGCAAGCGGTGTGAAGAGGAAGAGCCCGCCCAACAGAGTGGTTTTTATAGTTCTCATTATGCATCTCTCTTGATTGGTTGATTTACATCGGCCCATAGGTCGCGGAGGTATTGAGGAGCCTGGTAGATCATCTGAAAAGAGGCGGCCCTGGTGGCCGCCTTGCTTTTAGGCTTTAGGCTGCATCATGCCGTGCATTTTTAGCCAACTGCTAAAGGCACTAAACCAGCTTGTACTGGTGGTGTCTTTCGGGTACATGCCAAAGCCGTGGCCACCTTGCTCGTAAAAATGAAACTCGACCGGCTTTTTCGCCAGCTGCCAGCTTTTAATCAGGCCAAAGTCGCCATTGGCGAAAAAAGGATCATCAGCGGCAAGAGCAACAAATAAAGGCGGCGCGTCTGCTGGTACTGCTACTTCAGCCAAAGGGCCATAGATATTGGCGATAAAAGCGGGTTTGGTCTCTTTACCTACAAGCGTCGTTGCCATAGTCAGCATGGCGCCTGCGGAAAAACCTATCATGCCAATACGGTCCGGATCGACCTTCCACTGCGCGGCACGTTTACGGATCAGCGCAAAGGCCGCACTTGAATCTTCCAGTTGTGGTGCCAGACGTTTCACCATTTCGGCCGGATCAGGGCGGGGCGGGCGGCGGGCAGTACCGGAAAACATCTGTGCCATTTCTTGCTCAAAAGCCGCCATATCAGCCGGGGTTTGATTTAATCTGTATTTCAGCACAAAAGCTGCAATGCCTTGTTTCGCCAGAGCTTTTGCTACATCCCAGCCTTCGTTGTCCATCGACAAAGTACGAAAACCACCACCTGGTGCCACTATGACTGCAGCGCCGCTGGCTTTGTTTGCTTCAGGTAAAAAGGGCGTGAGGGTGGCCACTGTGACATTACGCGCAACTCTGCTGCCGTACTGCGAATGCCAGGATTCCTGCGCCTTGGCATCTGGCAGAGGGCCAGTACCAAGCTCTATCGCATTGCTTTGATCGGGCGATGGGATAGGTGTCATCACGTCATTTGATTGCGCAATCGCCTGCGCTGTGAACAAACAAGCGGCCAGCAGAAAGCCCAGCCGGAACTTACTAAAACCTAACGAGCTGAGCTGTATCATTGGATCTTTCATCTCATTCCTTTCCTTTTTTATCTTCTGAATAAACAGATTTTTTGGCTATTTCTTAGAAGTCCGGGCTATTTCTTAGACGTTCGCACTATGGGTTTAATAGTGCCGTCTTTATTGAAATACACCCTGTCGAGGCTGACTGAACGTCTGTAGTTGCCACCGCCCGGCAGGTCGGCGCTGTGATAGGCAAGATAGGTTTGGCCGTTAAAGTCGAACATAGCCGGGTGGATAGTAGTGGTGTTCGGCAGCGGCTGCATAATGATGCCCTGGTATTTCCATGGGCCTGTAGCGGACGAGCTGGTGGCATAAGCCAGGCTTTCCGGAAAACCCGCCGCATACACCAGATAATAAATACCATTATGTTTGGACAGGTGAGGGCCTTCTTCGAAATTTGGCAAGCTATCTACCGCATGGATTTTGACTTTACTGGTATCACGGTTTTGCATCCGTCCTTGTGCATCCAGGCTGTAGCTTTCGCCTTTCAGATGGACTAAATCTGCTTCAAGCTCAACCCACCATAACTGCTTGTTGCCCCAATACAGATAGGCTTTGCCGTCATCATCAACAAACACTGCCGGATCTATATTGCGCCAGGTGTGGTCTTTG
>CBIMJC010000412.1:0-3045 GCA_966244125.1 uncultured Rheinheimera sp.
GTTACCGCCGTGAAAGGGCGGTGTCCTAGGCCTCTAGACGAAAGGGACACTGGAACAAAATTTTTGGTGGAGCTAAGCGGGATCGAACCGCTGACCTCTTGCATGCCATGCAAGCGCTCTCCCAGCTGAGCTATAGCCCCACACCAATTGCAGAAGTTGCTGAGCAATCCCCTACAAGACGAGGCGAATTCTAGGGGCCGTGGCTAAAGGTGTCAACAGTTTTTTAGAAAGCCTGATTCGTTCGACTGTTTTTTAAACTAAGTGATGATTCAGTCAGCAAATTACAGCAAAATAAACAACATAGGTCCCCACTCCACCAGCAAATTGATCCGAATGCCGGATCAGACACAACAAGGGTCTGAGACTCAAACAGGGCTAAAACTAAGTTGTGGTGAAATGTCTGGGCAAAAAAATTTTAATGAGACAAGACAATACCAGAGCTATGCCCCTGGTTTGTCACAGCGGTTGATACCACGCTAAGCGGTAAACAAAGTAGCGTTGGATTTTACGCAAATAGAAAGAAAAAACCCTGCCGTAGCAGGGTTTTTTAAGGATTAAAGACTCACGTTGTTTTTACTGGCGCGTTCTTTAATATAGCTTTCCCAGCTTGCAGCCTGACGGGCGTACTTAGGATCGCCTTTAGCCTTTTGCACAGCCTGATAAGCTTCTTTGAACTTATGCTGATAGAAGTATGCTTCCACTAAAGCCAGATAAACCGGGCCTTTAGCTTTCACACCAGCTTCCAGCGCTTTATTCAAAGCAACAACGGCAGCAGAGTATTTCTCAGCAAGGATCAGTGATGAACCCTGACGACGATACGCATCACCGTCATTGTCCAATTGTGCTGACTCACCATAATACTGAGCTGCTTTTTCCATTTCACGTGCAGATTGGAACGAACTGGCCATACTGTTCAGCATAGTTTTATCTTTTTTGATTAAACCAGACTTAATATGTTTTTCCAGCGTTATACCCGCTTTGTATGGAACGTTGGCATTTGAATAGAGCTGGGACAGTAATTTGAATTCATTGGCTGAATCCAACATGCCCTGCATAGCTGCTACTTCTAATGTCACCAAAGCTTTTTCGTATTGCTCTTCCATGCTGTAGAACTGAGCCAGGTAAGTCCACCAACGCTTTTCCGCAGGGAAAAGTTGTACGGTAGTCTCCAATACTTCGATCGCTTTCTTGTTGTTTTTCATCTCAAAATAAGCTGAAAACTTCAAGGTGTAAGGACCAGCGTTTGGTTTGGCTTTATCCTGCAGAGCGATAGCCATATCAGCAGGCTCTATCACCTTTTGATACTGCTTCATCTCCATGTAAGCACTGGCAATACGCAAATAAATGTTCGCATCTTTCTCACCAGTGAAGTCTAACCACTGATAATAAGTTTTGATTGATTCGTCGTATTGTTTATCGCTTAACAGCAAGTCAGCAAGTAAACGAAGACCTGCAGCCTGATCGGTAAAACTTAACACATCAGGCTTCATCGCTTTACGCAGATAGCCTATGGCTTTTTTCTCGTCTTTCGCAGCCCACATGTTGCCTAAAAAACGATTTAAATAAGCCATGTCAAACTCATTGCTTGACTCTACGCCCTGCAAGGTTGCGATAGCTTCGTTTAACTTCTCAGCACTGTAAAGTTCATAGGCTTTACCTATGGCTTTACCAACTTTTTCACCTACAGCACTTGATTTGCGATTTTTACGCGCTTCAATTTTTGCAGGATCCGGAGCGGCTACAGCATACGAACTTAAAGTTGTAACACCAAAGCTGGCTAATACGATCAACGCAGAAGTAAGATTACTTATTTTCTTCATAGTGTTAACCCCCAGACTGGTCTAAAGAGAAGTCCAGTTGAACCATAATACCTGGTTGCTGAACTGCTTTACCATCGACCACTTTTGGTGAATATTTCCAACGTTTCAGCGCACGAATTGCTTCACGGTCAAATACACGTTTAGGTTCAGCTTCAACAACTTCTACTTCACCAACGCTGCCGTCTTCCAGAATAGTGAAACGCATTTTTACCCAACCCTGTAAGCCATCACGAGCAGCTTGCACCGGGTATTTAGGTTCAATACGAACTATTGGAGTAGCATCGCCGTCACGCATCATAGCTGAAGACGGATCGCCTAATCCTGTACTAGCACCACCTACGTCAACTGACGGCAGGTTAAAACCTATAGAACCACCGGTATCCGTTGATTCAGGTTCTGCAACCGGAGCTTTTGGTGGCTCTGGCGGCGGTGGTGGTGGTGGTGGCGGAACCCGGACACGAGTCTGAACTTTTGATTCAGGCGGTGTCGAGTTGATCTCAATAACGATTTGATCCTTTTTAGCATTGGTGAACGTATCATCCCCACCTATAAGGAATGCCATCAACACATACAGGAAAAACGTTATTACCGCACCAACTACCAGTGATAGTAATAACCTTACCATATTACTTGTTCTCCGCAGCGATCGAAATCTTATCGATACCAGCCAGCTTGATTTGGTCCATTACTGAAACCACTACACCATGCTTAGCTTCTTTATCTGCTTGAATGATTACTGTGTCAGTTGGCGATTCGGCTAACAGCTTCTCAACTGTTGCACCAACACGCTCAACGTCTACAGCACGTTTATCCATCCAAATTTCACCGTTTGCGCGGATTGCAATAAAGATAGTGGCTGAAGGCTTAGATTGAGCTTTTGCCGCTTTAGGACGGTTTACGTCAATACCAGCTTCTTTAACGAACGAAGTCGTTACGATAAAGAAGATCAGCATGATGAATACAACGTCCAACATTGGCGTTAAATCGATTGCTGCCTCTTCGGCTTCACGTCTAATTTTACGTGCCATAAAATACTCTCTATCAATGATGAGGCATGTTGTCAGCTAATTCATGCACTGCTGACTTCACCTTACCTTCCAATTTGGACGTTACAAATACACCTGATAAACATGCAACCATACCAGCCATAGTTGGAATTGTTGCCATTGAAATACCAGCTGCCATCAGTCTTGGGTTACCAGTACCTTGCACCGCCATAATTTCG
>CBIMJC010000413.1:0-3035 GCA_966244125.1 uncultured Rheinheimera sp.
TTTGTTTGGAATACCAGATGGCATTGGGCCTGCCGGCACAAACACAAAAGGCAGATGACCAAAACTTAACGCCGCCATCAATAAACCCGGCACTATCTTGTCACAAATACCCAGCATCATGGCGCCATCGAACATATTGTGCGACAAGCCCACTGCGGCTGACATGGCAATAATGTCACGGCTTAACAAGCTCAGTTCCATGCCCGGCTGACCCTGGGTCACACCGTCACACATCGCAGGCACACCACCGGCAAACTGGGCCACACTGCCCACTTCGGCCACTGCAGCCTTGATAATGGCCGGATAAGTTTCGTACGGCTGATGCGCAGACAACATGTCGTTGTACGAGGAAATAATGCCGATGTTTGCTTTGGTTAAGCTGCGTAAATCAGATTTTTCCTGAGCAGAACAAGCTGCAAAACCATGAGCCAGATTGCCACAGGCCAAAGCTCCGCGATGCGGCCCCTTGGCACGGGCCTGCTCCATCCGCTGCAGATAAAGCGCACGGCTTTTTTCACTGCGTGCCGCTATTCTGTCTGTGACCTGTTGTATAACCGGATTCATGTTAACCTCGTCTTGTCGATTAGTTAGCTGTGAACATTACATGCACAGGGACCTGCTGCTGATGCAAAAACGCCCGTACCGGCATTTGCAATGGGTCCTGACCTGCCATGGCCTGTTCCAGAACGGTCAGCTTCTTGGGGCCAACCAAATGTAAATAAATTACAGCGCTTTGGAGTAAGCGTGTTTTGCTTAAACTCAAACGCTGATAAGGCGCAGTAGATGGGGTCACCGCTAAAGCAACAGGTGCATCAGAGGCTAAGCCCGCCTGAATTTCTTTGCTGCACGGGAATAAAGAGGCGGTATGGCCATCTTCACCCATGCCTAAAATCAGCACATCAAATACCGGAAGTTCGGCCACACGAGCCGCTACTGCCGCGGCGCCTTTGTAGGCGTCATCAGGATAAGCACTGTCAAATAAGCTGATAAAACGTGCTGAAGCCGCTTTGCCTTGTAACAGGTTGGCTTTGACTAAGCCTTCATTGCTGTCGGCATGAGTCTCTGGTAACCAGCGGTCATCTGCCAGCGTAATAGTCACACGGGACCAGTCCAAATCAGTTTCAGATAAGGTTTTAAATAATGGCAAAGGTGTTTTACCACCTGAGACCACCAAAGTAGCTGCGCCCTTTTCTGCAATAGCAGCAGCCAGACGACTGCTGATTTCACTGGCAAATTGCTGATTTAATGCGGCACTTGAATCAAAGGTATGAAGCTGCATTATTATTCGTCCCAGTTTCTGTCTTCACGCGCCAATAACGAAATGGCAGCGACAGGGCCCCAGGTACCAGCCTGATAAGGTTTTGGCGGCTCGTTATTGGTTTTCCATGCGTCCAGAATGCCGTCCACCCATTTCCAGGCTTGTTCCACTTCATCACGGCGCACAAACAGATACTGGTTGCCTAACATGGCTTCAAGTAATAAACGCTCATAGGCATCAGCGATACGCTGTGCTTTAAAGGTTTCGTCGAAACTTAAGTCCAGTTTGGTTTGCTGCAGCTGCATGGTTTCACCCAGACCAGGAATTTTGTTCATGATCTGGATTTCTACGCCTTCGTCTGGTTGCAGACGGATGATCAGCTTGTTGGCTGGCAACTGTTTATAGGTTTCAAAGAAAATATTGTGTGGTTGTGGTTTAAAGCAAATGACCACTTCGCTGACTTTTTTCGGCATACGTTTGCCTGTTCTTAAATAGAACGGCACACCAGCCCAACGCCAGTTGTCGATATCCACTTTAATGGCGACAAAAGTTTCGGTTTTGCTGTTTGGACGGGCATCTTCTTCGTCCAGATAACCAGGCACAGGAGTGCCAGCTACATAACCGCCGGCATACTGACCCCGTACAGTTTTTTCCTGCACGTTGGCCACATTAATAGGACGCAGCGCTTTTAAGACTTTTAACTTCTCATCCCGGATACTGTCGGCATCCAGACGAGCCGGCGGCTCCATCGCAATCAGCGACAAGACCTGTAATAAGTGGTTTTGTACCATGTCACGCATTTGACCGGCATCATCGTAGTAACCCCAACGCCCTTCTACACCCACTTCTTCGGCCACTGTGATTTGCACATGGTCAATGGCATTATGGTCCCAGTTGGCCGCAAAAATAGAGTTGGCAAAACGCAAAGCTAACAGGTTCAGTACAGTTTCTTTACCTAAGTAGTGGTCAATACGGTAGATTTGGCATTCACCAAAGTATTTGGCCACTTCATCGTTGATCACCTTAGACGAAGCTAAATCATGACCTATAGGTTTTTCCAAAACCACACGGGCTGGTTCTGCCGACAAACCAGCTACAGACAAGCCTTTACAGATATTGCCGAACAACGAAGGTGCGGTTGCGAAGTAACTGACTGGAATACGTTTTTTAGGATCAGTCACAGCTTTTAACGCTTTGTAATCCTCTTCTTTACTTAAATCCACCTGCACATACAAAAGTTTGGATTTTAAGCGCGCTAATACATCTGTATTCAGCGGCTCTTTAATAAACTTTTGTAAGTTGGTTTCAACCAGCTCTTTATAGCCGTCCAGACTCAGCTCGTCACGGGCTACGCCTATGACTTTACTGTCGGCATGCAACAGACCGGATTTTTCCAGTTGATAGAGGGCTGGCAATAGTTTGCGGCGAGCAAGGTCACCCTTGGTGCCAAAGAGAATCAGATCACAGGCTTTGTTGTGTGGTGCTGTTGTTGTCATGAATGACCCTTGATTAGATGTAATTTTACAACACTTAGCCGCATACTAGCCGAGCAAAAGCCAGATGTAAACCAGATAAGTTGTAATTAAATTACAGAGGCGCTAAAGTTTTGACTATTCTCATATAATAGGGCAGCCTAAGCAATGAATCAGCTGCTTTGTCGTAACTTTATCACTATTTTGCAGTGGCACCAGGTTGTATAACAAAGCGAGTTACAACATTTTGCACTGTGTTGTTCAGTGTTTTTCAGTCAGGACTATCCGATGAATGTGTTGGAAAA
>CBIMJC010000414.1:0-3034 GCA_966244125.1 uncultured Rheinheimera sp.
GACACCACGTCGCTGGTTAAAAGCCTGTAACCCACGTTTAGCCAAATTACTGGACGAAACCATTGGTGATGAGTGGCCACGGGATTTAAAACAACTGAGCAAATTTGCCGCTTTTGCTGATGATCCTGCTATTCAGGATGCCTTTATGGCGATCAAACAGCAAAACAAAGCGGATTTAGCGACAGTTGTGAAAAAACTGACCAACATCAGCATTGACCCTCATGCCATTTTTGATATTCAAATCAAACGTTTGCATGAGTATAAACGTCAGCATCTGAACCTGTTGCATATTCTGGCTTTGTACCGTCGTATTCTGCAAAACCCGGATTACGATATGGTGCCACGCGTCTTCCTGTTTGGTGCTAAAGCTGCCCCTGGTTACAAGCTGGCGAAAGAAATTATTTATGCCATCAACAAAGTGGCAGAGAAGATCAACAACGACAAGCGGGTGAAAAACCGTCTGAAAGTGGTCTTTATGCCAAACTACCGTGTCACGCTGGCGGAGAAAATGATCCCGGCCGCGGACGTATCCGAACAAATCTCTACCGCAGGCAAAGAAGCCTCAGGTACAGGTAATATGAAACTGGCGTTAAACGGCGCTGTCACTGTAGGCACGCTGGATGGTGCCAACATTGAAATTGCTGAAGAAGTAGGGCCGGATAATATTTCTATCTTCGGTTTAACAGTAGACGAAGTAAAAGCTCTGCAGGCTAAAGGCTATCATAGCTGGGATTATTACTATCAGGATGCTGAAATCAAAGCCATCCTGGACTGGCTGGAGACTGACTATTTCACGCCGGGTAAACCAGGTGAGTTATCGGCCATCAAACGTAGCTTGCTGGAAGGTGGTGATCCGTACTTAGTGCTGGCCGATTTCCAGTCCTACGTCAAAGCTCATGAAAAAGTCGATGCCTGGTACCGTGATCAGGCCGGCTGGGCGAAAAAGGCTATTCTCAATACGGCCTTGATGGGGAAATTTACTTCAGACCGTTCTATTGAGGACTATGTGGAAAAAGTCTGGAAATTGGATGCCTGTAAGATCAGTCAGCAATAAAAGCTGTTTTCAGTAAAACAAAGCCCGGTTCTCTGGGCTTTGTTTTACCAAACACCAGGCTGTTATTCAAATAGACCAAGTACCCGCAAAGTTTCGTTGATAAAAATCGTGGCCTGATCGGCGTGACTGATGGTTGCCGCACACTCGCCTGTGGTGCTGTCGGTATACCAGCCAAACTGCGGATGGTTGCCTCCGGTTATTTCCAGGTAAGTGGTGGTTGCCGAAGGCAGGTTATCGGTCGAATTATCAATGTCTTCTAATGTGGTCTGGCAATCATTGCTGCCATAAATACTGCTGACGATAGTGTTGCTTGCCGCTATGGATGTGGTGTCTTGTGGATAGGACGCCAGCAATACCAGGCCGTTTTCGGGGTGATCCACTATGTATTCAACTGCAGCCACGCCACCTACAGAATGTCCGCCTACCACAAAGGCTGAACAGTGCGCTTTGGCATAGCTATCTTTTTTGGCGTCATCAGCTGCATTGATTTCCAATAAGGCGAATCCAACCGGAACTTTCAGAATAAAGCTGATATAACCTGCTTCAGCTAAGGCTCTGGTATAAGGTGCATAGGCATAAGGACTGACAAAACCACCTGGATAAAAGGCAAAACAAACGGATTTACGTGCCATACTTTGTACAGGTAAAAAGCGAATGTAGTCCCACTTATCATCGACTTGCACTGCGCTGTCGGTTTCCATTGCATCCCAGGCTTCATCTAAAACGGATCCCTGACCACCGGCAAATACTGCAAAAGACGCCATCAGTAAGGTTACTGCACTTAACAACGTTGTTATTTTCATTTTTTCCTCCAATGTAAGTGAATTGCACATACTCAAGATGTACAAATAATAAGCTACATTAGATATAATGATATAACAAAAGCTCTTTGTTGCGTCTGCAATAGCTGCTTACAAATCAACACTGCGCTCAGCACTCTTTGAGTGTTGTGATCCGAACTTTTTGCCCCCATTACTTCACTAAGCCTGATTGAGGCGTTTAGAAGAGAATAAACCAAATGAATTTTCAACAGCAAAGCCAGCAATGGCAAGCCTTATTCCGTCAGAAACAGCAGGGCAGTTTGTTAAGCCGGATCCTGCTCTGGCTGGTGGCTGGTATCATGCTGGTGTTTGCGATGGGCGTGTTACTTTTTATTCTGATGCTGAGCTGGTTACTGATCCCAGTGTTTTTATACAAAAGGCACCAACTGCGTAAACAAGGCAAGTCCTTTTTCCAACAAGCTCAGCAACAGCAGCAAAGCCGTTCCTCTGAAGGTTCAGGCCGGGTGATTGAAGGCGAAGTGCTGCAGCGCAAAAGCGACGATTAAGCTGTTTTGCCTGAGTTTTCCAACAGAAAGAGAAAAGCCGGAAAGCTTTAAATTTTTTCCGGCCATCTGAGCATCTGCATCAAACGCTTTGGTATACTCGGCCCAGTTCTAAATCTGGTGCCTCTTATGATCCCGAAGTTAACTGCAACCGAAACACTTGATCCCCAGGTCCAGGCCTATGTCAAAGCTTTAACGGCCGCTGGTTTTTCCGGCGATATTGAAGTCAGTTATGCCAGCCGTTTAGCTGTGGCGACCGACAACTCTGTGTATCAACAATTGCCTGCTGCTGTGTTATTACCTAAATCTGCTGCTGATGTGCAGTTGATTTGTTCTCTGGCTCAGACCTCAAGTTTTAGTGCCATCAAATTTACGCCACGGGGCGGCGGCACAGGCACTAATGGCCAGGCTTTAACTTCTGCTGTGGTGGTGGATTTATCCCGCCATATGCGTGAGATCATTGAAATTAATGTTGAAGAACGTTGGGTGCGGGTACAGGCCGGTGTGATTAAAGATCAGCTGAACGCTTTTTTAAAACCCTATGGCTTTTTCTTTTCACCGGATTTATCGACCTCAAACCGCGCTACCATAGGCGGCATGATCAACACCGACGCTTCAGGTCAGGGCTCTTTGGTGTACGGCAAAACCAGTGATCA
>CBIMJC010000415.1:0-3030 GCA_966244125.1 uncultured Rheinheimera sp.
GAAACGCCGTGCATCGTCGCGTAGCTCGTAACGATCCGCCGCGACCCAGGGCGCTAACTATACCTGAAGTCACGGTCTGGCCTAAGCCAAAAGGGTTGCCAATAGCAACGGTAAAATCACCCACTTTTAACGCATCAGAGTCTGCCAACGCAACCTGCTTCAGATCTTCAGCTTCGATTTGCAGCAGGGCGATATCGCTCTCAGGATCTTCCCCAATCTTTTTCGCTTTGTAAGTGCGGCCGTCTTTTAAGGTCACCTGAATGTCAGAGGCTTCGTTGATCACATGATGGTTAGTGACTACATAACCTTTTTTTGCATCAATGATCACACCTGAGCCTAAACCACGGAAAGGTTGTTCCTGGCGTAACTCACCACCACGCCCCAAAAACTGTTCTAAGGCACCGGGCAAACGCTGACGGACTTCACGGCTACCTGCCACTGAAATGTTTACTACGGCCGGAGTTACATTCTCCAGCATAGGAGCCAGACTAGGCATTTCCTGATCGCCGGCACCAAAAAATGGCAGCTTGGCTTGAGCTGGCGCAGGCTGCGCCAGCAGAAAGGCGGCTAAAATACTGATAGACACTAAAGATAACTGCGACTTCATATAGGTAATGCTCCTTCGTACAGATGACGCCACTAAGAATGCTTTACCAGTCGAAAAGTTCAGTTGTCCGATGAGTTTCGTTCAGTTTTATTTTTCATTAAGCCACTGGCGGTATTGGAATAATCCAATGGCTGGTAGGATGGTTCATCCTTCACTTTACGACGCTCATCCAGCTTGTGGATCGACTGGCGTATTTGTGCCGTAGTATCGGCCGCGAAATAATTCAGCTCGCTACGGTTGTCAAAGGTTGGTCTTTCGATCAACTGCATCTTGGTCTGAGCCATATGGCGGGCAATTTTTTCGTAGTTCTCATGAAGCTGGCTCATCAATAGATGAGTCGTTTCCACATGTTCTGTCACGTCGCTACGATATTGCTGCAGCTGTTGTTTGGTTTCGTTTAACTCCACTTGCAGTTTGCTTTGATTAAATTGGCGCAAACAGTACAAGCGGGTTGCCACTATGCCAACCACTAAGCCAGCTACTAACCAGGCCAAGGCAAAAGTAACAGTCATAACAACTCCTGAAAAATTAGTTAGTTCAACAATAGTTTAACCTATCTTCTTATCCAGAGTGGTAAGGCATGTTACTATTACGACCATTATTTAGGGTTAATTGGCTTATTTTTCAATATCCGGCATGACTACACCACTGCAAAAATATCAACAAGACCTCCAACGTGAAGATTTTCTGTTTGATGCCGCCCAACAACATGCTGTACAGCAGCTGGAACGTCTGTATCAGCAATTTGTGCAGGACAAACCGGTCAAACAAGGTTTCTTCGATAAATTGCTGGGCAAAAAAATGGAAATAAAGCCATTGAAGGGGCTTTATTTCTGGGGTGGGGTAGGCCGCGGCAAAACCTATCTGGTGGATACCTTTTACGAATGCCTGCCGACAACCCGAAAACTACGGATTCATTTTCACCGCTTTATGCACAAAGTGCATCAGGAGCTGAAATCTCTGCCTGGGGTGCCCGACCCGTTAAAAATTGTGGCCGATCGCTTTAAAGCTGAAACGGACATTTTATGTTTTGACGAGTTTTTTGTGTCCGACATCACAGATGCGATGATTTTAGGCACGCTGATGCAGGAGCTGTTTGCCCGGGGTATTACGCTGGTGGCAACCTCCAACATTGAGCCTGACGGTTTGTACCGCAACGGCCTGCAGCGTGCGCGCTTTCTGCCAGCCATCGACTTAATTAAACAGCATACGGACATTGTTAATGTGGATAGCGGTATAGATTACCGGCTCCGTACTTTAACTCAGGCTGAGATTTATCATTCGCCGCTGGATAAAAAAGCGGACTGCAATCTGGCGGAATACTTTCTGGCCTTATCGGTTGAACCTCGGCAGGAGCAAGCTCAGATTGAAATTGCAGGCCGTACTTTAACCAGTCGCAAAGAGGCCGATGGCATTATCTGGTTTGATTTCCCTGAACTCTGTGAAACGGCCCGCAGTCAATACGACTATATGGAACTGAGTAAGTGTTATCACACTGTATTGCTGTCCAATGTGACGCAAATGGGGCAGACCCGCGATGATGTCGCCAGACGTTTTATTGCGCTGGTTGACGAGTTCTATGAACGCCATGTCAAACTGATTATTTCCGCTGCTGTGCCTATGGAACAACTTTATACAGAAGGCATTTTATCCTTTGAATTTAAGCGCTGTTTAAGCCGGCTGCAGGAGATGCAATCGCACGATTATCTGGCCAAACAACATTTACCGTAATTTTTTCTGTAAATGGCTGTTTTTTATCATTGGTTACTATATAATCCGCGGCCGGCCCACGTTACAGCCTGAAATTGCCGTAGCCTGGCAGTTTATGTACTCGAAGGGGTGCGATAAGCGACACAATGAAGATTGTGTTAGGTGTAACAGTGTTATTTTTTTTGGGTAGTTTTTAGATGAAAACTTTTACTGCTAAGCCAGAAAGCGTGCAACGTGACTGGTTCGTTGTTGATGCAACAGGTAAGACACTTGGTCGTATCGCAACTGAGATCGCTCTTCGTTTACGCGGAAAGCACAAGCCAGAGTACACTCCACACGTTGACACCGGTGATTACATCATCGTTGTAAACGCTGACAAAGTGACAGTCACTGGTAACAAAGCAAAAAACAAAATGTACTACTCTCACAGTGGTTTCCCAGGTGGTATCAAAGAAATTAACTTTGAAAAACTGCTGGTTAAGAAGCCGGAGATGGTATTGGAAGCAGCCGTAAAAGGTATGTTGCCAAAAGGTCCTCTGGGCCGCGCTATGTTCCGTAAGTTAAAAGTATATGCAGGCGCCGAGCATCAACATGCTGCTCAGCAACCGCAAGTTTTAGATATCTAATCGGAGCAGAACATGGCAACTAATCAATATTACGGTACTGGTCGTCGTAATACCTCTACAGCTCGTGTATTCATCAAAGCAGGTTCA
>CBIMJC010000416.1:0-3021 GCA_966244125.1 uncultured Rheinheimera sp.
TTCTGGATCCAGACCAACTGACCTATGTCACAGATGCCAGTCAGGACCCACGTTTCGCTGATAACCCTGATGTCACCAAAGCTGATGGTATCAGGCTGTATGCAGGCGCACCGCTGAAGTTAAGCAATGGTGCTGTACTTGGTACTTTGTGTGTGGTGGACACAAAAGTGCGGGAACTGACAGCAGAGCAGCGGCAAGGTTTAACCTTGCTGGGCATGCAGGCCGTGCAACTGCTGGAAGCGCGGCAAAAAGCTGAGCTTTATTACCAGCAGCAACGCACTCTGACAACAGTCATCAACCATGCCCCTGTGCTGTTAGGTCAGATAGATACTCAGTTTCGTTATGTATTCTGCAATCATAAATACCTCGAATGGTTTGGCATTGACCCTGATGCTGCTGTCGGCAAAACTATCGAAGAGGTATTTGGTGAGGCTCCTTATGCCGAAGCCAAACCCTCACTGGAGCTTTGCCTGACAGGACAAACAGTGTCTTTTCAGGCTAAACCGGCCAGTGGACAGATTTTTGATGTGGATTTTGTGCCACAAAAAAATCATAACGGAAAGATCGAAAGCATCATTATTATTGCCGCCAACGTCACCGAAGTTCACCAGCAGCAACTGCAGATTAAGCAGGAACATAACAGAATGGATGCCAGTATTAATGGCTCTAATCTCGGCACCTGGGAATGGAATATACAAACAGGTTCAACAGTGTATAACAACCGCTGGTTTGAGCTTTTAGGTATGTCGCCACAAGCTGAAACCTCTGTTGATTTGTGGGCCAGCCTGCTGCACCCGGACGATTTAGCTCAGTCGAAACAGATACTGGCGCAGCATTTCTCGCGGGCAACGGCGTATTACGACACTAAGTTCAGGATGAAGCACCAGCATGGACATTGGGTATGGATCCATGCCATAGGCAAGGTCATGAACTGGACTGCTGATGGCCAGCCTTTATTGATGTTTGGTATTCATTCTGATGTGACAGAGTCTCTTGCCAGAGAAAATGAAATTTTGCAAACCCGCTCCTGGTTGCAGGCTGTTGTCGACTCCTCGACCGAAGTCGCACTGATCTCTACAGACCCTCAGGGAACCATCCAACTCTTTAACACCGGGGCTGAACGTATGCTTGGCTACAGTGCAGAAGAGCTGGTGGGCAAACATAGCCCCGCATTATTCCATGACCCAGCGGAAACTGAAGCCTACGCCAGACAGCTTAGTCAGACCTATCAAAGCTCTATTCAGGGTTTTGAGACTTTTGTTTATAAGGCCCGGCACGGTCAAAGTGAAACCAGGCAGTGGACTTATATTTGTAAAAATGGCAGTCGTAAGCAGGTACGTTTGAGTGTGTCGGCAATACAGGATGAACACAAGGCGATCCGGGGTTTTTTAGGGGTCGCTATAGATATTACTCAGCTGGAGCAGCTAAACCATGCCTTGCTGATGAGTGAACAACGTTACCGCTCTATGCTGGATAACCTGCCGGGTGTAGTGTACCGCTGCCGTAACGACGAGCACTGGACCATGCTTTTTGTCAGTGATGAAGTTTTTGCCCTGACTGGTTATCAGGCGCACCAGTTAATCCGCAGTAAAGAAATCAGCTTTGCCCAACTGAATCATCCGGATGATGCGCAGCGGACCAATGCCGCAGTACAGCAGGCGCTGGCTAAGCAGCAACGCTTTCAGGTTGAATACAGGCTCAGGCACAAAGACGGCAGCTTACGTTGGGTACAGGAATTAGGCCAGGGTGTATATGACGATCAGGGCGAGCTGCTGTACATAGACGGTTTTATCTGGGATGTCAGCCAGCAACACGAGGCATTACAAGCCTTAAGTGCCAGTGAGCAGAAGTTGTCCTCTTTATACAAAATGGCCCCGCTGGCGATAGTGCTGAATCGTTTTACTGATGGTGCTTTTATTGAGGCCAACCCGGAGTTTTATCGGATGCTGGGCTACCAGCACTCAGCTTGTGGCGATGAAGCCCAGGCGACAGCCAGCTATGCCACTATGGCCACTGAGCAGATGATGCAGCTACAACACCATGGTCGTTATGGGCCACTGGAGCAGGAAATGCGGCATCTGGCAGGCCATCAGGTGCCTGTCTCGGTAACCGGCGTTCTGATCCAGAACCATGAAGGAGAACAGCAGATCTGGTCCTTTATTCAGGATGTGACCGAACGTCGTCGTATTGAGCAAATGAAAAACCAGTTTGTCTCTATGGTCAGCCACGAACTGCGTACGCCCCTGACCTCTATTTCCGGCTCTTTAGCCCTGGTGACAGGTGGAGTTTTAGGCGCAGTGCCACCTGCTATGGTGTCTATGCTGGATATAGCCAAAGACAACAGCTCCAGACTCAGTCAGCTGATTAACGACCTGCTGGATATAGATAAACTGGTCGCAGGTAAAATGCATTTTGATTTAAGTTTGTGTCTGATCAGCGATCTGCTGGAGAAATCAGTACAAAGTAATCAACCCTATGCGGATAAATACGGAGTGCAGTTGCAACTCACAGAGCAACAGGATGCGCTGGTGATGGTAGACGCCATGAGGTTTCAGCAAATTATGGCCAACCTGTTATCCAATGCCGCCAAGTTTTCGCCTCCGGGTTCAATAGTTCAGGTCAGTTCTTCAGTCAGTGAGGGGCAAGTCAGGATAGAAGTGCGTGACCAGGGACCAGGTATACCTGACGCCTTTAAAGCGCATATTTTCGAGAAGTTTTCACAAGCAGATGGCGCGGACAGCAGGCAAAGCGAAGGCACAGGTTTAGGTTTATCTATAGTGAAAGAACTGACTGAGCATATGGCTGGTACTGTAGGTTTTTATAATCTGTCGCCGGTCGGCAGCTGCTTTTACCTGCATTTTGCCGAAGCGAAACAAGCAAGCCTGAAGCAGCCGAAAATACTGGTGGTTGAAGATGATCCCCATGTTGCCGGATTTATCGAACAATGGCTGCAGAGTCAGGGCTATCAATCTTACTGCGCTGCGAATTTAAAAGATGCGATTAAGGCGTTAGATCTGGACT
>CBIMJC010000417.1:0-2969 GCA_966244125.1 uncultured Rheinheimera sp.
ACAAGGTTTAACCCAGGCCGGCAATACATCCTGGCGCCAGAGTCTGACTTCAGGTGAAGCTTTGGCGGGCGAAGCAAACTCAGGTACCTTTGGTTCTGTTAACTCTTCGGCACTGGAAAGTTCCAACGTTAACCTGACCAACGAGTTGGTGGATTTAATAGCGGCTCAGCGTAACTTCCAGGCCAACTCCAGGGCGCTTGAAGTGAACAGTACCTTACAAAATACAGTGCTGCAGATCCGATAGGAAATGCCGTAATAAAGCCCAAAGTTTTTTGCTTTGGGCTTTTTTATTCGCTCTGTTCCGGGCCAGTGCAGCTTGCTTCAGCTGTACTGGCCCGGAACAGAATATTGGCCTCAGTTCCGGAGTTCATCATGAGGTTCAGTTCAGTGTGTAGTTTGGGCTTAGTGTTGGCATTTTCCTGCCATGCCGCAGAGCAAGAGGTGCTGATCAGCACAGATTTTGTGCTCAGGGCCGGAGCGTCGGAAGTCCGCACTTTTAACGTCGGTAAACCTGAACATCTGGATCAACTGGTGATGGTCGGATTTAATCCGGTCAAAGCATTGTCTGTGGATTGTACAATCAGCTTGTATGGTCCGGGTGGCAAGTTGCTGGGCACTTATAGCTGTCATCAGCAACAAAATCATCAGATTGTAGTGCCGGCCGCCTCAAGCTATAAAGCCCGGATTGAAGTCAGCAATTTAAATTTTACGACCAGTAGCAGTTCTTTTTCTGTGCTCCACAGATTTAAGTTTGTGTCATCTGATAAATAAGCAGCGCCTCTGCAGAAAATAAACAGAATAATCAAATAAATACAAATAGTTAAATCACATCATCACTTCGTCCTTCCTTAGGTTTTATTTCTTGGCATCAGTCTTGCTTTACTTAACTTATCTCAAGTGGAGGCCAGGCTATGGACCATTTACTTTATATCGCAATGAGCGGTGCCAAAGAGAATATGAATGGCATCAGCATCAAGGCGAACAACCTTGCAAACAGCACCACCACGGGCTTTAAAGCTGATTTGGAGCAGGCCCGTGCTATGCAGGCTTTTGGTGAGGGGTTACCTACCCGGGTGTTTTCGCTGACCGAACGACCAGGTCAAAATTTTGACGATGGCTCTTTTATTATCACTGAGCGTGAACTGGATGTGGCCGTACAGGGCAAAGGCTGGCTGTCGGTGCAAGACGCTGAAGGTAATGAAGCCTACACCAGAGCAGGCAATTTGCAGCTCAGTCCGGAAGGCATGTTACAGACTGCTTCAGGCCTGAACGTAGTGGGTGAAGAAGGGCCTGTGCAGTTACCTTTGCCCATTGCAAAAATGGAAATAGGTAACGACGGCACTATCAGTATTCAGCCTCAGGGAGCTCCTGCCAATGTGATGCAGGAAGTGGGACGGCTAAAACTGGTGAAGCCGGAGTTTCAGGATATTGAAAAAGGCACAGACGGTTTGTTCCGGCGCAAAGATGGTGAAGTGGCAGAAGCAGACGCCACAGTCAGAGTGCTGAGCGGTGCCGTGGAAGGCAGTAATGTCAATGCAGTGGGTGAGATGACCCAGATGATCAGTTTACAACGTCAGTTTGAAGTTCAGGTCAAAATGATGAAAACCGCCGAAGAGATTGATCGGCAACACAACCAAATTATGAGAGTAGTCTAAGGCTTAAGCCTGGGAGGTTAGCATGCATCCAGCTTTATGGATCAGTAAAACCGGTTTGGACGCGAAGCAGCGTGATATTTCGGTGATTTCAAATAACCTGGCTAACGCCAGCACTGTTGGCTTTAAGAAAAGCCGTGCTGTGTTTGAAGATTTGTTGTATCAAAACATTAATCAGCCCGGTGGCCGCTCTTCTCAAAACTCAGAGTTACCAAACGGTCTGATGTTAGGTGCAGGTACTAAAGTGGTCGCGACTCAGAAAAGCTTTACCCAGGGCAATATGATCACGACCGAAGGCAGCCTGGATGTGATGATCCAGGGCCATGGCTTTTTTGAAGTGCTGATGCCGGATGGCACCACCTCCTACAGCCGTAACGGTCAGTTCACTACAGACAGTGATGGCAATATGGTGACTTCCGGAGCTGGTTATCAAATCCAGCCGAACATTGTGATCCCTGAAGATGCCCAGAGCATTACCATTTCGCAGGATGGTGAAGTATCAGTCAAATTACCAGGCCAGATTGATCAGGCTGTGGTAGGGCAATTAACTCTGACTAATTTCGTCAATCCGGCAGGTTTAGAGCCTATAGGGCAAAACTTATTCACAGCCACAGCAGCCAGTGGTGATCCGGTGCAGGGTATTCCCGGGCTGGAAGGCCGGGGCATTCTGGTGCAAGGTGCGCTGGAGACCTCTAATGTGAATGTGACGGAAGAGCTGGTCAGTCTGATTGAAAGTCAGCGTGTGTATGAAATGAACTCAAAAGTAATCTCAACTGTTGATCAGATGCTGGGTACTGCTATACAGCAGCTGTAGGAGTAAGTGGATGAAGACCTTAATTCTGCTGGTACTGACACTGCAACTTTGTGTCGGCTGCGCCGGTGGCTTCAATGAGCCAACGCCGGATGACCCGAACTTTGCACCATTACCTCCTGAGCCAGAGGCTGTTCCGCTGTCCAACAACGGTTCCTTGTTTGCTCAGGGGTTGTCCAATGGGTTGTATTCAGACAACAAAGCCCGTCGGCCAGGCGACATAATCACTGTGGTGCTGAAAGAAAATACCCAGGCATCCAAAACAGCAAAAACTGAGTTTGGTAAAGACAGCTCGGCCAGTTTTGATCCTATGGTGGGCTTAGGTGGTCGTGATGTCAGTGTACTGGGTAACACCCTGCAATTTGGTGCCAATTCGACCTCTGACTTTAAAGGTGATTCCAAAGCCGATCAAAGCAACAGTTTAGTAGGGGATATTTCAGTCAACGTATTGCGGGTGATGTCAAATGGCAATCTGGTGATCCGTGGGGAGAAGTGGCTGACCCTGA
>CBIMJC010000418.1:0-2950 GCA_966244125.1 uncultured Rheinheimera sp.
CCCGGATGCGCTACCCAGGTACCGTCATGACCATTGCTGGCTTCCCGCTCTTTATCCGCTGTTACTTTGGTTAAAATGGCCTGATTCGCCACCGGATCTTTAGCCGGGATAAAGGCCGCCATACCACCCATAGCCAAAGCACCACGTTTATGGCAGGTTTTGATCAGTAGTTTTGAATAAGCTGATAAAAACGGCTGATCCATAGTCACCACCTGACGGTCTGGTAATACGCGGTCAGCATGGTTCTTTAAGGTTTTGATATAACTAAAAATATAGTCCCAACGGCCACAGTTCAGCGCCACTATATGCTCACGCAGTGCATACAGAATTTCGTCCATTTCAAAGACTGCTGGCAAGGTTTCAATCAGTACTGTGGCACGAATGGTCCCGACAGGCAGGTTAAATTTAGCTTGGGTAAAACGGAATACCGCATCCCACCAGCCTGCTTCTTTGTAACTTTGCAGTTTCGGCAGGTAATAATAGACACCAGAACCTTTGGCTAAACGAGTCTGATAGTTATGAAAAAAGTACAAAGCAAAATCCACCAATGAGCCTGGTACAGCTTCGCCATCCACTTCTAAATGTTTTTCCCACAAATGCAAACCACGCACCCGGGCTATCAACAAAGCCTGTTTGTCACGCAGCGCATATTGTTTGCCTGACTGTGGATCGCTGTAGCTGATAGTGCCTAAGTTCGCGTCACGTAAGTTGATCTGGCCTTCAATCACACCATCCCAACTGGGTGCCTGCGAGTCTTCAAAGTCGGCCATAAAAACTTTTACGTCAGCATTTAAGGCATTGATGATCATTTTGCGATCGACAGGGCCGGTAATTTCTACCCTTCTGTCCTGCAAGTCAGCCGGAATAGCCGCCACTTTCCAGTCAGCGTCACGAATATCGGCAGTGTCAGCACGAAAATCCGGTAAGGCTCCGGCGTCATAACGCGCCTGCTCCGCGCTGCGCTGCTGCAATAATTGTTTTAACGGAGCACGAAACTCGCGGGTCAGCTCTACAATCAGGCTGCAGGCTTGTGGCGTTAATATCTGTTGGAACTCTGCCGGCAGGCGGCCTTTGATCTCTAATGCGGCGATAGTGCTGCTTGTCATTCTGGTGATCCTTGTTTGTCACAATAGGAGGTGAGTTCACTATAAGCCGAAGCCGGACCAATCCCCATCATTTCAACCATCAATAGGCGATATGCCAAACATTCACACTACTTATACATTTTGGAGCAATTACACTAATTTGTTGGCATGCCTTATGCTTTACCCTTACCACAGCCCTGTCATTTGAGCTGCAGAGTCAAAAGTTTGTCGGAGGTTATTAATGGAAGTTTTAATTTTAGTCTTAGCCGTATTGGTGGTAGTGGCTGCTTTTTTAGCCAGCCGTTTTATCAGTCATGGCAATCCTTTTCCATTTACTAAAAAAAGCAGCCTTTTTACTCAGGTCGAACGTTCTTACCTGAACATGCTGGAACAAGCGGTCAAAGGTAAATACAAAGTAATGAACAGAGTGAAAATGGCCGATATTCTTGAATTAAAGAGCAATGTTGATGCCAAATCCCGTATTGCAGCAGCAGTGAAGCTGAATGCCAAATATCTGGATTTTGTGCTTTGTGATCCGGAAGATATGAGCATAGTGGCCGCTGTTGATCTGGTGAACAACAACAGCAAAGACGGCCACAAAGCTGTACCGGACTGGTTTGTCAGCGGTGCTTTTGAAGCAGCTGGTATTCCTTATGTGCGGATGAAAATTAAAGCTGGCTACAGTATCGCCGATATTCAGCAAGGCCTGGCAGCAAAAATTGGTCAGAATGCATTAAAACCTGAACCTTTATTAAAAGGTACAGTGAAGAAAAGCCCAACCCGGCCGATACGCCCATTAGAACCTGTGGCTCAGGCCGCAACTTTACCCAGTATTATTCCGGAGCGTAGCATTCGTTCGCAATCGACCGCTATGATCCACTGACAGGGAACCGCCGGCCCTGTTATACAGAATTTAACAACTTCAGGCATTTGGAACATAAGTCACTCCGCACGCCTAAAGACCGAAGCCGCTTGCTGCAACAAGCGGCTTCATTTTTTTCCGGATCCTGAAAATAATTCTAAAGTCCGCGATCCTTCTGCCGATATGATGTTTGGAGATATGCCATGGGAGTGACTATGACACAATCCGTAGGCTCAGCTGCAGTTAGCCAGAGCTATGAACTACTGGGTGCCAGTCTGGCAAAATCCCAGCAAAAACAGGAAGGGAGACAAACCATGCAGTTGCTGGAAAGCGCTGTAAATTCGTCTCCGGCATTGCAGTCGCCAAGTCCGGTTCCTGTCGGCAGCCTGGGTCAGAATATTGACATCAAGGTGTAAACTAAAAAGGGCTAACGCAAGTTAGCCCTTTTCATTTTCATAACTGACTAGTCCCATTCTTGCGCTGTAGGTAAAGCTGTAAAAGCCCCAAATTTCTGACAGGTTAAAGATCCGGCTTTAATGGCTTGATGGATCATCCGCTGTTGCAATTCTTTGTGCTGCAGCAGCTCTGTAAAATTCAGCCCCAGATCCAACTGCTGTGTTAGCTGATGTAACCAGGCTCCAACAAAAGCATCCCCTGCTGCTGTGGTATCCAGTACCTGCACTGCGGGAACAGGCACAGAAAACGCATAGGTTTTGCTATAACTTCTCACCTGATCAGCACCTGCGGTAACCACCAGCCAGGCGGGTCTGAAGGTCAGAATATGCTGCACCCAGCTCTCTGTGCTTTGGCCATCAGCCAGATACTCCAGCTCATCTTCACTGAGTTTCACCAAATCGGCCATTTCCAGTAACTGAACCACTAAGTCTCTGCTGGCTTTACCTTCACTCCATAAGTTATGACGTAAATTAGCGTCCACTGACACCAGCCAGCCATGCTGCTGCGCCAGTCGTACCAGGGCGAAACTGGTCTGGGCTATCTCAGG
>CBIMJC010000419.1:0-2947 GCA_966244125.1 uncultured Rheinheimera sp.
ATAGCCCCGACCGAACGATCACCACCTCCATAGGAGGTGGTTTAAGATTGACAACAAAAACCAGGCTTCAGCCTGGTTTTTTTATCCGAATTCTGTGGATCCCAGTTCTTAATTTGTAAATCAAACAGCCTTTGTGAGATATATCTCACAGCTCTGTAAGATATAGCTCACGCCACAAAAAAACGAAAAACAAAAACACAACTCATTGATTTATAATGACAATACAAAAAAGTTCATTTTTTTTGTATTTTTTTTATACCCTCGTATTGCCATTCTGAAAAATTGGAGTAGATTTAAGTCCGTTACATTTAGTAACCTTTGAAAACACGGAAGCTGGCATGGAAAGCAGCAGTGCATCAGTACATTTTTGCAGCATCAAGATGATGACTATGTGTATTTTACACAGCGCATGGAAGGACCACTAAGTATCAGGATGATCGCGAATAACTATCTTCATAGGGAATTTGCGTAAAAATATAGGGAATTTGTGCCGACAGGGTGTTGAACTCCCGTCAGGACGACTTCAAGCAGATTATGTGTCGCGCTAGACACCTTATATAGAGGGCGGTAACATCTTACACCGCCCTTTTTATTTATCCTCACCATGAATTCAGTTTGTCCTTTATGCCAGCATACGCAGACCCAGCCTTTTAGCCGCGATAAAAGACGTGTTTATTTTCAATGCTCCCGCTGTTTTTTAGTTTTTGCCGACCGCACAACCTTATTGACTGCAGAGCAGGAAAAAGCCCAATACGATTTACATCAGAACCAACTGGATGACCCGGGCTACCGCAAATTTTTATCCCGTTTATCTATACCTCTGCTGGAAACTCTGGAGCCTGAACAAAACACCGGACTGGATTTTGGCTGTGGGCCCGGGCCTTTATTAGCTCAGATATTGAGTGAAGCAGGTAAAGAGATGCAAATCTGGGATCCCTTTTATGCGCCAGAACCAGAAGCGCTGGCTAAGAAATATCATTTTATTAGTTGCACCGAAGCCATAGAACATTTCATCTCTCCGGCGAAAGAATGGCAGATCTGGCTGGATTTATTGCTGCCTGAAGCTGTGCTGGCTCTGATGACGAAACGCTACACAGACCAAAACAGCTTCAGCACCTGGCACTATAAAAACGATCCTACTCATATCAGCTTTTTCCATCAGCGCACTTTTGAGTTTCTGGCGCAGCGCGACAATTTAGCCGTGATTTTCCCCGCCGACGATGTAGTGATATTTAAAAAACGAAATACCTAGGTTTTCTGGCATAAACTGGTTAAAATACGCGCCCTTTTTCGTAGGTAACAGATATGACCCGGATTAAAAAAACTCGCACCTCAGGCCCACTTGGCACCAGGCACAGACCGGCTGAAGAAGCCCGTCAGGATCGCACGCGCGCACCTGAAACCAAAAAGAAAGGTGCAGGCTTAAAATCCGGTAGTCGCCATTCTCCGTCCGCTGAAGATAAACAAAAACAATCAGCCAAAAGTCCAAAAGATCCACGTCATGGCAGTAAAAAGCCTATAGCGCTGGTGGTCACTGAAGCAGAACAAAAGCTGATGGCACAACCTAAGCAGTTCAAGCCAGTGGTGCAATTAACCAAAGCCAAAGCGCCGGAAATGCCACCAGAGCAGGAGTTAGCTCTGCTTGAAAACGATGAAAAGCTGCTGGAATTGCTGGATAAAGTCGATCAAGGCGAAATTCTGACTGGTAAAGATGCCAAGTACTTTAATGCCAAAACAGCACGCCATGCCGAACTTGTTGCTCTGTTAGGTTTAGATCAGGCAGACGAAGAAGAGGAAGAATTGGACCCACTGGCCCAATTAGAGCGTACAGACTGGCGTAAAGAGTTTTTAGGCGAATAGGGGGTAAAGTTTGACCTTCAACTGGATACTGGCCACCATAGCAGCTGTGTTGATTATTGGCGGCCTGAGTTTTTATCTCGGCCGTTTGTTGTGGTTAATTCAACAACAAAAATTGAAGCAACAACAGGTTGTTGACAACAAAAACGCCGACCTGACCCAAAGCATAGTATTAATAGCCAAAGCTATGCGTGAACAGCAATGTGAGCTGTCTGAAGGCGCTTTACGGATTTGGGTATTGTTGGATCATTTGCAACTGCCCAATAAACCCGATGCGGTTCAGAGTTACCCTGGCTTGTTTAAAATGTATGACGTAGTCAAAGACATGCCGACGCATCAGGCGCGCAAAGAGCGGGATAAAAAGGAAATCCGCCATCTGGATCACCTGCGTGAACAGGCAGAAATTGATTTTAAGGCTGAGATTTTGGCCGACGTCGAAAAGCTACTGGCGTTTTTCCAGAAGTAAAAAACAAAGGCAGCTCAGGCTGCCTTTGTCGTTTTTGCCCGCAGTTATTGCTTGTAGACAACCCCGGCTTTCATCACAAAACTGACCTTGCCCATCAGCTGAATATCCTGCAGTGGATCCCCTGGCACTGCCACTAAATCGGCAATCTTACCTGCAGTGACAGAACCCAGTTCCTGGTCCACTTTCAGCAAACGGGCTGAAGCAATAGTGGCAGACTGAATAGCTTCTATGGCAGGCATACCGGCCTGGGTCATAAAGACAAATTCACGCCAGTTGTCACCATGAGCCCCTACCCCTGAATCTGTACCAAAAGCTATTTTGACCCCTTCTTTATAAGCATTGGCAAAAGTCTGCTGAATTTTAGGGCCTATAGTCAAAGCCTTAGGGCGAACCAGCTCTGGAAAAAAGCCCGGCATAGCAGCTTTTTCTGCCGCCCATTTGCCAGCACTGATCGTAGGCACAAAATAAGTACCATGTTGTTTCATCAGTTTCATTGTGGCTTTGTCCATTAAGGTGCCGTGTTCTATCGAATCCACTCCGGCTTCTATGGCTCTGTCCATGCCTTCTTTGCCATGCGAATGCACAGCCACTGTCATGCCATAATCTTTGGCAGTCTATACTATA
>CBIMJC010000420.1:0-2918 GCA_966244125.1 uncultured Rheinheimera sp.
GAGTCCACCATGCAAGCCAATCTGATGTTATTACTGGCCGCTGCAATCTGGGGTTTAGGTTTTGTTGCCCAGCGTTTGGGCATGGATCATTTAGGGCCTTATTCCTTTAACGGCATACGCTTTTTTATTGGCGCTTTAAGTTTGTTGCCCTTGATTTGGTGGTATCGGCATCAGGGCAAACTGCAACAGGTGGACTGGAAACTGTTGTTATGGGGCGCTGTTCCTGTTGGGGTTTTACTCTTTATCGCCGCATCATTGCAGCAAGTTGGGCTGTTATACACTACTGCCGCCAACGCAGGTTTTATTACCGGGCTTTATATAGTGCTGGTGCCGCTGCTGGGGATTTTCCTGAAGCATAAAATCAGCGGCAATATCTGGCTCGGCTGCGCTATTGCTGTGGCTGGTTTGTATATCCTGAGTGTAGGTGACAACTTTTCGGTGAATTTCGGTGATTTATTGCAGCTGATAGGTGCATTTTTCTGGGCTGCACATTTACTGACTATTGATCACTACAGCAAAAAAGTACCGCCTATTTTATTGGCCTGTTTGCAATTTGTCGTTTGTGGTGCCTTGAGTATGCTGGTGGCGTTTAGCATTGAAACGCCCACAGTCGCGAATGCTTTATTGGCCTGGAAGTCGGTACTTTATGCGGGGGTAGTCTCAGTGGGGATCGCCTATACCTTGCAAGTGATGGCGCAAAAACATGCTCATCCGGCCCATGCAGCCATTATCTTAAGTTTAGAAACCGTTTTTGCCGCTATAGGTGGGGTATTGATGTTGGGCGAAGAGTTGAGCAACAGGGCGCTGACAGGTTGTGGCCTGATGTTGCTGGGTATGCTGGTGTCTCAGCTACCTCTGCGTTGGTTATTGCGCTCCAAAGCTTTTACTTAATCAACTGATGATGGCTAAGCAGCAAGTGCTGCAGCACTATCAAGCCTTGTGGCAGCAGTCTTTACTGAAGTTTGAACAACAGCAGTTTGACACTGACCCTCTGTTAACTGCTACAGAGGACAGCCGCTATGGCGTCACTTTGCTGGCGCGACCTTCAGTGCAGGTGAAACAACAAATCCAGCATCATCTGGCAGAGCTGATGCTGCTGGAACCACAACAGTATTATTATCCGGCGACAGATTTGCACCTGACGGTCTTGTCACTGATTTCCTGCTATTCAGGCTTTGCTTTATCGCAAATAGATACAGCGGCTTATGTCGAATTAGTCAAAGAGGTGATAGCGGATACAGGCCCGTTCCGGCTGCATTTTCAGGGGATCACAGCATCCCCTTCTTGTGTGCTGGTGCAGGGCTTTTTTGATGATCCACAGCTAAATCAGTTAAGAGCCAAGCTGCGCTCAGCCTTTGGTTTATCGACCTTACAGCATTCGATTGACCAGCGTTATATCATCCAAACGGCTCATATGACGGTGTTACGTTTTAGCCAACAACCTGCAAATCCTGGGCTGTTTCTACAGAAAATAAAAGCATTAGCATCAGTGGATTTTGGCAGTTGCCTGATTGAACAGCTGGAACTGGTCGGCAATGACTGGTATCAACGCCAACAAAATACTGTACTGCTGGGTAGGTTTAGCTTATCCCGATAGCATCGCTGTGCTGCCTGTTTTTGCTCACCATGTGCTTTAACAATGGGTTGAGCAGCAAAAGCTTGACTGGTGTACATAGTACGCTATATAGAATATTATGTAGCTATTCATCAAGAATGTTGCAATGAGCCATGCAATAGAATTTATTGAGACTCCAATCTTTACCCGACAGATAAAGCTGCTTGCAACTGATGATGAATTGAAAGAGCTTCAGAAAGAGCTCATTGAGTTTCCGGATAAAGGTGATTTGATACAGAAAACAGGTGGTCTAAGGAAAATAAGGATGGCGACAGGCTTGCAAGGGAAAAGCGGCGGCGTCAGAGTCATTTATTTTCTTGCGACAGAGGAGGTGATTTATCTTGTGATGGCCTACCCAAAAAACACCAAAGACAATCTGACTGATGCAGAAAAAGCAGAACTGAAGAAACTGACCAAACTACTTAAAGATGAGGTGCGACATGAGTTTTTTTGATGAGTTAAAAGCCTCTTTGGAAGAAGCAGTTGATATAAAGAATGGTGTTAAAGCTGCTGAACGTGTTACCCGCTATGAGATCGCTGATGTTAAAGCGATCAGGGAGCAACTGAATGTTTCCCAGCGCGAAATGGCAAAGGCGCTTGGAACCAGCATTGAAACGATCAAAAGTTGGGAGGCAAAACGACGGAACCCAACTGGATTAGCTGCAAAGGTATTAGCTACTATTCAGGCAAACCCAGCGTTTTTTCAGGAATTAGCCTCTCATTAAATGAAGTTGTCTGGCCGTTAAAGCATTCTTAAAATGCTGGCTCTTAGTCATAGACTGCTAGTACTGCAGTTTAAATAACAGTTCTGCCAAATCCGGTTGCCACCAGAAGTCTTTGGCGACTCTGCCATTACGCACTATCACACCTTCGGCCAGCAGCAATTGTTGTTGTGCTAAAGCTTGAGGTGTGCCAGCAGCAAAAGCCAGCTGACCGCCAGAGCGCATCACTCTGTACCAGGGTAATTGCAGTTCATCCGGTGCTAAACCCAGGGTTTTCCCCACCAGACGGGCACGGCCTGGTAAACCCGCTAAATCGGCAATTTGACCATAACTGGCAATTTTTCCGGCAGGAATTTGTAATACCGTTTGCCAGATTTTTTGTTGTCTGGATGGTGTTTGTGGCGACATAGCGGCAGATCTGTCATGGTTTTTCAGCAGACAATGCTACAATGCCGCCGCATTTTTTGCCGGAGTTTTTTATGTTTACCACTATTGACGGTATTCGGTTGCGAATTCCCACCGAAGAACCGGTCGCGCCAGAAAGCAGTGATTGTTGTGGCAGCGGCAGCTGTTGTCCTTGT
>CBIMJC010000421.1:0-2851 GCA_966244125.1 uncultured Rheinheimera sp.
ATATTTCACTTGTGGCCAGTTTTTTTGCCATTTTTTGCGCCAGCTAAAAGCTAAACCACAACAAGCGCAGATTTTTTGAGGAAGATGTAATTTATGATGGGTCATACAGGCTCCGTTTTGTCAGAGTACGGAGCCTGAAGAGCAAAGGATCGGTTAAGAATCTAAATAAGGCCGGCCAGACATCATTTGTTTTGCCAGCTGCGACTCAGCTTCAGCGTCACTGAGTTCTAATGTGGCGAACTGCACATCAAACTGAATTAAATCATCGTCCGGTAATAATTGAGCTATCAGTTTATCCGGCACCTGACCGACCTGACGATAGGCATTAATCGCCACTTGCGCCGCCTGTTCCATCAACTGGAAAAACTGCCCTAAGGGAAAATGCTGAAAAATTTCGGCATCCAGATGGGCCCAGCCTAATAAATCTCCGCTGATATTGCCGTCGGCATGATCGGTAAATAACATGGAAACAGCAGGGAAAGGAGGGTTTTCACCGGATTGATAGTTGTCCAGATCCTGCTCGTCAAACACCAGTATAAAACCAAATCCCGGGCAGCCTTCGGCGTCCATATCATCAAAAGCAGGATCATAAATTAAATACAAGGGGGTATCTGACATGAGCATTCTTTTCCAAACCAACAAGGCGCGCTATTTTACCTAAGCTTCAGCCTGAGCTAAAGCTGTAATTGTTAACTTGGTGTTTTCATGCGTTATTTAGCCGCTTTGAACTGTTTATTTCTTCGCCATTTGCAGGCTGTTCGGCGGATCCGATGCAGACTCTGATACTCAAGCCGGACTGGCTGGGCTACAATCGCGGCATTGATTTGCATTTGAAGTTGTAAACGGAGTGACCTATGAGTGAGTTCAGTCGTATTTCAGTGGCCACAGCGCTGGAACAAATACAGCAGCACAAGGCTGTAGTGGTTGATATTCGGGATGAGCAAAGTTATGCCAATGGTCACATTGCTGACTCGTTTCACTTAACCAACGGCAGTCTGAATCAGTTTATGCAACAAACTGATTTTGAAACCCCTGTGGTGGTGGTCTGTTACCACGGCAACTCCAGTCAGGGCGCTGCTCAATATCTGGCTCAGCAAGGTTTTGAGACTGTGTTCAGTATGGACGGTGGTTTTGAAGCCTGGCGCCAGCAATTACCTTTTGTTACCTCCTCTCATGATTAAAATTGCTGAGTTTACGTCATCGGCGGCGGCTCTGAGTCTGGCTGATTATTGTAAAAATCAGCAGCTGGATGTCAGCGCAGTGGTGCATTCTGCAGATCAGGCTGAGCTTTGGTGTGCTCCGCAACACGCACAGCAGGTTGAGGCAGAATTAGAGCGTTTTTTAATGGATCCATACGCGGGTCGTTATCAGGCCGCAGCATGGGACAGAGCCGAAGTGGTGGATTCTGGCACAGGCTCAGCCGGATTATCGGGGTATTGGCAGCAGTTATGGGCCAAAGGTGGCTGGTTTTGTCATCTGGTCTGGTTATCGGCTTTGCTGGTTTACGGCTGGCAACAAATTAACCCCTGGTCCGCTTTAGCAGCCTTGCAGCTTCAACCTCAACTGGGGGTCAGTCCGGAGCAGGGCTGGCGTTGGTTTACGCCGGGCTGGCTGCATTTTTCCGCCTCTCATCTGGTGTTTAATCTGATCTGGGTCTGGTATTTGCTTGGCCCGCTGGAGCTGAAACTGGGCCGTATTGTGGCCATCAGTCTGACCCTTATTGTGTTGCTTTTATCCAATCTGACGCAGTTTTTAATAGTTGATGCTCACTTTGGCGGTATGTCTGGCCTGGTCTATGGACTCTTTGGTTTTTATTGGATATGTGGTTTATTAAAACCCAAGTGGGGCCTGCAGATCAGTCCGGCATTAGTTGGTTTTATGCTGATTTGGCTGCTGATTGGCTTTTTTGATTTGCTGTGGATTTCGATGGCGAACTGGGCCCATCTGGCGGGCTTAGTGGCTGGAATTTTATACGCTCTGCTGTTGATTGGCGTCAGTAAAGCACTCACAGTACAGCGCTGACAGTACTGTGAGTCCGGTGTATTAGTGGTACAGGTATTTGGTAAATAACACGTCTTTTAAAATATCCTGACCTGTCTCTTTTTTCAGAGTGTCACGCAACTGGTTCAGTATTTTTAAACGTATTTCTTCGCGCCCTGTTAAGGATTTAATAGTATCTGCATTCTCGCGGCCGAAGGCTGCAACAACCTTATCAAGAATCAGTGGTTCGTGATGTGTCACCACGTCCAGATACTTCTTGTCCATAATCATTAATTCCATGGTCACCCGCACATAACCCAGCTCTTCCGTGGTTGGGGTAACATAGTTGGTCACTATATCCGGGTCAAAACCAAAATATGCATAACTTGCCTTCATTGGCGTGTTGGCTTGTTCCTGAGCCCAAAGGTTTTGACTTAACACTAAAAACACAAAACAAGTCAGCGCTTTTTTCATCCGGTTTACTCTTTCATTTTTATCAAACATTCAAAAAAGGATCTTACCCGAAGCCTGGACGTTAAGCTATCCGGGCAGGCATTTCTTTTGCCAGACAAAGGAATAGACTGAATATACATCAGGTTATAACCACAAATCCCGGCGTAATAGCCCAAAGCATAGATATCAGCGACTGAAGTTTCCATAGTTTGATCTAGCTTTATATCTTTTTTGTCGCCAATGTTTGCACGCAGCATTCACTGCTTAGACAGCTTACATACCAATAGCATGGCAAAATTGTTATGATGCGCGGCAACTTGGTTGCAGTTTGATTTTATGCACAGCACAGACAGTCTTTTTCAACTTCATGCTAACTGGCAAAGTGCCCCCCAGCTGATCTTACCCCCAGCTCTTAGTC
>CBIMJC010000422.1:0-2848 GCA_966244125.1 uncultured Rheinheimera sp.
CCAAAGATATTGCAGGTCCACAAAGTGTGGATGAAGCAAAACAGGCTTTGCAGTCACAATTTGTGGCTCAACTGGCAGTCAGCCAGACTGAGCACAAAACAGGGTTAAGTGAGTAATATGACCATCAAAACAGCTCGTATGGAACCAGGCGTCAAGTTACGTGATGCCGAAAAAATGGCCCTGATCCCAGTCAAAGTATTACCTACAGAACGCGACGAAATGTTGCGTAAACCAGACTGGCTGAAAATCAAGCTGCCACGCAGCACAGACCGCATCGAACAAATCAAAGGCGCTATGCGTAAACATGGTTTGCATTCGGTCTGTGAAGAAGCCTCCTGCCCTAACCTGTCAGAATGCTTTAACCATGGCACAGCCACCTTTATGATTTTAGGTGCCATCTGCACCAGACGTTGTCCGTTTTGTGATGTAGCTCATGGCCGTCCTTTACCTCCAAGCGCAGAAGAGCCGGAAAAACTGGCACTGACCATCAAAGATATGGCGCTGAAATACGTGGTGATCACCTCAGTAGACCGCGATGATTTGCGTGATGGCGGCGCTCAGCATTTTGCCGACTGTATCAGCTCTATTCGCCGAGAAAGTCCGGCCATAAAAATTGAAGTGCTGGTGCCGGATTTCCGTGGCCGTATGGATGCAGCGTTGGACATTCTGACGCAAACGCCACCAGACGTATTCAACCACAACCTGGAAACCGCTCCCCGTTTATACAAACTGGCCCGTCCGGGTGCTGATTATAAGTGGTCGCTGGAGTTGCTGCGCCGTTATAAAGAAGCCCATCCTGAAGTCTCGACTAAATCAGGCCTGATGGTCGGTTTAGGTGAAACCACAGAAGAGATCATCGAAGTGATGCGCGATTTACGTGCTCACAATGTGGATATGCTGACCGTAGGCCAATACCTGCAACCCAGTAAACACCACTTGCCGGTCAAACGTTATGTCTCACCGGATGAGTTTGATGAAATCAAACGTATAGGTTACGAGTTAGGCTTTAAACACGTCGCTTCAGGCCCATTCGTGCGATCAAGTTATCATGCCGATCGCCAGGCGGCAGGTGAAGAAGTCAGTTAATATAACTCCTTGTGCAGGCAGTTAAATTTAGCTGCCTGCCCTGTCTTTTCATGCCGGAAACAACTATGCTCAATGCAATGAACTGAAGGATTTGGTATGGACAACAGACGTTTTAGCCGGGTGTTATTTTCTGGCCCGGTACAGCTGAAAAATGCAGACACTGTCTACAGCGGCCAGTTGCAGGACTTGTCGCTCAAAGGGGCTTTATTGAAGTTAGAAGCGGCTTCAGAGCTACAGGCAGGCCAACACTTCCAGTTGCAATTTCAACTGAATGAATCTGGTGTGGATTTATTTATGGATGTCACAGTAGCGCATTTAAATGGCTCTTGTGTCGGGGTACGCTGCAACAAAATTGATATCGATTCTGCCAGTCATTTACGTCGTTTACTTGAGTTAAATTTGGGCGACGCCGATTTATTAAGCCGCGAACTTACGGAGCTGTCGGAATAGCCGATGCATTTTGCACTGCCTCTTTTGCATCCGGATAACCCTGTTTAGCGGCTTGATCCATCAATCTTTTCCAACTTTGCCAATCCTGCTGCTGTCTGGCTAAATAGGCATAAAAATACTGCACCGGCATGATCTGCTCTGGTTGCGCCAATACCTTCCGCATTAATTCAAGATATAAATCTGGCACTTCAGCTTCATGTGAGCGCATAAAGCTCATGGTTTTTACCGGGGCGTAAGCCTGTTTTCCGGCCTTATGACAACTATCGACAGCTTGCAACTGAACATCTTGCTGCTGCAGCCGCCAATGCTTCAGGTAGAGCCCGAGTTGGGTTTTGTCCGTCAGCAAATTGGGACGGATCTTATTGCTGCTGCATTCAGCTTCAGCCACTGCTGTACTTAAACTGTATTCATCGATAAAGCCCAGAATATGGGCAAACTCGTGTCTGAAGACTTCAAAAGAACTGCTCTCGGCCAGTTGCACTATGCCGTTGTTGTAATTGGCATTGCCTTCCCCCGCCACCACTAATAATTGGCTAAAACGCCCTTCAGCAACCTGTGGCATAAGCACCTGATACTGACACTGTATACGTTGTCCCGGCTGATAACTGCACTGCAAATCTGTACTGTTGACACGTTTCTCAGCCAAAAAACAGATAGATAAAGAGGAAAGCTGCGCGTCCTGTTGCCACTTTTGTTGTAACAGCTGTAACTGACGACTACCGGCTTCTGACTGCACTACAGGCTGCAACGTCAGGCTACAGGATGAAGCTAACTCAGTGCTGACTTTCACGGGCTTCTGAACATACTGCCAAAGGCCATAATGGGCGGCTAAATCGGCCTCTGATGTATTTAAGCTTTGCTGTTGCTGCAGGTACTGCTCCAGATAACTGGCAGCGGCTAAAAATCCATCCTGACGCTGTTTTAATCGGAGCATAGCCGCGAGCTCATTGACTTGCCCTGCGTCCACAGCCTTTTGATACCAGTTTAGGGCAGCCGGATAGTCTCCCTGGGTTTCACGTTTTTTCGCCAGTATAAGGGCCGCAACAGCATGACCTTGCGCAGCTTTATTCATTAATTGCTGCTCAGACATCTGTTCAAGTGCAGGTTCACAACCCGTTAAACAGCAAAGCAACAAAACTGTTGAACACCTGAGCATCGCGACGATGGCACGCAGGGGGAGCGCCATGGATAGCTGGAAATACAAAAACATCAGGAATGTTTTTGAACATTGGAGCGAAGCGACGATGGCCCGCAGGCGGAGCGCCATGGATAGCTGGAAATACAAAAACATCAGGAATGTTTTTGAACATTG
>CBIMJC010000423.1:0-2824 GCA_966244125.1 uncultured Rheinheimera sp.
CTTAACAGTGTAGAGATCAGAGTCACGGACTCTGATCTCTATTTAAAGAGTCCTGTTATGCAACACAAACTGCTGTTAGTTTTGGCTTTGTTTATGCTGCCTGGGGTGCTGGCAGATCCCATAGCTTCGCCAGATAAAATCCTGCGCATGGGTATTCATAATTTTCCGCCAGACTTTGTCGTCAGTGCTGATGGCAAAAGTTGTGCCGGCCAAGGTTATGTGTTGGCGCAGCGTATTTTTGCCGAAGCAGGTTTTAAGTTAAAAGCAGTTTGTACTACGCCGGCCCGGATGTATTTATTGCTGGACCAAGGGGAAGTGGATTTTAGTATCAATATAAAAACCACAGCAGCTATCAGTAAAAAACATAGCTTTGTTGAACCTGCTTATATGCCGATGCAACTGATGTTGTACAGCCACGCCCTGAGCTCGACCGCACCACAAGACAAAACAGTCGCAGCTATCCGCTCTTTTGATTATTTAGGTCAGCGTCAGCAACTACTGCAACAAGGTTATCAACTGGTGGATATGCCAGACAGCATCAGCGCCATTCAATTATTTTTGCACCAACGTACACAACACCTGATTAGTTATCAGGGGCCTTTTGTCGCTTATGCCGCTCAACAGCCAACTGATGTTGTTGTCGATTTAAAACAAAAAAAACTGGCAGAAATTGATGCCTATTTTGTCGTGTCCGCGGCTTCAGCTGATCATCAGCGCATTATTGAAGTAGTACAGCAGCATGCCAAACAGCATAGCTGCAGTTATCTGAAGGGCTGCGATTAAACCACTGTTCGCTGATTTTTTGCGTTTTCCCTTTGTGACAGTAAAAAGCGTTGCGTGGGTAGTGCTGTTTTTGTTTGAATAGCAGCCTCTTTTTAGCAGCGCAGAATTTTTGTATGCATATCAAAACTCTTGATCCTTTATCCGCTCCGGCAGCCCATCTGCTGGCTTTATCCGATGCCTATATGGCGTCTTTATACCCGGCTGAAAGTAATCACATGGAAAGCCCCACTGCGTTGGCTTTGCCTAATGTACTGTTTTTAGGTGCTTATCTGGATGGCGAATTGGCAGGCTGTGGTGCAGTTAAAATACTGCATGATGACGGCAGTTATGGTGAAATTAAGCGGGTTTATGTGCTGGAAAGCTTCAGAGGCCTGGGTGTGTCAAAACAGCTGATGCAGGCGCTGGAACAGCATCTTCAACAACAACAGATCCCGCTGGCCCGGCTTGAAACAGGTATTTCTCAGCCTGAAGCTTTGGGCTTGTATGAAAGGTTAGGGTACCAGTACAGAACACCTTTTGGTTCTTATCAGTTGGATCCTTTAAGTGTCTTTATGGAAAAGCGCCTTTAACTTTATAGTCTTTGTTCCTGAAATAGTTTTATCTGCGCTGGCCAGCAGCGCATTTTTTAGGCTAAGCTGCTCCTTGTTCCTGATTGGTGTACATCTTAATCAGGCGTCCCGCTGACGTTAAAAAACAAGGAGTCTGGCCCATGCGTTTTTATACTACCCACTTATGGATGTTGCTGGCGGCATCGCTGCTGGCAGGTTGTAGCACTTTACCTTCATCGACTTCTGCACTGACTAAATCACCTGCTACGGAACAGTCCGCCCATTGTGTCGGGACTATTCAGGCTCCCGCTCCGGGGCTGGAAGCCACTTCAGATCCGGAGTTATTAAAATCTGCTTTAGGTAAACCAAACAAAGGTCAACTTTGCATGGGACAGGTTTTTGTCGCAACAGCGCCAGTGACAGTGTACAGAGTCTGGGATCAGGCCAAAAGTTACACTTTATACGGCCGTTGGTGGTCTTTTAACTTACCGCAGGGGCCAACAGAGCATTACAGGGAAGAGAATGCGATTTGCCCGGGCTGGAGCGTATTAAATCAAATGAGCAGTTGTACGTTAAAAGTCGGCAGCAAAATTGTGGTAGGGCCTGGTCAAAGTGCGGATTGTGGGGAAGGTCTGGTCTATCCTCAGTCTGCTGTCAATCAGGTTTATATCAATAATGACTCCCGTAACAATGTGCTTTGGGTCGAAAACTGTGACGCTGGCAGCAACTGGCCACAATAAAGAGGAAACAGAGTATGCATAAAAGTCGCTTAGCCGCTTTTGTTCTGGACAGCCAGGTGGATGATATTCAGCCAGCCACAGACTTTTGGAGTCAGGCGCTGGGTTATCCACAGTTGCCTTCCGATCCTGACTGGGCTGAGCGTTATGCTTACCTCGACAATCCGTTATCAGAGCCCAGGTTATTGCTGCAAAAAGTTCAGCATCCAAGCCATATTCATCTGGATATCGAAACCGATAATATCCAGGCAGAAGTGGAGCGCCTGTGCAAATTAGGCGCTGTTGTTGTCATACAAATGCCACGCTGGACTGTGATGCAGGCGCCTAGCGGCCACAGATTTTGTGTGGTGATGCCACAGCGCGCCGATTTTGCTCAAAGTCCTGATGTAAAGCTCTGGCCTTAAGTCAGGCTCTTTTCATGTGTCTTTCTCAGCCCTTTTTCCAAATACAAAGGGTGTGTGTTTAATTTACCCACCTTACTGTAGTTTTAACTTTGAAAAGTTAACAGTTGTTCACTCATTTTTGTTTTTATCTCAAACTTCAAATTTAAATAATTTGTTTTAATTCAATTATTTGATTTGTTTTTATATGAATTTTAGATTCGTGAAGTGGCGTTTTATTTGTTTTTAGTGTACAACTGTGCGCTGAAATTAAGTGGAAGGACCAGTGTGAACAAAAGCATCTCTTTATGGGGCCAGCGCCTGTATCGCCAATTTAGTTTGATGCTGGCGAATCAGCCCAAGCTGGGGTATTACC
>CBIMJC010000424.1:0-2805 GCA_966244125.1 uncultured Rheinheimera sp.
CGGGAATTCCCGATCATCCCTTGTAACTTATGTGGTTCTCAGGATGGTTTGCAGCGTCAGGTGGTAAAAGAAATGCTGCAGGATTGGGACAAACGCTTCCCGGGCCGCATCGAAACCATGTTTCAGGCGATGCAAAACATTGTGCCCTCTCATATGATTGACAAAAATCTGTTTGATTTTGCCGGCATCACTAAAGACAGCCCTTTAGCAGTGGAAGGTGATATGGCCTTTGATAAACCTGATGTGCCGAAAGTACCAGTGGGCCTGCTGCAGGATGAAGACGAACCTGCAGCAGCTGTTCAGTTCGTTGAACTGCTGTAGGGGATGGATTTATCCCATCCCGTCTAAAATCCCACCTCAATACCAGACAGGGAACATATTTCGCCAGCCATTAGCGCTTATTAAACTCATTAAAGAGCAGCATCAGCTGCTCTTTTTCATTGATAAATCCTGTTTGTTGCAGTAATTCCATCACCACTTCGGCCGTGCACAAAGCTCCGTCTTTTTGATTCCGTCGCAGTGTATAGACTGAAGCCGTATCGGGTTTAATGCCTAAACGATAACAAGACTGCAAATAGGGACTTTGTCTGAGCATTTTAGCCGCTTCCTGCCAGGTGGCATCCAGCAGCACCCAATGTTTAACCGCTTCGTTCTGACGAGCTGACAGTTGCGTAAATCCCTCAGAGTTTTGCGGCTGATACTGGCCTTGTTGCAGCAGGTAACAAGCCTGTGGACTTTCTGTTGTCAGTGGATACAGCAAACCAAGCTGACGTGATGCAGAAAGCTCTGCCAACCTTTGATCCACAGCTTTACGCTGCCATTCAATCAGTTCAACACGAAGGTGCAAAGAAGTTGCTAAAGCCTTCAGGACTAAAGCACCTGTATTGGTGCTTTTTTGGAATTCTCTGCTGTGGGTCAGCAAATAAAGCACCAGGGCCGGCATTGGAGTTATGGCTGCTGCAATAAAGGGGTCGCGTGATCAGGCACTTTAGAAAACTTCACTACAGCGCTGTCTGCTAAAGATTCAGGCAAAAAGATACGGCAGCGGTTTTGCTCACATAAAATTTGCTGACTTAAAGCAGCATCCGCGCTTTGCGCTACTACTTCTGAGGCAAAATGTACAGTTAAGCCGGAGACATCAGGTAACCAGTATTTGCCCCAACCCGCCAAAGAATCCAAAAGCTGATCAAACTGGCCCTGTAACTTACGTAGCTGAGCCACAGCAGCTTGTTGCGGCACAGGCATCTTGCTACGCAGTTTAAAGTTTAAATCACAGGCTGCTGCCCCTTCAGGCTGTTTTAAAACGATCAGTGCTTTTTGCACATTCAGCATCAGGTCAAAGGGCAACATCAACTCGCCATTGCCGGCAATAGTTAAAGGTGCTTCCGAAATATCAGTGGTAATTAAGGCTTTATCCACTTCACAGGCTTCATTGGTACCAGCTTTTTGCAACACAAAAGCCAGGGTGATGTCACTAAACTCCACCGTCTCACTTTTTTTCATTCTGGCGTAAAAACCATCGTAATTAAATACGGTATCAGCAAAAGCTGAACCACAACAAGCTGCCAGCAGACTGGCCAGAACAAAAGCTTTCATCATTAGCTGTCTATATGTTTAGTGTTGGCTTTTAACATGGTATGGATTTCATTGACATAATCCTGACCACGCTCTGAATAGCGCACCAGACCCGCCACCAAATGATGCCCTGCGACTTCACCTTCAGCACGGCGTTTGGCCCTGAGTTGACGTAAATCCTCATACACATAAAAGGTATTGAGGTTATAAAAATAACTGTTAATAGCGGCAGCCACATGTGGAAACACGGCCACCTCATGATATTTGCCCGAGCTGCGTTTTTGCGGCACTACCCCACAACCCGCTTTAAAACACCACTGACCAAAAAAGTTATAGGCTTCTAAGGCAAAACGACTACTGCCCCAACCGGATTCCTTAGCGGCCTGGATCAGAACCAGATCAGCCGGAATAACATCAACTCTGCTGAGCAATAAGCGGAAACCTTCAGCATCCACCTCTGGGTAGTCCAGTTTAAACTCGTCATACAAACTGTAAATAAAGGCATACTCTTCCACAGTCAGCTCGTGTTGCTGCTGTTTTTGCTGCACTTCAATGATCTGCTGACGAATATTCAACAATCTGGCGTTTTCGCGCTCAATAAAAGGCAATAAATAATCAAAAAATGCCTTTTTCTTTTCGACAACATCTTTGTACTGCTCAAAGTCAGGTACTGGCAATAGTTCCGGCAGAGCGACCGGATACGCCAGTCTTTTTAACAACTTACGCTGATCCGCTGCGTCCAGGGCGTCTAATTTGGATGGCATTTGCCACTCAGCCAGCGATGCAATGTCTTCAACCGGAGCAGGTTTGAGAAATGGGTAAGCCACAGCATAAACTGCCACTGCCCATAACAATAACCAAAAACTCAGTTCAGTCTTTTTCATGCAATACCCTGATTTAGCCTCTTATCCGATCCAGTCACTGGGTGAACAGAACCACCTTGGCGCGTATTCTAACCAGATCTGATGGTAGTTTCGACCACAAAATGGCCGGAACAATAAACCCTATTGCGGACAGACGGTGTAAACCATTGTTTTAAATATAAAAATTAATTGGCAAGGAAACTGCATACTCTGTTATAACAATGAAAAAAGGAGAATAACATGCGTCAACTTACTTTAATTTCTGCTCTGGTTATGACTTTATCTGCAACAAGCGCCCTGGCCAGTGATATCAAAGTGCTGGAAAAAACTATTGATGCCAAAAGTTTTAACAAACTTGTGCTGGATG
>CBIMJC010000425.1:0-2782 GCA_966244125.1 uncultured Rheinheimera sp.
GTCGTTCCACCTGTTTTTTTAGAACAGCTGCACCTGCAGGTCGGCACAACTGTTGGTTTAGCAGTAGATCATGGTTGCCTTATAGTTGATCCAAATCCCAGGCCTCGTTATACCCTTGAGGAGCTGCTGGCGGCTTCTGACTATTCGCAACCTTTATCCCAGGAAGAGCGTGAATGGTTGGATGCACCTGCTGTAGGTCAGGAATTATTATGAATCGGGGGGATATTTATCTGGTGTCGCTTGACCCCACTGCTGGGCATGAACAAAACGGTAGTCGTCCGGTTCTTATTGTCTCGCCGACGAAATTTAATCAGGTGACCGGACTACCTGTGGTTTGCCCTATAACTACCGGGGGAACATTTGCCAGGCGTTTAGGTTTTGCGGTGCCAGTCGAGGGTATAAGAACGACAGGAGTTGTGCGCTGTGATCAGCCTCGTGTGCTTGACCTTACTGCCAGAAACGCCAGAAAAGTAGACGAGCTTCCGGAAGCAATTTTGGACGAAGTGCTCGCGAGAGTTGCCACACTTTTTGAGTGAGCATGATGCCTGCTTTACATTCATCATAGGGTTTATGGCCGGTACAGGGAATACCTTTGCAAGGCGTATCCCTATCAGTATTTCTGCGGCGTAAAAAACAAAAACGCCACCTGAAAAGGTAGCGTTTTTGTTTAGGAATTTGGTGCGTCCTAGTGGACTCGAACCACCGACCCCCACCATGTCAAGGTGGTGCTCTAACCAACTGAGCTAAGGACGCATTGCACTGTTGCAACTATCTCGTCACAACGGGCGCTATGTTATGCAGCGGCCGCTTTGCTTGCAAGCACTTTTTTTAAAAGCCTTGTCGTTTGCTGTTATTTTAGGCGCTTCAATACCTTATCAGGCTTTATTCCGGGTCAGTCAGAGGCAGCAGGCCTGCGGCAGCGTCCATATAACGTAATTCAAAATAAACGGACGGATGACAGGTGTTCTGCTCTGCCTGTTTTTCCGACGCTGTTAAAGCCCTGCCCTCAAATAGCCCACCCGGCGCTGAGTTTTGACGAAACAGCTCACGGATCAAAGGCACAGTGCAAGGCAACATGGCTAAAAACTGTTGTCGTTGTGTCTCTGACACCAAAGCAGCTCCGGCACCGTCCTGCACCCAGATTTGCATGCGGTCGGTTTTTAGCTGGTGTGCGGCAGCCAGCCAGCTTTTCGGCTCAAGCTTGCCATTAAAATACAGGCTGATCGCCAGTGGCTGGTCTATCAGCAGGCTTACACTTTGCAGCTCCTGTTTTAACCAGTGCAGATAAGAAGCCGGAGTAAAATCTGTATCGTTCAGCTCCATCGGCAAATACCAACCTTTCAGAACCAAGGGCCGCTGCTTTAATAACGCCAGCCAGTGCCGTCTGATCTGTAAAGACAAGGCCAGTTGTTGTTTAAAGTACCGCTGTTTTTTATCCGCCTGCTGTTCCATCTGCTTAAAGTAATCCGGTGCTGCATACAGGCCAAGCCAAAGCGGGATCTGCAGTTGCTCTAAGGCCTGAAGTAATGCGGCCGAAGGTCCATCCGCAGTATAAAACCTGACATCACCATACTGGCCCCACTGCAGCACCAATGCTGTCATACCTTGTTGCTGAGCTCTGGTTAAGATCTGCCGCCATTGTTCTGTTGTTAGCTTCTGATCACGCAGCAAAGGCTGATAAAACACCGGATCAGCAGATAAATGCAGCGGGCACCCCATTAATACTGATAAGACAGCTGCAAAGATAAAGCGTGCCGGTCTGAACTTAAATCGCCCGCTAATTGATACTGCCATTCCAGATTAATCTCCAGCTTATGCGGATACGCATTGTAAAAAGTTTCACCAAGGCCAAAACGTGACTGTATGCCTAATCCTGCTGTCCATTGCCAGCCTTCGGCATTCAGATTGCTGTCCAGCGCCTTTTGTTTACGGTAATCGAACTGACTTAACAGATAAGAGCGTGTCACCCGAAACAGGCTGTCGTCGTTGCGTATCACCTTGCCTTGTTCAAACTTTGTCTGCAATAACATCTGCCCATCTGTTGGCCAATAAACGGCATCAACAAATAACTTACGCTCGCGCCAGTTGTCCTGTTCAGGTTGCCATTCTGATTGCCACTTGCCCTGATTCAGAAAATCACCTGTTAAACGCAGCAAAGCACGCCAGTCGCCTTTGCCAAGCGGATACTGTTGCACCGCAGCGCTGAGCCACAGATTGGTGTGATCCACAGGTTTGTAGGCCATACCAAATTCCTGACCCAGATTGCGGTAGTACTGCTCACTGTTGCCATTGGCCGACAATTGCAGGTACAGGCTGTGGTCACGTTCCAGGCTGTTGGTAAAATAATCCAGCCGCAGCGCCGCTTCGTTACGCACTGGCAACAAATCCGGCGCTGGCTGTGTTGCAGTATCCAGCACTGTCATACTGGCACCATGGCGCAGAGCTGTGCTGGCGCTAAGCTGCCAGTTTTTTTCTATGGTCTGATGGTAACGTTTCAGCCGGTATAATTCGGTTTTTGTCAGCGCATTTTGTTTTTCAGGCAGTTGTTGCCGGTCAATGGACTGTTTGAGCCAGTACAAGGTATCGTCGTTATCCCGCTGCTGAGCCGACAAATAAGCCACCTGCCCTGCAATGGCCACATCCTTGCTGTACTCTGGTTGCAGCGCTGCATAACGCAAATGCGCCAGCGCTTCTTTGTTGCGTTTCATGCCCGCCAGTAAATAACCGTAACCCGCATGCAGCCCGGCCTGCTCTGGTGCTTTAGCCAAAGCGGCACGCCAGG
>CBIMJC010000426.1:0-2764 GCA_966244125.1 uncultured Rheinheimera sp.
AGCAAAAAGTGGATTGTGAGCTGCTAGGGCAATTGTTGGCTCAGAACTTTGGTTCTGAGCCACAAAGCGAAACAGCTTAAAGCTTTGGAAACTGTAGGGTCAGAGTCAAGACTCTGACCCTGGTGCTTAACCTTTGCGGCTGCGCACCAGATAAATCAGTGCTATCAGCACTAAAGCAGACTGCAGCACCACACCCTGAGTATTAGGATAAAAACCTAACCAGCTGATGGTGGGCAGGTTGAGCTGGCTCACCGACAAAGTACCAGCTTCCTGCAGGGCGGCTATACCTTTGCCCGCCATGACGATGGCCAGCACCAGCATCAGCAGAGCTGTGCTGCCAAAGAAGGTTTTCAGTGGTAATTTCAGTGCAAACTTAAACACAGCCAAACCTAACACAGCCAGCAGGACCAGAGCCGCCGCTATACCAGAGACAAAGCTTTGCTGCGCCTGTTCACCGCCCTGTAACCACAAGGCCTGATAAAACAGAATAGTTTCAAAAGCTTCACGGTAGACAGCTAAAAACACCACCAGACCTAAACCAAAATAAGCACCACCTGATACGGCGTTTTGTACTTTGTTCTGAATAAAGTTGCTCCACTCTTTGGCGCTGGTTTTGCTGTGCATCCAAAAGCCCATGTAAAACAAAATAGCGGCGGCGATCAGGGCTGTATAACCTTCAGTCAGCTCACGTGATGCACCTGAGATATCAATCACAAAACTTGAGACAAACCAGGTGACAAGCCCTAAAGCCAAAGCACCCACCCAGCCGATATGCACAGTGTGACGCAAAGCGGGTTTGTCAGTTTTTACCGCTACGCTGTAAATAGCTGCGACCACCAGTAAAGCCTCCAAACCTTCACGCAATAAAATCAGCAGCGCGGCTAAAAACACATTGATGCTGCTTAATTGGGTTTCTGACAGCTCAGTCTGAGCTTGTTTTAATAAGGTCTGAATTTCAGTGATACGGGGGACCACCGCATCTTTTTGGGTCGGATCTTTCAGTAACTGACGCAGACCCATCATCGCATGCTCAATCTGGTCACGCAGTGGGGTGTTGATTGTACCGAGTGGGCTTTCTACCAATTCAAAACCATCCAGATAAGCAGACACGGCCTGATCATAAGCAGCTTGTGGATTTTGCGCATACAAATCAGCAGATAACTGTAATTTCTGCTGGGCTATTACCAGCGGATCTTTACTCTGGGCCTGGAAAAAACGCTCCGGCTGGCTGCGGAACAGGCTCATCAGCTCAGCACCAAAATCAGGGTAAAGTTTGATCAAATCTTTTGGTGTAGCTGTTAACAGGTCTTTTACCGCGCCACTTTCAATCATGGCGTCCGGTACTTTACTGCTGTCCAGACCTTTGCCTGCGATGTGACCGACATAAAAGGCCAAATCCCAGCGGCTTTGTTCATCTAAGTGAGCAAAAGACGCCATGCCAGTATCTGCTACACCCAGAGTGATGGTATTAAATAAACCATAAACACTGCGGGCCTGATAACGTTCCACTTCATGGAAATTGGTGGGGGCAGGGTCCATCTGAGCGCCGGCCGGGCCGTCGCCCATAGCTGTAGCACCATGACAAGCGGCGCAGTTGGTGGCGAATAAGGCTTCACCACGTGTTAAATCCGGGCTTTTTTGCGGGACAGGAATTGCAGGCATAGCTGCAATGACACTCTGGCGCATCAGGGCTGTTAAAGCCTGAATGTCTTTTTCCGCCGCTTTATCAGCTATCAGTTGCTTTAACTGAGCAGATTGTTGCTGTAACTCTTGTGGTGCCATGGCGACTTCTTCTGCTATTAACGAAGAAAACTCCTGCATTTCACCGTATTCAGCTTCACTGACGATTTTGCCGTCAACCACTGCTGCGCTGTAATCAGCGCCAATGTATTCAATGTATTGGATCAATTTATCCGAAGCGAATGTTGGAAACGCCAACAGCGCTATCAACAGCAGAACCACACGAAATGCCATACTTCACCTATAGTTATCGCTCTAACAAGAATTATTCTCATTATACGGAAGCGGAAGGGTGAAACCTAGTCCCTTCTGTTTTTTCTGCGAAACTTTGCGGTAAATACCAAAAAAAAGGGCCTGAAAACTCAGGCCCCAACTTCATCCAGGTGAAGGGATAAAGGAAACTTAAAACTTGATTGAATAACGCAAGGTCCAGTTGCGGCCTAACCAGTCATGTATTGAGCTGGCGTAACCATTGGTTGGAGACGATGCATAAGGTGGTTCTTTGTCGGTCAGGTTACGGATACTCAGCAACACAGTCTGATTGGCTGTGATGTCATAACCCAGACTGGCGTTGTAAGTCAGCCAGGAATCAACAGTTTCGTTATCAAACTTGAAGTCGCCATCGCCCAGGGAGCTGATGTAATGTGCACCAAGGCTGGCATTCCAGTTTTCTAACCGCCATTCAGTGCCGGCATCTGCCACAAATTCAGGACGGGCAATTTCTGAGGCCCCACTCAATTTGCCTAACAAATCTTCAGCCGGGCTGTCCTGTGTGACCTGACGCTCGTAGGATAAAGTACGGGTTCCTGCTATGTTGAACTTAAAATCACCTGCATTGGTGGTGGTCAGCTTGTAATTTAACTTAAAGTCGACACCATCTGTTTCCTGACTGCCCACGTTAAAGAAGCCGGTGCGCAGGAAAACTAAATCATCGCCGCCATCAATCACACAACGAAATTCGCCATTTAAATCCGCTTCGTCCGTCACCACTGGTGCTGTACCGGCAACACAGGCACGTAAGGTG
>CBIMJC010000427.1:0-2743 GCA_966244125.1 uncultured Rheinheimera sp.
ACCAAGCCGTTGTAACTGCTCTTCTAATTTTTCAGGCAATTGGGCCTGTTGTAGTGGTAAAGCTTTGAGTTGCTGCTGAATTTTATCGTTTTGCAGCAAAAAGTGATCCCAGCCTTGCTGTGCCAGTAAACGTGCCACTAAGGGCTGCTGCGCTGTGGCAAAATGATACTGATAACCCGCTTGTTGCAGCACTTGTTGTATTTGCTGCCAGAACTGCATAGCTCCACCATACAAAGCCAGCATAGGGCTTAATTTCAACACTAAACCTGAGTCTGCTTGCAGCGCTATATCAGCGCAGTATTGGTACAACAGCTGAGCCAACTGCTGCAGTTGTTGCTGTTCTTGCTCTGTCTGATGCGGGATCAGCTGCAACTGATGGCATAACGCTGCCGCTGAGGCTAAGCCCATGCCCAAAGTTAAACCCGCTTGTCTGGCCGCACCATTTAATTGCAGCAACTGATGGTCAGCGCCTACTATCGCCAGAGGCGCTGTTAGATCCAGTGGCGTTGTACTGTTCCCTGCAGGCATGTTTTGCTGCAGCAATAGCAACTTATCCAGCTGCAATTGCGGGAAATATAAATACAACCAAAACTCCATCATCTCTGCCATAAGCACCAGCCTTAACTGACTCTGGATAAAGGCGGACGGGAATGCTGCTTTTGCTGCAGTTCTGGTTTTATAAACTGTGGATACAGCTCTGCCCATGGCAGTAGCAGTTCCTGCTGTTGCCAGCCGCCTTTACGTTTCAAAATGCGGATCTGCAACCCAGTTGTCGCCGGGGTCAGTTGTAAGCTTAAAGCCCAGGGCAACAGCTGTTGTTCGGTTTGTATAGGGCGGAACAGATACAACTGGCTTTGGCCTTGTGCCGCGGCTAACTGTAAACGTTTTAGCTGGGTTAAATTTAAGTGGTTTTGCCACAGCAGCACATCCATACAACTGCCACTTTTTAAACAGAGTTCTGCCGCCCAGAGCGCATCGGCAGAGCGGGGCGCATTCAGCTCTAACACCTGATGTAAAGGCCGTTTTTGTTGCAGCAGGTATTCGGCGCAGAGTGTGGCTGGTGGATTGATCCAGATTTGCAGCAGTTGTGAGCCGGATAGTTCCAAAGCTTTTTGGATCAATTGCACTTCAGCACAAGCACCATGGCTTTGTAATTCAATCACGTTATGTTGTGGCCAGCCGCCACCCAGCAGCTGATCCAAAGCAATAAAGCCTGTACTTTGGCAATGTTCATAAGGTGCTTCGGTTTGACTGGCCTGCCAGATCAGTTGTCTGTTCTGAAGCTGTTGCAGCAGAGCATTCATGATTTCTATCTCAAAATACTGTATATAAAAACAGTATAAAAGATCTGCTTTGGATCGCAAGGACAAAGTCAGGGTTTTCTGATCTTTTGCCTCAACTCGATCAGGGCGTAAGAATTATGTTAATCTGCGCGGCTTTCCAGCGCCCTCTGGCGTTGCATCATCTTGGTACTGATATGACTGAAACCACCACATTTACCGCGAAAACCTGGATTCTGATCCTGAGTTTAGTGCTGATCGCGCTCACCTTAAGGCCTTCTATGGCCTCCATCGGGCCTTTATTGCCTTTGATGCAACCTGAATTGCATCTGTCTTTTACTCAGGCTTCGTTACTGACCATGTTGCCGGTATTGGCGATGGGTTTAGGTATCTTTTTTGCGCATCAACTGGCGTTATGGTTTGGTTCTTATCAGGTTATTTTCTGGGCATCCATCGCTATAGCCGCAGCCACAGCACAGCGCTATTGGGCTGTAGGCGCATTGGATTTAACCTTAAGTGCCATAGTGGCGGGTTTAGGTATTGCCATGGTGCAGGCTGTGGTGCCTGGTGTCATTAAACAAAAATTCAGCAGCAAAGCGCCTTTAGTGATGGGCTGGTATATATCCGCCATTATTGCCGGAGCTGCGTTAACGGCTTCTTTAGCAGCATTTTGGGCCGACTGGGCACAAAGCTGGCGGGTCGCTTTATCCGGCTGGGTGTTGTTATCTGTACTGGCTTTGCTGTTGTGGTATTCACAGAAAAACGCTATTCAAAACTTGCCTGTGGCGCAGTCGCCACAAAAACCTCTGAGTTTTGCCAAATACGGCAGAGCCTGGACCTTAGCAATGTTTTTTGGTCTGGTGACCTGTGCTTTTACCTGTGTGTTGGCCTGGTTACCGGCTTATTATGTCGAGCAGGGCTGGAGTGAACAAAAAAGTGGTTTGCTGCTTGGGTTGTTGCTTTGTATGGAAGTGCTGTCTGGTTTTGTCAGCCCCTGGCTGGCCAGTCGTCAAGCCGACCGTCGCCCTGTAATGTTGGTGTTATTGATATTGATGGCAACAGGTTTTGCCGGTTTAGTGGCGGCACCTGCGCTGGGCTTAGTTTGGGCTTCACTTTTGGGTTTAGGTATTGGTGGTTTGTTTCCATTGTCTTTAATTGTGTCTATGGATCATCAGCATCAGCCTTCTTCTGCCGCCAGTCTGACAGCTTTTGTGCAGGGCATAGGTTATACATTGGCGGCTTTTTCGCCACTGATTGCTGGTTTTATCCGTGACTTTAGCCAAAGCTTTAGTATCAGCTGGTTGTTATTAGCCGCTATAGCAGTGCTGTTGATGGCGATGGCGACACGTTTTAATCCGGTGTTTTACAGCTCAAAATTTCAATAAGCTTTTTACAGGGAGTCCACCATACAAGCCAATCTGATGTTATTACTGGCCGCTGCAATCTGGGGTTTAGGTTTTGTT
>CBIMJC010000428.1:0-2713 GCA_966244125.1 uncultured Rheinheimera sp.
GTATCCGCCCATCTGGCCACTTTGCAACGAGCTGGTTTTATCAGCAGTAAAAAAGTAGGCCAGTGGAATTTTTTCTCGCGCAATGAAGAAGTGATTCAACAGTTTCTGGCGCGGTTAACTGATCAACTTTAAGGAGTTACAGATGCCAACTTTATTTGATGCCATCACGCTGGGTGATTTAACCCTGAAAAACCGTATTGTGATGGCGCCTTTAACCCGCTGTCGTGCTGATGAAGGCCGGGTACCCAATGCCATGATGGCTGAATATTACAGTCAGCGTAGCAGCGCAGGTTTAATTTTATCTGAAGCCACTTCTGTCACCCCTATGGGCGTGGGTTACCCGGACACACCAGGTATTTGGTCAGATGCTCAGGTTGAAGGCTGGAAATTAGTCACAGAGGCCGTGCACAAAGCGGGCAGCCGTATTTTCCTGCAACTCTGGCATGTAGGCCGTATTTCTGACCCTCTTTATTTAAATGGCGAAAAACCAGTGGCGCCAAGTGCTGTGCGTCCGGCCGGTCATGTCAGTCTGGTACGCCCAATCAAAGACTTTGAAGAGCCACGGGCTTTAAGCTTAAACGAAATCAAAGAGGTCGTTGCAGCTTATCGCCAGGGTGCAATCAATGCCAAAGCCGCAGGTTTTGACGGTGTACACATACACGGAGCAAACGGCTATTTGCTCGATCAGTTCCTGCAGGACAGCACCAACTTACGTGATGATGAATACGGTGGTTCGCTGGAAAACCGTGCCCGTTTATTACTGGAAGTGACAGACGCTTGTATTGATGTCTGGGGCAAAGACAGAGTGGCTATGCATTTGGCGCCTCGTATGGATGCTCACGATATGGGCGACTCAAACCGCACTGCCACTTTTGGTTATGTCGCGACTGAACTGGGCAAACGTGGTATTGCTTTTATCTCTACCCGCGAACATCCGGCAGAGGACAGCATCACTCCACTGATTAAACAGCTGTTTGGTGGTCCGGTGATCGCCAATGAAAAATTCAGTAAAGCAGAAGCCAATCAATGGCTGGCCGAAGGCAAAGCCGACGCCATCGCCTTTGGTATTCCATTTATTGCCAACCCGGACTTACCCAAACGTCTGGTGGATGACGCACCGTTAAACCCACCACGACCAGAACTGTTTTACGGCAAAGGCCCGGTGGGTTATACCGACTACCCGACACTGGCTTAACAGAGCTGATTAAATAACACAAAGGGCCTGACGGCCCTTTGTGTTATTTATGGTGTTTCCGGCGAACCGGACACTAAGCTGCAGACAAAAGTCCGGCTTAGTTCAGCTCAGAGCGCGCTCCAGATTGCCCCCCTGCTGTGTCAGGTTGCTCGCTGCTGTGGTTTTGTCCTGACTGTTTAGCCAGCAACTTTTCTGGCTCAAGTTCAAATAACTGTTTCGCCTGTTCCGCGGCCAGAGGGTACCAAACGGCCTTGTCATCGCGTTTGATCAGGTATTGATCCTGTTGTTTTTGCAGCTGATAACTATGTTTGGCACTCAGACTCTGAACCTCCAACTGAAGTTGTTGCTCAGGCTGTTTCAAAGCCAGCGGCTTGACTGGCGGACCGCTGACCTGTAGTGAGCTGAACAGCTGCTGCAGTTGGGCGGCCAGGGCAGTATCTGCCATTTGCGGTTCTCCTTGCGCAGCACGCACCTGCCATTGACCAGCCTCTTTTTGCAGCTCCAGCTGCGGCAGTTTGATCCGATTCACCTGACTGATTTGCAGCAGGCTGCGGTCAAACCACTGCTCAGGCTCTGTGCTCCAATCCAAAGTGTTTATCTGCTGCTGATAAATTTCAGCTTCTTTGTCACGTCTCAAATACAACTGTTTAAATGCCGGACTGGACCCAAGGTAAATCAGTTGCTGCGAAGCCCCGCTCGCTAACGTCAGCTTCCACTGATATTTATCCTCTGCCACTTCAAATCTGGCCTGACTGGCGTCAGTCTCTGCGACAGGCCAATGCAAGCGGGCTTTTTCCAGCTCGGTTAACAATGCTGTGATCTTGGCTGGTCGGGCTGGCTCGTGCTGTAACGCAGGCAAGCGCCAGGCTCCATCCTGATGCACCAGGTGCAAAGTTTTACCCTGATGTTCCAGCTTAATTTCTGTCAGCTGTTTTGGATCCAGCGCAAGCAAAGCACTCGCCTCTGGCTGCTGCTGATCTTGCCACCATAATGCCCCCGCCAGCAACAATTGCGCTGCCGCAACCACAGATAATCCAATCGTTAGTGTTTTCATCAGCTTGCCTCCTTATTGTGCTGTCACTACACGATACAGTTGCTGCAAACGGCGACGTTGCAGCCAGCGCTGAATAAGTGCAATGCCGAGGATCAATGCCAGCACCAGCGCATAATTCAGATACTCCAAAAACTGCTGCTCAGCTCTGTCCAGTGGCGGTAAAGTGCGATTAAACTGACCACGGGCCCGGATATCTAATAACGCAGGATCAGCCGTCGCCCAATCCACTGTATTGGCCAGTAACTGCAGATTGTTCAGAAACTCTGAGCCCTGAGCGCCACCAACCAACTGACTGACCGCATCACTGAACATATCGTTGGAACCGAATAGTATTAAACGGGCTCCGGCATTAGCCTGCTCGAGCACAGGGTAAAGTTCAGTATTGGACTTGTTTTGCTCAGGCGCAGCTTTTTCATTCTCGCCTTTTGCTTCATCCGCTTTCTGATCCTGTAAAGGTGAAGCTT
>CBIMJC010000429.1:0-2707 GCA_966244125.1 uncultured Rheinheimera sp.
CTGATGTAAATGATGGTTTAGGTCAGGAAACCGGTAATGAATTGCTGATCGCTGTCACCCACAGATTAGTGGCTCAGTTTGGTGAAATAGCTCAGATAGGCCGTATTGGGGCTGATGTATTTGGTTTAATAGGGCCTGAGCAGGCTCTGACGCCTGAAGCGCTGTCTGGTATCTTTGAAATGCCATTTCAATGTTCTGAACATTCGTTGCAGGTAAGCGCCACTTTTGGTTTCTGCCGTTTACGCGACAGCGCATTACACGGCTTGACTATTCTGAAGCATGTTTATATAGCGCTGAACAGAGCGAAAAAACATCTGGCACAAAACTACGAATACTACAGTGCACAGATGGAAGAGCAGATGGTCGACAGACTGGTGATGCTCAGAAGCCTGAGATCGGATTTCCAGAAAGACAAGCTACAACTTTGGTATCAGCCACAAATTTGTTTAAAAAGTGGCAAAGTGCTGGGAATGGAAGCTTTGTTGCGCTGGCCTCAGCCGGACGGAAGTTATATTTCTCCTTCAATCTTTATTCCGCTGGCTGAATACTCGGGGCTTATCATTGAAATTGGCGATTGGGTGTTGCAGCAAGCCTGTAAACAGCTACAAGCCTTAAAGGCTCAGGGCTTTGCCCAGCTGCGTATTGCAGTGAATGTGTCTATGCCTCAGTTTCGTAATCACCGTTTTGTCCAGTCTGTGATTGATTGTGTCGAACGTTATCAGGTTGATCCGGCGTTGCTGGAACTGGAAATTACTGAGTCTGTGGTGATGGACGATCCACAAATTGTGATAGCGGCTTTAAATAAACTAAAAAACTTTGGTATTAAAGTGGCTATTGATGATTTTGGCATAGGCTTTTCATCCCTGAGTTATTTGCAGCAACTGCCGCTGGATCGCATCAAAATCGACCGGGCTTTTATCAAAGATTTCTGCCGTCCAAATGGCACTTTAATCGCAGAAACCATAGTAAATCTGGGGCAAAAACTCGGTCTTGCCACTATAGCCGAAGGCATTGAAACTCAGGAGCAGGAAGATGCTGTCCGCGCTATGGGCTGTGAAGAAGTACAAGGGTTTATGTACGCTAAACCTATGATGGCTGCAGATTTAGTGAAGTTTTTAGCTACAAGCTGATGTTTGGGGTCAGAGTAAAATTAAGCCTGGCCGCTTAATTTTACTCTGACCCAGGGCGTTTTAGCGGGCGGCAATAAACGCCAGCTGTTCACCCATCTGTTGTAAGTCTTTAGTGTTTTGCTGGCTTTGTTTGGTGTGGCTGCTGATGTCCCGCACATAAGTCAGCATGGTTTTTGTCAGATGTTGCTGTTCATCTGTAGCCGCAGCTATTTCCTGATTCATTGCACAAATCTGCGCTATGCTGCCGGTAATTTCCTGTAATGAATGGCCAGCCTGGTTGGCTGACAGCACACTTAACTCCGCCTGTTCACTGCTTAGCTTCATTTTTTGCACTGCATCCCGGGCCGCACTTTGTAACTGCTCAATGGTACGCTGAATTTGTTCAGTAGATTTTTGTGTACGGGATGCCAGAGTGCGCACTTCGTCGGCCACTACCGCAAAACCACGCCCCTGTTCACCGGCCCTGGCCGCTTCAATAGCCGCATTCAGTGCCAGCAGGTTAGTTTGTTCTGCTATGCCTTTGATCACTTCAAGTACGGCGCCGACCTGATTGCTGTCCTGTTCCAGTTGGGCAATGGTGCCTGATGCCTGCTGTAAATACTCTGCCAGTTGTTCTATGTTCTGCACCGTACCTGCGACTGTTTGCTGACCTTGTCTGGCGATTTGGTTGGAGTGAGTTGCTGCTTCAGCGGCCAGATTTGCACTTTGCACTTCGTCCAGCACACTTTGATTCATAGACTCAACCATAGTCAGTGTCTGGTCTGCCGCTTGTTGTAACTGAGAAAGATGTTGTTGTTCATCGCTTGCTATATGGCTGATAGACGCCACCAACTGTTTTAACTGCTCATTTTGGCTGCTGGCATCCAGTTGCTGTTGTTTCAGCCTGGCCAGCCATTGATTAAACTGATCACGAGCTTCTGCCAGTTCGGCACTGCTGCTTAATTGCAGGGAGAGATTTTTTTCCTGAACTGAGCGACGGATTAACAGCTGCTGTTCAGCAATAAAATGTTGATAGCCTTGTAAGGCTGAATGAGCAAACAACCACTGTACTGCCACCACTGCAACTACAGCTAAAGCAGACCAGAACCAGGACTGTTCTGTTAACAAGGTAACAACCAACAACATGCTTACCAGTGTGACTATGCCAGACAACACAATTTTGGTCCGTGCGGACCCGAATTCAAACAAAGCCATAACCTTACCCCTGAATCACTTCAGACATCAGGCTGAAGTGGAATTTATTATTGTAATAATCAAAGCAGGCCAGTGTGGCTGCATTAAATCAATTGCTGAAAATAACAGATATTTACGGAAGTTTTTATCAGATTTTGCGTTTTGTGAGAAAAAAATGCGCTGTGGACACCAGAACCACCACAGTGTTGTGGCTGTGAAAAAAGCAGAGGAGACACAAGCTGTGGCTGAAAGAAAAAAACGGCACTTGCGTGCCGTTTTTTATGCAGTAACTTACTTCTGCTGAGCGCGTTCGAAGGAGCTGACGATTTCAGCTTTGGCTTCAGCTTTGTCGCCCCAGCCAATGACTTTCACCCATTTGCCTGGCTCTAACTCTTTGTAACGTT
>CBIMJC010000430.1:0-2696 GCA_966244125.1 uncultured Rheinheimera sp.
CTGCAGCGCGTGAATCACGTTGGTCCAGATAAAATCCTGTTTTGTGGCCGTTGATTACATCGACCAGAATTTTCATGCCGTTTTCTAAAATCACCACTTCACCGCTCTCGCGTGGTAGGTGCAACCAGCCAGTCACTGGTTTTAAGCCTTCTTTTTTACGCACATCTACGTCTGAACGCTCGTAAATACTGAAGTCAGGGAAAGTTTGCTTTAATGCGGTGACAATCAGCTCGCGGCTGGCATCTGCACCAGCAGATAACAGCTGACACACCAGCACATCGGCGTATAAATCGATAGTGACGCCCGGCAAACCATCCGACTCAGCTGCAACTACACGTAAACCATTGGTTTGGTTAAGATCGTATAGATCCTGACGCACAGACCAGGCTCGCTGAATACGGCGGGTGAAAAACGCCTGATCAATCTGTTCTTTTTCATTAAAAGTCCAGGCGCGCACGCGGATTTGCGAGTCGGCTGAATAAGCACCGCGGCATAACCATTTACCGTCATGGCTTAATACATCTACAGTTTCACCCGATACTGGTTTACCTTTGACCTGCAATACCGCTTTAGAGAACACCCAAGGGTGGCGGCGTCTTAAGGATTTTTCGCGTTCGGGTTGTAAAATGATACTGTGAGACATAGATGAACTCTGTAGATGGGCAAGGGGCACTATTTTAGTGAAGAGCGCGCAAAAGCTAAAGCAAAACTATAACAAGTTAAAGGTAAATAGATGCAAAACTATCAGATCCCAGCTCAAATGACCGCTATTGAGGTGATTAATCCGGGCAAGCAAAGCCAGTTGCAGCAGGTGACAGTGGCGGTGCCACGACTAAAAGCCGGGCAGGTACTGGTGAAAGTCGCAGCGGCCGGTGTGAACAGAGCAGATTTATTACAGCGCTCCGGGCTCTATCCGCCGCCGGCAGGGGAGTCTGATATTTTAGGTTTGGAAGTTGCGGGTACTGTGGTCGCTGTGGCTGACGACCTATCTTCAGATTGGCTTGGTGAAGCTGTTTTTGCTCTGGTACCTGGCGGTGGTTATGCCCAATATGTGGCTTTACCTGCAGAGCATTTAATCAAAAAACCAACCTCTTTAGGTATGAGCGAAGCAGCGGCTTGTGCTGAAGTGTTTTTAACTGCTTTTCAGGCGATGCGCGCTGTGGGGAATTTACCGGATCAAGGCGCATTATTGGTGCATGCCGGTGCCAGTGGGGTGGGCACAGCTGCTATACAACTGGGTAAAGCTTTGGGCTGTTTTGTTGCTGTGACTGTAGGTTCAGATGATAAAGGCACAGCCTGTTTAGCCTTAGGGGCCGACATCGCTGTCAATTATAAAACGCAGGATTTTGTCGCTGAACTAAAAGCAGCGCGGCCCCAGGGTTTTGATTTAATTATTGATCCTGTAGCAGGGGATTACATCGCCAAAGATATTCAGCTGTTAGCCTTAGATGGGCAGATTGTGGTGCTGTCTATGTTGGGCGGCCGTATGACGCCGGAGCTGGATCTGGGCCTGATGCTAAAAAAACGTGGTCAGTTGCTGTGCTCTACGCTTAGAAGCCGCACTGACAGCTATAAAGCGGCTTTAATCAGTGATTTTCAGCAGCAGTTTGGAATGGCCTTGGCGCAAGGGAAAATTAAGCCTGTACTGGCACATAGCATCGACTGGTCAGAAGCGGAGCGGGCGCATCAGTTATTGGCTTCAAATGCTGTAGTGGGGAAACTGGTACTCACGTTATTTTGATGTATTCGCCCGTCATGCTTTAAAAACAACAAACCGGCTTAAGCCGGTTTGTTGTGATCTGAGGTCTGGTTTTTATCCGGTTCGGTTATAGCTTCCACCTTATCAAAGACTGCATCAGCGGCAGGTTCCGGGTCCATACTACTCAGCTCCTGATCCGCGGTTGGAAGTTCAGCATCCGGATGATGCGGATGCACCATTTGCTCCTGCACCATTTGTTCGTCCACCCGTGGATCTAAAGCTGCAGCTAAAGGTGACGAGACTAAATCGCCGGATGCCATCACATAATCTTGTGATACTTCTTTATCCTGTTGTTTCTGCTGATAATTGACATGGGTTAAGCGTAAAAACAACAGCAGGGTACAAAGGGCCATAAACCCATACAACATACTGTTTCCCACCAGTTGCATAAAGCCTGAAGCTATTAAAGGCCCGATACAGGCGCCCATACCAAAGGTCAGCAAAATAGTGGCGGATAAAGCCACCCGGTGTTCCTGTTCTACGTTTTGATTGGCCAGTGCTGTCGCCAGCGGATACAAGGTAAAAGCCAGAATGCCAAAAGCAAAAGTGAAAATCAGCGCAAAAATGCCACTTAAAGGCAAAATGGCAATACAAAGCACCACTGCACCTAACAGCACTGTGTTGATACGGATAAGACGACTACGCCGTATCTTGTCGGACAAACGCCCCATAGGCCATTGAGCCAGCAAACCTGCAATCACTGTGGTGGCCATATAAGCCGCAACCTGTTCTGTGCTGGCACCGCTATGGGCGACGTAAGCCGGTGCTAAACCGTAAAAGGAGCCCACAATCACACCTGCCATCGCAATAGTGGTCAGCGACTGTGGCACTTTTTGCCAGAACAGTCTGATTTTAAGTGGTGCAGGTTGCAAAGGCGCAGGGTGAATACGGCGTGTTAAAGCCAAAGGCACAATACAAAGCGCAAAACACATAGCGA
>CBIMJC010000431.1:0-2679 GCA_966244125.1 uncultured Rheinheimera sp.
AACTTTTTCATCTTTTTCCACCACAAACACAGTGTCACCAAAAGGAGAGTAAATAATGGCAGTGCTTGGTACCACCAGAACCTGATGTGGCTCTGTTAAGGTAACGGTAGTGGATACGGCCATACCAGGGATCAGAACATTGCTGCTGTTATCTAAAATCGACTGCACTATCACGTTACGGGTGCTGGTATTAATTTCTGCACCTATAGCGCTGATTTCACCTTTAACAATGACGGCGCCATCACCTACTGATACCTCAACGGGTAAACCTTTGGAGATTTGGGTCAGCCAGTGTTGTGGTACAGGGAAGTTCACCCGTACTTTGTTGGTCGCCTGCAGTGACACTATAGGAGTACCGGCTTGCAAATCAGTGCCTAAGTCCACCTGACGGATACCGATACGGCCATCAAAAGGTGCACGAATGACTTTTTTCTGCAAGGTGGCTTTTAAGTTGTCAACCTGAGCAGAAGCACTGTCCAGTTGCTGCTTGGCATTGTCCAGTTCACTTTGAGTGGCAATGTTGGTGCGGCGTAACTGCACTAAACGGTCATAACTGGTTTTTGCCAGCTTTAAACTGGCTTCGGCTGAACGCAATTGTGCCTGTTCGTTGGTGGCTTCCTGTTCAATCAGCACTGTGCCAGCTGTGACTTGCTGGCCGTTGCTGAAACTGATTTTTTTCACCCGGCCAGCTACTTCGGCGGCAACAATAATGCCTTCATCCGCCAGCACTGTGCCAATGGCGTTATAAGTGTTAGGCCAGCTTTGTTGTTCCACACTAAAAGTGCTGACGTATTCAGGTGGTGGCACAAAGGTTTCACCCGATGCGATCATGGCTGCAATCTGGCCACCTTTGACCCCTGCAAGCACCATAAACACACAGATCAGGCCAAGTACGGCAAAAAATATAGATTTAAATCTTTTCATAGCGGTAACCAGATTAAAAGTTAATAAGGACCCAAGAGGTTCAGGCCATTAACTACGGCCAGATAACACTTTCGGATTAAAGCCACTTTGTGTGCAGAGCTCAGCATAATTGTTTTTATCTTACGCATTACTTACCCACATCAAGCGGACAGGCTAGTGTGCCACGTTTTTTTTGAAATTGTGACGATTAGTCATAAATTAATAAAAATTTAAGAAAATGAATTTGATGATCCCAGATTAGCAGTGACCCGGGTGAGCTGATTCCGCCTTTTAGATGAGCCTGAAACATCAACAAAGATACAAAAACAGCTGTTCTAGTGTAGCGGGCAAAAGAGCTTTCACCTATGGAAATATGCGCTAAATTTGTAACCAAATGACAAAAATGTTAAGGCTGTAGCGATTTTATCGCCGCAATGAAGTAAAAAAACAAGACCACCGGCAGGTGGTCTTGTAGATACATGCAAAAAAAGCTGTTACAAACTGATGTTTTCCACAGGGTAACCCAGTTTCTCCAGTTCAGGTTTTAAGCTTTTGGCATCACCCACCACCAGAATAGCCATTTCTTTGGTGTTTAAATGTTTAGCGGCTAAAGCATTAATTTGCTCTTTGCTGATACCGGATACGATCTGATTACGTTCACGGACAAAATCCGGTGTTAAATTAAATTCCAGAATTTGTGCCATAAAACCTAACTTGGCAGCAGGTGTTTCGTATTTCAGCGCGTCCGACTGATTAATGGCCTGGCGCATAAAGGCCAGTTCATCATCGGCAATACCTTTTTGCCGGAAAGCATCCAGCTCATTGATAAACTGACGAATAGAGTCGACAGTCGCATCAGCCCTTACTGCGGCAGCGGCGGTGTAAGTGCCCGCAAACTTGTCGGCAATAAAACTGGCGCGTGCGCCATAGGTATAACCTTTATCTTCGCGCAGATTCAGGTTAATACGGCTGTTAAAAGTGCCGCCTAAGACGAAGTTCATTAAACCAGCCTGATAGAACTCACCTGTGATGTCCTGAGTCAGTGAACGCTTACCAATGCGGATCTCGGATTGTGGGGCATCAGGTTTGTCCAGCAGATAAATGGTGCCTGGCTTGGCTTTCATAGCACCGGTATTTACCTGCAGTGCCGGGCCTTTGCCTTGCCAGTCTGCCAGCTGAGTTTTCAGCTCGGCGGCCACTTTGTCGCGGGCTAAATCGGATACCACTATCAGTTGACCACCAGCTGGTTTGAAGTGCGTCTGATACCAGTTTTTCACATCATCCAGTGTCAGTTTGCTGACAGACTCCAGTGTACCTTCGTTAGGTAAGGCCGCTATGCTGCCATCAAACATCATTTTGTTGTAGGCCGTTGCCGCTATATAAGCCGGGTTGGTGGCACTGTGCTGAATACCTTGCAAAGTCTGCTGTTGTAAACGGCTGAAATCTTCCGCTTTAAAGGCCGGACTGCGTAACTTCTCTTCCAGTAACACCAGGGTTTGTGGCAGGTTTTTGCTTAAGCTGGAGACAAAAACCTCAATATAGCTGTCACCTGAAGTGATGCTGATGCTGCTGCCCAGTTTTTCCAGCTCCAGACTCATTTGTTCTGTGCTGTAGTTCTGAGTGCTTTCATTCAGAATGGCGGCTAATAAAGCAGAAACGCCTGCTTTGTCCGCTGTTTCGTAATAGCTGCCGACAGGGATTTTCAGTAATAAAGAGGTGGTAGGTGTTTCCGTACTTTGGCTACCTAAGACTTTGATACCATTACCTAAATCCATA
>CBIMJC010000432.1:0-2668 GCA_966244125.1 uncultured Rheinheimera sp.
CAACGAACGGGGTAGCAGCGTCGGGGAGTGGGGTGGGCGGGCTGTCGTTGATGCGGTAGGTGACGGCGATCATGCAGCAGCGCGGTCCGTCGGGAAGCGGAGAACCTGGCCCACCGCGGCGGGCTGCTCAGGCTCAGGGGCGCGGACGATGCGGTACAACTGCCACTCACGAGGCGCGACCACAACCATGATGAACCCCTGGCCATCAGTAATTTGAAGGCCAAACTGGCTTCTTATCCAAATATTCAGATCGATGCCTGTTTTGATAATGGCGACGAAGTTTTGGAACACCTGAAAAACAACGCTGTGGATCTGGTATTTCTGGATATCCAGATGCCGGGAATTAAAGGTATTGAAGTACTGAAGCAGTTAAATAAGTCTTCAGCTTTGGCGGCGCCGCTCATTATTCTGGTCACGGCTTACGATAACTATGCGTTTTCAGCCTATGAACATTTTGCTTTTGATTACCTGCTCAAACCTGTGTCGCGCCAGCGCCTGGCTCAGACTCTGCTGGACGCCAAAACAGCTCTGGACAAACAACAGGATATGCCCGTTGCAGCACCACAAAATAAACTGACCTTTAAAACCGGCGCATCAACTTTGTTGCTGGATGATATAGATATTCTGATGATTGAAGCGGCGGGTAACTATATGTGTGTCTACACATTAAGCGAAAATCTGATTATCCGTGAAACTATTAAAGAGCTGATGCAACGCCTGCCCGGCCAATTTGCTCAGGTGCACAGATCCACTATTGTCAATTTGCATCATGTGCACAAGGTTCAGCCCCATAACAACGACTATCAGCTACTGCTGTCCAATGGCCAGACAGTGGCAGCATCCAGACGTTTTAAAGCCGATTGGTCGGCTCAGTTGCTGCCGGCAAAGTAGTATTTATCAGACGATCGTCCTGCCCGGATTGACGTAAAAAAGAGTGCCAGAGTTCAAAAACCAGCACTCTTTTTTTGTGTCTTTTTTGTACAGGAAGTAACAAAAAGTAAAGGTCATCCTCTGGTCACTTCTGCTATTCCTCTGGTCACAGAGCACATGAAAATCAAGGCCTTAAGCGCCAGAATACAGTCATGGCAACAGCCATAGACCTAACTCCGAGGATAGCACTATGAAAGCACAATTAATGTTCGCAGCCGCCTTATTCAGCCTGTCAGCTACAGCCAGCGCCGGCCCCATTCTGTCAGCACAAACTCAACAAATTCTGGTTGAAGTCTGTCAGAACACCCAGAATGACGACAGAGCTGGTTTAAACAAAACTTTCCGGGAATCCCGCTTATCCCGGCAATCTGCAGTAGAGAAAGTGGTATGTAACGGTCAGCCACTGATGGATTTTGCCCGTAGTTCAGAAGCTCACAAAGTGGTAGCTATGCTGGCTCCTTATGAAAGTCGTTCCAAAGTGTCTATTTCAGACGTAGTGGCGCCATAATCACAGCCTGAATTTATGCTGTAATTTTAAATCCGGACACAGTAGTGCTTAATTGGCCAGCCAGTTCGGTCATAGACTGAGCAGCCTGGCCAATTTGGCTGTTTCCGGTTAAAACCTGATCCCCAAGTTGCCTGAACTGTTGCACCTGAGCTCTGATATGAGCAACATCCTGTTGTGCCTCACTGGCCGTCAGAGCCGACTGCTGACTGATCTGCGCCAGTTGCAATATCACAGCCCTGCTTTGTTCTAAGGTTGACACCAAAGCGAAGGACAACTGCACTGACTGAGCTGCCTGCTGCTGATTTGAGCCCATGGTGCTGACCGCATTCTGGATAGAACCTACTATGGTTTCCAACAAACTATTGATTTCCAGAGTTGAATGATGAGTTCTGGTTGCCAGAGCCCTGACTTCATCTGCTACGACCGCAAAACCACGGCCTGATTCACCTGCCCTTGCAGCTTCTATCGCGGCATTTAATGCCAGCAAATTAGTCTGCCCGGCAATGTCGGCAATAGTTTTTACCACCACTGAGACCTGGTCTCCTGCTACTTTCAGGTTCAGTAACATGGATGCAGTGGTTTCGATGTCTTTGGCCAGTGCAGCAATACTGTCCGAACTGCTTTTGACCTGAAGTTGAGCCTGCTCCAGCTGGTTTGCGCCATGGCTGGCCTGAGTGGCCGCACAAGCTGAATACTCTACGCTTTGCGACATTTGTTGTTCCAACTGCTGCATCAAATCCACCAGACGAACAATATCCTGCTGTAGCTCCTGTACTGAAGCCGCGGACAAATCTGTGCTGCCACTCAGTTCTTTTACTGCCCCATCAATACGATTGATGGCGCCACGAACATCCTGCATGCCCGCACTGAACACCTGTAGCAAGGTAGTCAGACTGTCGGAGATCTGCCCTAATTCCCCTTGTTGCTCCGGACTGAATTGCATTGTTAAATCACGCTGCACGGCAAGCCGGCTAATTTGCCCGGACAAGGTTTTCACTGGCCTGACTATCTGGCGCTGCGCCATCATAAAAGCACCAACAGCAACCAGCACTAACATCAAAAGTAAACTGACGATCACAACAAAACTCAGCGACAACTGTTGTGTTATGGCCTGTGAGCCTGCAGTGGCTTCAGCTGCTACCTCACTGCGCAAACCAGCCAAAGCTTCAGCCAGCACCGCAGCTTGCCGGGTTAAATCAGCCAGCCTTTCCCGAGCCAGATCCCAATCCA
>CBIMJC010000433.1:0-2658 GCA_966244125.1 uncultured Rheinheimera sp.
AAAGAAGACAGAGAGCTTGAGTTAGAGTTTCGACGTATTAGTGATGGCAACAACAGGCTCGGAATTCCACTTCCCTTCGAAGTATTGTTTGCGGACAAAAAAGCTATGTCTTCTGGCTTGCAACTGGCCGATCTCGTCGCAAGGCCCATAGGCTTGAAAACCGTGAAGCCACAACAGGAAAACCGGGCTTTTGAAGTGCTGACAAAAAAATTCTACTGTGATGGGGGTAGAAATAAACTGGGTCAGAATTTTGAAGGTATTGGGATGAAAATTTATCCAACACAAGAAAGCGAAAAGCCCCGATGAAACTCACCGAGGCTATAACGCCGACCGGGCACCCCCAATCCACTTGGCAATGAGTATAGTGACCACAGTATTTCATTTCAACCTTTAATAGCATCCTTGAATAATTAACCTGAAGCATACGCTTAAGACCGCTTGAAGCCATGGACTCAGAATTCGACTATAACGGCTGCTTTTGGAGTGTAGAGCAACTGGTAAAAACATTAGTTTTTATTTCAGCCACTGTGTTTTTTAACTTCGCTTGTGTCGACCAATTAAGCTGAGATTATTGTTTACTCCGCTAAGGGAATGTCAGTTTTTACATGCAAAGGTAAAGTTAAGTTTATCTCTGAACCCTGCTCTGCCCTGCGCCGTCATAGCCGATGAAATCAAAGGCAGAGGAGCAGACCGCCATGAACAATGCAGTAACAACAAACCCGTCCAGACGACGTTTTATTAAACAGCTTGGACTAGGCCTGGCCAGTATTCCCTTAATTGGTTTAGTGGCTTGTGGTGGTGGCTCAGACAGTACTGAAACAGCCAGCAACGACACAGGTTCATCGGATAGCGGCAGCTCTGCCGGAGGTTCAACAGGAGGCAGCAGCACCAGTTGGGCCAGTGGTGGCACAGCAGCTATGACAGTGAATTTCCCGGACGACTCTTTGTTTGCCTTAGGCACGGCCTGTACAGTCGCCTTAACCAAAAACTTAACCGAAGGCCCTTGTTACTTCACTGCAGATACGCTGGACGATATATCAGAAGAACAAACTGGTTTGCCTATGCAACTGTGTTTGCGGGTGATAGATCAGAGTTGCAACCCGGTATCAGGCCTGGAAGTGGAAGTATGGCACTGTGATGTGGCAGGTATTTATTCAGGCGATACCAGTAGCAGCAACGACAGCAGTGGTTTTTCCAGCTCTTTTTGTACCGGCAATGATAACGAAGCTTTACGTTCCAAATGGTTCAGAGGCACTCAGATCACAGATAGCAACGGCAGAGTCAACTTCAAATCCTGCTTCCCCGGCTGGTACTCAGGCCGCACTATTCATATCCACTTTCGTGTACGCAATAACAATAACGACCAGGTGGTATCGCAATTTTGTTTCCCCGATGCCTTTACTGCAGAAATTTGTACAACCCATGCAGACTACAACAGCCGTGGCATTCAGGACACCACCTTAAGCGCTGGCCGCGACACCGTCTTTGGCAGCAACTACGATGAGTTTTTATTTGATTATCAGCAAAACTCTGACGGTTCTTTGCTGGCGTATAAAACCATTCAGCTGAGTTAAGCAGCAACATGGGGCGGGCCAGTCAGTTGGTCTCATGCCCCGGTTTAAAATTCCATATCTGAAACAAGCTTTGCCTTTAATCCCACTTTGTTGCAGCATATTGGCCTTTTTGCACCGCTCTGGGTATGGTAGTGCCATTGCATTGACTGATCGGACTATAAAATGAAAAGTTGTATCCCTGTGTTGTTTGTTATGTTGCCTGCTTTGATGACAACAGCTGCGCTGTCTGAAGAAGCTGTTGCTGCAAAGCCCGGATTAACCGCCTTATGGCACAGCAAAAATTTGCGGGTGCCTGAGTCTGTGCTTTGGTATCAGCAGCAAAATAATGGCAAAACCGACAGCATGTTGTTTGTGTCAGAAATTGATGGTCAGGGTAATGTAGCAGATGGTGTCGGTGGTGTAGCTGTGTTAAATACCGACGGCAGTGTCCGGCACAAAGATTGGCTGCGTGGCCTGAATGCTCCTAAAGGTATGGCGGTGTTTCAGGGTAAACTTTATATCGCGGATTTAACTGAAGTGGTGGTCGTGGATATAGCCTCCGCCACAATAGTGCAAAAAATTACGGCACCGGATGCAGTGTTTTTAAATGATGTGACAGTGGATGCAGAGGGGGGAGTTTATATTTCGGACACCCGTAAAAACCGCATTTATAAACTGCAACACAATAAAGTCAGCAGTTGGCTGGACAATGTCGAAGCGGCCAACGGTTTAAAGGTGATTGATGAGCAGTTGTATATAGCTGCAGGCGATAAACTGCTGAAAGTCGGTTTAGCGGACAGCAGTAAAACCATCAGCCAGGTTGCTGTGGGTTTTGCCGAAAGAGCCGATGGTTTAGAGCCAGTGGGCAATGGTGATTTTATTGTGAGTTGTTGGGCAGGTTTGGTGTATTACGTTTATGCCGATGGCCGGATACAAGAGTTAATGGACAGAAGAACCGAAAAGCTCAATACCGCAGATATTGGCTGGGATCAGGTGACTAAAACCTTGTATATCCCCACTTTTTTTGGCAACTCAGTAAAAGCCTATCAACTCAGTGATTAACTAATCAGGCTAAAACTCAGTAATAATTTTGCCGGCGAAAATC
>CBIMJC010000434.1:0-2613 GCA_966244125.1 uncultured Rheinheimera sp.
ACTATTTTGCTGTAAAAATGCATCGCCATTGTGGGCCTGAGCTACAGCTAAACCCAAAGCATCACCGGATAACCAAAGATCAGTATAGACACCACCCAAGCCATAATAATTTTCCAGTTGATTCACATCCTGATCGGCAAAACCTGCCTGCAGAAAAAGCGCAAGCTGTTCAAGCCATTGATATTCAGCAATCAGATACAAACCTTTATTGTCTCTATGCATCTGACCATTCACCGGGTTTTCCACCAGAGCATTGTGCTGCCAAACCCCAACACCAATTTTATAAGCCTCTGATTTCATGCCCAATTCACCAGCGCGAAATACGCCTTCACCTTCTTCAAACCGAATATATGTGCCACGCCGCCCGTCTGGATGCCCCGGCACACCGTCATAAATCGCCAGATGGGCATAGTAATTATCCACCTCAACAGTGAGTAGTGCTGCTACCGTAGTGGTTGGAAAGATGGAAGGCACAGCCTGCGAAGTATCAGGGCCTATACCAAAAGAGGGATGAGTAAAAAGCGCTGCACTGTCGAGGCTATAAAACACGGCGTTGTAATCATGTAAACCCAGCAGGGTTTTTAGCTGTCCATTCAAAAAACTATGCTGATACCACAGCTCATAAAGTTTGGTTTCGTCTTCAGCAGCAATATTAGACATGCCCTGCACATCGCCAACCAGTTCGGAAGGATCGCCGCCATAGTTTGCCAATAGATAACCAAAAAATTCGCCACCTTGCCATAAACCCGCTTCGGCAGTGTCTGCAGTCAGAGTGAAATCGGCACTGGCTAAGCTACGTGAACCCTGGTCTATACCGCCATCCAAATTGCTTACATGTTCCAGCGTCAGGGCAAAGGCCGGAGTCATGGCGTTTAAGGCTTGAGCTGCAGAAGGTAGAAACGATAAAAATGCGAGGGTGAAAACCTTAAGCTTTAGCATAGGCTTACCGCAGTTGAGAATGCTGGACTTGAGTATAACGGAGTTTTTAAAAGCTGCTTTTTAGTTAATGAAACAGGTAAATATTTCAGATTGCCTGCTGTAGTCAGGCAGGCAATCTGAGCTGTGGATCAAGCCAACTGCTTTAATCTGAACAGATCCCTGACCACTTCATAACCAGGGAAACAGGCGGTGATCAACAGACCATAAGTGAAGCTCTTTTCCAACTGTATCACAGTAAACAAGCTATTCAGCTCAGCAGGACCGGCCTGTAACAATGGACCACTAAAAGCCAGCACCACTAAAAACAGCGCAAAAGCTGCGTTGATTGCAATGCTGCTAAGCAACAAGCTGCGGTTCCAGATCCGTTGTTGCAACTGCCATAAACTCAACAGCACAGACAAGGCCACCACCGGACTAAACCACTGCAACATCAACAAAGCCGTATCAGTAAAGGTGACACTACGGGCTGCAAACTCCGCCGGACTCATCCATAACGGATACCAAATAACAATCAGCAGAAAGATACAGGTCGCCAGATCGGTAAAGATGTCGGTCAGACTAATATGCTGCCAGCCCAAATCTGCTTTAGGTAACTCTTTAGGCGACCAGTCTTTGCCAGGGCAATTGCCCAGCTTATGCCCACTACCATTTACTGCAGCAAAACTAAGCACTATCACAGTAAAAGCAAAACAGGCATCAGCCATAAACCCAGCAGCCAGCTGCAACATAAAGCGAATTAAATTGCCATCACTGCTGCCCATCCAATGGGTAGTAGCGCCTATCACCTGCAATACAAAAAGCACACCCAACACCATATACAAGGTGTGTTTTAGCAAAGGCATATCTTCAGCTGCAACCAGCGCTTTAGGCGGAATAAACTGATAAGCCACAATTCTTGGCCGACCCATTTGCTTCAACACCGCGGCCACATCATCTTCTGACAACTGACCTTGCTGCTCTTTGAGCGCATCGAGCTGGTCCATAATATTGGCATTAAGTTCACGGCCTATTTCCTGTCTTTTCGATTCAGGTAACTCGCGCTGCACCGCAGCCACATAACGTTCTACCAGTTCCATTATTCTGTCTCCCCGCTTTGATTGTGCTCCGGGCTTTGGCTTAGCTCTTTACTTTCAGTGAGCAAAGGAGCCAAAGCTGAATTCAGTTGCAGCCATTCGTCGGTCAGTTGTGCCAGCAGCTCTTTGCCTTGTTCTGACAACAGGTAATAACGCCGCTCACGGCCTTCGGCCTGTTGCCATTCGCTATCCAGCAAACCTTGTTCAGCTAAACGCCGCACCAGCGGATACAAAGTGCCTTCGTCTATATCGATGCCTCTGTCCTGCAGTTGCTTTCTAAGCGAATAGCCATAATGTGGTTGCTTCAACGAGGCCAGAACGGCCAGCACCAGCACACCACGGCGCAGTTCCAGTCGCATTTTGTCCAGCTGTGATGAGGTCATAAAAAATCCTGTTCAATTGCTGATACTGTGCCACACACACTGTGCGCCACACAGCAAATACTAGGCGTGACACAGTAAGATCGCAAGCTTATTTTTTAAACAAAAAGTAAGCAATTGAAAATATTATGTTTTTAATCTGAAATTAACGAAAAGTAGCTGGCAAAGAACAGCAAAATGCAGAAGTTGAAGCGGAAAATACTATGGAACAGACTTTAGCA
>CBIMJC010000435.1:0-2585 GCA_966244125.1 uncultured Rheinheimera sp.
TCCGCATTTAGCTCAGCTGTTTCAGTGTCAGGCCGGTTTATCGGATCACACCACAGGTATCGGTGTCTCTGTTGCTGCCGTGGCTTTAGGTGCCACTGTGATTGAAAAACACTTTGTGCTGGATCGCAGCGAAGGTGGCGTCGACGCGGAGTTTTCTTTAGAGCCCGCAGAGCTTAAGCAACTGGTGGAAGAAACCGCCAAAGCCAAAGTGGCTTTAGGACAGGTCAATTATGGCTGCACCGAAAAAGAAATTGCCTCACGTAAACACCGCCGCTCTTTGTATATTGCTGCCGATTTAAAAGCAGGCGATACACTCACTACTGAAAACTTACGCGCTATCCGGCCAGGTTTAGGTTTACCGCCTAAATATCTGTCGATGCTGCTGGGTAAAACCGTCACTAAAGATGTGGCACGGGGCACGGCGATGAGCTGGGATCTGGTTTGATGCAACAGACTTCACAGATGTGGCATACCGATGAAGTCTCCGCCTTTAATGTGCAGCTCAAACCTTTGCAGCAGGATGATTTGGCACAAGTGCTGATCTGGCGCAATAGCCCGGAAGTCAGCAGCCAGATGCTGGATCAGACTGAAATCAGCGCAGAGCGCCAGCAGCAGTGGTTCGAACGTATATCGTCTGACCGACGCCAGATGCAGTTTGTGATTTATTATAAAAACCAGAAGGTTGGTGCCTGTAATTTAAAAAGCCCAACGGCTTTGGCTGTGGCAGAATGTGACAGTGTCGAAACCGGTTTTTATTTAGGTGAGGCCAAATACCGCGGCACTATACTGGCCTTTTTTGCCGCCTTAGCGCTAAACCAGTATGCGTTTGAACAGCTTGGCGTCAAGCTATTAAAGGCGCAAGTAAAAAGCAGCAATAGCGCCGCTTTACGTTTTAACGAACAATTAGGTTATCAGCCTGATGCGCTGCAGCCTTCAGACGGAATGGTCGCCATGACTTTAGTGCCACAAGCACACCAAAACGCTGCCGCCAAATTTGCAACTTTTATCCGGAATTAATATGAGCAACGAGCTAATCCAAACCAACACAGCCAAATTGACAGCAGCTTTTGCCACGGCTTTAGTGGTCCCAGAAAGCAAAATCCATGATGATTTAGCCTACAACAGCATTAAAGAGTGGGACTCGACCGCCCATATGCTGCTGATTGCAGAGCTGGAGAATGTGTTTAATCTGATGCTGGATACCGACGATATTATTGATATGAGTTCGGTCGGCAAAGCCAAAACCATACTGGGTAAATACGGGGTTGCATTCTGATGGCTGCTTATCAATGAGCAACAAAACGCCTGTCAGCCTTATTACAGGTGCCAGCCGTGGTATAGGCCGTGCGACAGCTGTTGCGTTGGCCAAAGCAGGCCACGAGCTGATTTTAGTGGCACGTGATCTCAAAGCTTTAGAACAAGTACAGGCTGAATGTCAGGCTTTAGGTGCTGTAGTCGCTATCCATGCAGTGGATTTAACAGAGCGTGACGCAGTAACAGCTTTGTTTCGTCTGATCCACACCGAATTACAACACAAAGCCTTAAGCCATCTGGTGCACTGTGCAGGCCAGATGCAGGATGCGTTATTAGCCATGACCCGCTTCACTGATCTGGACAAGCTGCTGGCACTCAATGTAGGCGCTACTGTGCAGTTGTGTCAGCTGGCCAGCAAACTGATGGTACGCCATAAAGCCGGGCATTTACTGCTGTTATCCTCCAAAGTGGCTGAATCAGGCTCTGCCGGTCAGGCTGTGTATGCCGCCAGTAAAGGCGCAGTCTCCTCTTTAGTCAAATCTCTGGCCAAAGAACTGGGCCCCACTGGTATTCGGGTCAATGCGGTAGCACCGGGTTTTATCGAAACCGATTTAACAGCCCATTACAGCAACGATAAAAAACAACAACTGACCCAACAAATCAGCCTGGGCCGTTTAGGTCAGGCCGATGAAGTCGCAGCTGTGATCGAATTTTTATGCTCCGACAAAGCGCGGTACATCACTGGCCATATTCTGGCTGTGGATGGTGGTTTTAGTTTATGAGCAGGGTAAGTTTCGCTCACAGGCTGGAACAGTTTGGCGATGCCATAGCCCTGCGTTTACCGGACAACAGCACTATCAGCTACCAGCAACTGGCAAAACTTGCCGATCAGTACAGCAGCATTTTAAGTAAAACAGTGCCTGAGCAGTCGTTATTGGCTTTGCGTTTTAGCTCCACTTTATCTGCCGTTGTGGCTTATCTGGCCGCCCTTCGCTCTGGCAAAGCGCTGTTATTGCTGGCGCCGGATTTAGGCGATAGCCAGACTTTGGCTTTAATTGAGCGTTTACAGATTGCGGCTGTGATCCAAGCTTCCGGCGATATTCAACAGACAGGCTTTTCTCATCAGGTGCGGTCTGATTGTGCGCTGTTATTGAGCACCTCTGGCAGTTCAGGTTCGCCCAAATCTGTGATGTTGTCGCTTGCCAATATTGAAGCCAATGCCCGAGCTATTTGTGCTTATTTACCGATAGAGCCAACAGACACAGCTATTACTGCACTGCCGCTGCATTACTCTTACGGTTTGTCTGTGCTGAATAGTCATTTATACCGGG
>CBIMJC010000436.1:0-2583 GCA_966244125.1 uncultured Rheinheimera sp.
GGCATGATTGGGTGTGTAATAGCTGTACACAGACTCAATTTCATACTCGTCCTGATGCTGATACAAATAAGCTTCCATCCGCTTTACTTCCTGCTCTACCTCGGCCAGGTTGTAATTACCCTGCACGTTGTAGTTCAGAAAAGCCCTGTTGCTGTCGCCATCATCATCGTCACCGCCAGATACCTGACTGATTGGAATAGCTATGCTGGCCAACAATAAAAAGGCGATGCCGGTGGCTGCTTTTGGTGATGCCATCACCCAACGTAAACAGCGGCCATAAAATTTATCTACTTTGCTTGGCGCCGCATTGTCTGAGCTGTGGATTTGCTTAATTTTTGTGGTCAGAAAAGGGATTAAAGTCAAAGCCATCAGCAAAGACACCCCCAGGGCTATAGTGATAGCTATAGCAACGTGTTCTAAAAACACAGTCACATCCACTTTCTGGCCAATAATATTGGGTAAAAATACGATAGCCGTGGTGGCAGTACCAGCCAGCACAGCCAGACTAACCCGGTGAACGCCAAGCTCAGTCGCCCTTTTGGTATCGGGATCGACAGCCCGCTCACGGAAGATACTTTCAGTCACCACCACAGAGTTATCCACCAGCATACCTACAGCCAGCATCAGCCCCATCATACTCAATATATTTAAGCTGTAACCGAGGAAATACATGGCCCCCAAAGTGATAGCAATAGACACAGGCACAGACAGCACCACCACTAAAGTGGTTGGAATATGGCGCAAGAACAAATACAACACACCAAAAGACAATAAAGCACCCATAGCACCTGAGCCCAGCAGGTTCGACAAGGAATCCGTCACACCTTTGGCGGTATCATCCATCAGAAACAGGTTAATACCATTAAAAGCAGGATCTTTACCCGCTGCATCCACCACAGCTATAGCCGCGCGGGATACATCCACCAGATTCGCATTCGACTCTTTAAACACGTTCATACCGACGGCATAAGTCTGGTGTAAATGCCGGCCTTCGATACGTTTTGGCAATTCCAGCATCACATCAGCCACTGCAGCTAAAGTTAAACCGGCACGAATGGGCAAAGCACGGATTTCATCCAGACTGGCAAATTCGCCCACAGGTTTTACCAGAATACTTTCGTTAGGGTTACGCAGCTCACCTGCTGTCATCGCAAAGTTGCTGGATTGCAACAATTGCACTAACTGCACCGGGTCTACCTGTAAATTACGCATACGTTGTGGATCAAGGCGAATAGTCACCTGGCGTTTATCCACGCCATAGAGTTCCACTTTGGATACGCCCGGCACCCGCTCCAGCGGGCGTTTAATCACCCGCTCCAGTAAGTCATAGGCCATGGCTAAATCACGTTCACTGGAAATACGCAGCTGGAAAATAGGCATATCGCTGGTATTAAACTGATACACCATCACCCGCTCCACATCCCGTGGCAACAGGTGACGCATATTGTCTAAACGCTCGCGCACTTCAATACTTTTGGTATTGATGTCTTCTTCCCAGTTAAATTCCAGTGAAATGTCCGCGCCATCTTCTTTGGAGAAACTGCGCATCTTTTTAATGCCTGTCACTGTCGCCAGTGCTTCTTCTACCGGCCTGGTGATCAAACGCTCGGTTTCGCTCGGCGTGGCATTGGGATAAGGCACATGCACATATATTTCAGGAATGTCGATGCCAGGGAATTTCTCCAAAGGCAACATTCTGCTCGCAATTAAACCAAACACCAGCAAGGACAAAAACAACATACATAAAGTCACAGGCCGGGTTAAGGCAAAACGGGTGATGGCTAAAGGTTGATGATCCATGGTTTTACTCCTTAGCCGCTGGTGCATCAGACGCCGTCAGGCGATATAACACAGGAATAAAGACTAAGGTCAGCAGCGTTGACAGGCTTAACCCCCAAATCACCGTAATGGCCATAGGAGAGCGGATTTCAGCGCCATCACTGCTGCCCAGCACCATAGGTAATAAACCCAGCACTGTGGTTAAAGTTGTCATCAAGACAGGACGTAAACGGGTGGCCCCTGCTTCCACTATCGCATCCGACACCGCCATGCCTTCATCACGCAGCTGGTTAATACGGTCGATCAGCACTATAGCGTTATTCACCACTATACCGGCCAGCATAATCAGGCCGATCAAGACGATGACAGAAACACGGGTGCCGGTCAGCCATAAACCAAGTACAGCACCAGCACCAGCCAAAGGTACGGTAAATAAAATCAGCAAAGGCTGCAGCAGGTTTTCAAACTGCGACGCCATCACCAGATAGACCAGAAATACAGCTAACAACAACGCCATGATCAGGGAGTTAAAGGAACGCTCCATCTCTTCACTTTGGCCGACAATAGTGGCGCCAACGCCATAAGGCAGCGTCAGTTGTGCCAATACAGCTTTGGCTGCAGCAGTGGCCTGTTCTAAGTCACCATAAGACAGGTTGGCACTGACCAAAGCCACACGTTGCTGACCAATACGGGTAATTTCGCTGGGGCCCACTTCACGTTTGATATCAGCCACTGCAGACAGAGGCAGCGGTTTTTCACTGTTTGGGTTAATGATAATGTGCGACAGTTGCTGCTCTGAGTTAC
>CBIMJC010000437.1:0-2583 GCA_966244125.1 uncultured Rheinheimera sp.
GACCGTCGCTTTGGTTGGCCGCTCCGGCAGCGGCAAAACCACCATTTCCAGCTTATTGCCACGTTTTTATGAAATTGAACAAGGTGAAATTTTACTGGATGGCATCAATACCAAAGACTGTACGCTGGATTCATTACGCTCGCAGATGGCCGTGGTCTCGCAGCATGTGGTGCTGTTTAACGACACCATCGCCAATAACATAGCTTATGGCTATCGTGGTGAATTAAGCCGTGAGCGTCTGCTGGAAGTGGCCGAAAAAGCCCATGTGATGGAGTTTGTGCAGCAGATGCCTGAAGGCCTTGATACTGAAATTGGCGAAAACGGTGTGACTTTATCCGGTGGGCAACGTCAGCGTATTGCCATAGCCAGAGCTTTATTACGTCAGGCGCCGCTGCTTATTCTGGATGAAGCCACTTCTGCGTTGGACACTGAATCAGAACGTAAAATTCAGGGCGCTTTGGATGAGTTATTTAAAGGCCGCACCAGTATTGTGATAGCGCACCGTTTATCCACTATTGAAAATGCTGATCAGATTTTAGTGATGGATCAGGGCCAGATTGTAGAGCAGGGTACCCATCAGTCCTTGCTGGCACAAAATGGTTATTATGCTCAGCTGTATAAAATGCAATTTAGTGAAGCCGGATGAACTGGTGGGAGAGAGGCTGGTATCGCCAGCACCCTTTTACTTTATTGTTCTGGCCGCTGAGTCTGCTGTACGCTCTGGTCGCTGTTATTCGCCGTTTGGGCTATCAGCGCGGCTGGTTTCAGTCCTTTGCGGTGGAAAAACCTGTTGTTATTGTCGGTAATATTTCGGTTGGTGGCACAGGCAAAACGCCTTTTACCTTATGGCTCTGTAAGTTTTTAACAGAGCAGGGTTTTAGCCCTGGTATTGTCAGCCGGGGTTATGGGGCCCGTATCACAGCGCCTGTGCGGGTCAGCTCTGTGCATTTGGCTTCTGATGTAGGTGATGAACCTTTGCTTTTGGCCCGCAACAGTCATTGCCCTGTGGTGGTCTGTCCGGACAGAGTGGCAGCTGCGCGGTATCTGCTTGCGACCACAGACTGCGATATAGTGATCAGCGACGATGGCCTGCAGCATTACAGATTACAACGCGACTTGGAACTGGTGTTGATTGATGGTCAACGCGGTTTGGGTAATCAGCAATTATTGCCGGCAGGGCCCTTGCGGGAGCCTGTGTCGCGTTTACAAAACGTAGATGCAGTGATCGTCAATAGTGGTGACTTTGCTCTGGCCTCGCACAAGATGCAGTTAAAGCCTGTCACGCCACAAGCTTTGGATGGTCAGAGTCAGTGGCAAGCACAGCCTGTGACTTTAGTGGCCGCTATAGGCAATCCCCAGCGTTTTGTCGATACGGTCAAAAGTGTTGGCATAGAGATTAAAAGCACCGCTTTTTTCCGCGATCATTTTGCGTTTGATGAAAGTAGCCTGGCTGATATCGAAGGTCCGGTGCTGATGACAGAAAAAGATGCGGTCAAATGCCGAGCTTTTGCCAAACCCCATTGGTATTACCTGCCGGTGGAAGCCGACCTGTCGGACGAATTTAAATTCTGGCTGCAGCACCAGCTGCGTCAATGGAGAGATAAATAATGGCTTTAAATATCGCCTTACTGGACATCATTGCTTGTCCTTTGTGTAAAAACAAACTGAAGCTGGATAAAGAAAAACAGGAATTGATTTGTACTGCGGATCGTCTGGCTTATCCAATCAAACAACATATTCCGGTGTTATTAACCTCTGAAGCCCGTACTTTAACTCTGGATGAGGCGGAAAAATGGCGTTAGTACAAGCGGCGTTAAACAAAACTGGGTTTCTGGTCGTTATTCCGGCCCGTTACGCCAGCAGCCGTTTACCGGGTAAACCTCTGGCTGATATTGCAGGCCAGACTATGATTGAACGGGTTTACCGTCAGGCCATTAAAAGTGGTGCAGAGCGGGTGGTAATTGCGACAGACGATGCCAGGGTGCAACAGGTCTGTGAAGATTTTGGTGCTGAAGTTTGTATGACCAGCCCGGCCCATAACTCAGGCACTGAACGTCTGGCTGAAGTTGTGTCTTTGTTAGGCCTGAGCGCTGACACTGTAGTGGTCAATGTACAAGGGGACGAGCCTTTTATCCCGCCTGCTATTATCCGCCAGGTGGCTGAAAACTTAGCCTGTCAGACTAAAGCGCGAATGGCGACTTTATCAGTGCCTATTGAGCATCAGGACGAAGTACAAAACCCTAATGTGGTGAAAGTACAAAGCGACAAAAATGGTTATGCGCTGTATTTCAGCCGCTCTGTGATCCCCTATGACAGAGACAAAACTTTTACCAAAGAGCTGGTGGATATCTATCGTCGTCATATAGGTATTTATGCCTATCGTGCTGGTTTTATTAAAGATTATGTCAGTTGGCCAGCGTCACAGTTAGAGCAGATTGAATGCTTAGAGCAGCTTAGAGTCTTGTGGCAAGGCGAAGCTATTCATGTCGCTACTGCGCTTGAAGTGCCCGCTGTAGGTGTAGATACGCCAGAGGATTTAGAACGGGCCCGTCTGGTGGCGGCTTTATAAATGACGTTAAAACT
>CBIMJC010000438.1:0-2578 GCA_966244125.1 uncultured Rheinheimera sp.
CAACGTCAACATCTGCTTTTCCCACTTTTAGCATTAAGCTGCGCTGTCAGTGCTGCTGTTCATGCCAACAACCTGGCGATCACAGGCCCGGGTGCTGGCGCCGATGGCTCCAGTAAAGCCAGTGGCATCAGTTATTCGTCTGTCCGGGATGCCAATCTGCAAAGCTACTGGCAACCTTCCGGCACTTCAAATCAGCGGGTGTCGGTGAAATGGAGTTCAGCAGTACAACTGAATCAGGTGGTGCTGAAAGAATACAGCCCGGCCGTCACCAGTTGGCGTTTGGTCAATAACGACAATGGCGCAGAACTGGCCAGCGGCAGCACTATTGGCAGCAATAAGGTGGTGAATTTAAACACAATCAGCAGCCAAAAACTGAATCTGGAAATTATCAGTGCCAGCTCAGCGCCCCGAATCGCCGAATTTGAAGTTTATCTGAACACAGCAGGCGGCACAGACCCGGACCCAACAGATCCAACAGACCCGGTTGACCCTACGGATCCTATTGACCCAACAGATCCGCCACCTACAGGAGAAGTGACGTCCTGCAGCAACAGCCCACAAGGTTATGCCTCGCTGGATGCCGGAACTACAGGTGGTGCAGGCCCAAATGCAGTGACAGTAACGGCAACAACAGGTGCAGAAATTCAGGCCGCTTTGGCAAACCGGGATTTAAACCGGCCTTTAACCATCAGAGTCAACGGCACCATTACCTCAGCTAACTCGGGTGGTATCAGCAAGTTTGATATTAAAGATATGAACAATGTCAGCATTCTTGGCGTTGGCAACAATGCTTTGTTTGATGGCATAGGGCTGAAAGTATTCCGCGCCAATAACGTCATTATCCGCAATTTAAAACTGCGTTACGTCAATACCGGCGATAAAGACGCTATTACGCTGGAAGGACCGGCCAGCAATATCTGGATCGATCACAACGAAATCTACAACAGTCTGGATGTGGATAAAGACTTTTATGACGAGTTAGTCAGCGGTAAAAAAGACGTGGATAAAGTCACTATTTCCTACAACTATCTGCATGACAGCTGGAAAACCTCGTTATGGGGCAACAGCGATTCCGACAATTACAACCGTCGTATTACCTTTCACCATAACCACTGGCAAAGAGTCAATTCACGCCTGCCGTTATTCCGTTTTGGTCAGGGTCATATTTACAACAATTACTACAACGATGTGCAGGACACTGGTATCAACAGTCGCATGGGCGCAGTGATCCGTATTGAAAACAATGTGTTCGAAAATACCACTAACCCTATAGTGTCGTTTTACTCCAGTGCTTTAGGATACTGGGACACCAGAGGCAATGAGTTTAGCAATACCACATGGCAAGCCATGCCAGCTGAAGGTGTAATTGCAGGACCTAATGTTCAGCCTACTGCGGTGCTCAACCTGCCGTACAGCTTTGCTTTATTGCCAACCAATCAGGTGAAGGCCCATGTGCTGGCGAATGCCGGCGTGAATAAATGTAGTTTTTAGATTCTTTTAAAAATAAAAACCACCTGTTCTGCAGGTGGTTTTTAGTGGGTATCAACTGTATGTGCTGGTTAGTCTTTTTTCGCCAGTAAAAAAGCAACGACTGCATCTAATTCCTGCTGGAAATTCTGCTGGCTTAAGCCTGAAAACTTCACCAGATATTTGCCGTTCACCAGTAAAGTAGGCACACCTCTGAGCACTTTGGCTTCAGAGTAATGATCCTGGCTCTTTTTCATCGCTGCAACTTCATCACTCACAGCCTGACTGACCATACCTGAGTCAAATAACATAGCCGGAATATCGTTCACTAATAACAAGTTACGAATATCCTGCTCTGAACTGAAAGTGGCGCGCTGATTATGCAAATAATCAAAGATCACATCCGCAATACGGTCGCCCTGACCGGCGTTTTTTGCCACCACATAAGCTTTAGCTAAAGACTGCTGTAACTCAGGCGGAGCAACCTGCAAAAAGTCGACATGGTATTTGGTCAGACCTACACCTTTAGGCAGATTCTTATTCAGATTCTGGGCAAAAGGCTCAAAAGCTTTGCAATGAGGGCAATAAAAAGAAAAAAACTCCAGCACTTCAGGCTTAGCAGTGGCTTTTTCTGCGACCACCTCATAGTGCACACCTTCCTGAAACTGAACTGGCGCAGCTGCGGAAGCTAAGGCCAACACAGGGGCAAAAATCAAAGCAGCTAATACTTGTTTCAACATAAAAGAGGCCTTCTGATTAAGATTGGGTCAGTAAAAAATTCACTAACTGCTTAAATTCTTCATCCTGATTTTCACGGCTCAGACCCTGATTCAGAATTTTGTATTTACCATTCACGACAAAAGTAGGTACGCCAGTTAATACACGACGGGCAGACAAGGCATCCTGTTCTTTTTTCATTTGTTTAGCGCCACCAACTACAGTGAAACTTTTAATAGCTTTGTCATAAGTCGCTGCGTCAATACCCTGAGCGACCACTACAGCTTTGATGTCGTCATCATTGGCAAAAGTTTTACGGTCGACATGGATATGATTAAAAAACGCGCTGGCCACCTGATCACCTTTACCCAGGTTTTTTGCTACCAGATAAGCT
>CBIMJC010000439.1:0-2562 GCA_966244125.1 uncultured Rheinheimera sp.
ATATAAATTTTCAATGGCTTCAAAAGGAGTTCTGTCTTCCCAGGCCATTTCAATAATGCGGGATAAGTCATCAGGGCTGTATTCAGTATTCAAAGTGCTCAATCTGTTTTACTTTGTATGTTGGCTGGTGCTGTTAGTACGTGAGTTATGGTGCTGCAGACCATTGCACGAGCTTAATTTACCACTTGGCATAATGATCTTCCGCCAGGCCTTTCACTGAGTTCAGGGCTAATTGACGACCGTTAGTTAGCTGCACAACTCCATTATAAAGCCCAACATACTGTCGGAAATTACTGGCAAGTAAGCCAATATTGACCTTTTCCTGACGGCAATACAAAGGCTGGAATTCAAGCTGAACTTCGCCGCAGAGGCTGCTGATTTGCCATGTTTTTTTATCGTCTTTGCGATCAAAGACAAAACAGGCAGAGCTTAAATGCTGGATTTGACCATCAAACCAGAGCGCATTTTCACAAAGCCCGGTTTCGTTGACACCTGCGGCCATGTTCAGGCCAAAAGCTTTGCCTTCAACCGCAGCATTGATACTGGCCCAGCGCCAGCTGGTCTGGCGGCGCATAAAACCAGCGGAGAAATCATAACCAGCTAAAGCTTGAGTTAAATCCAACGTTTTGCCCTGAAGTTCGAGTGTGCCAGATACCTTCAAAGCGTTAGATTTTTCGGTATAAGTCCAGCCGTTGTAGCCAGTAGCTGCGCACAAGGCTAAAGGCATCAGTTCGGCTTTATCCAGTGTTAAATCTGCTTTTAGCTCTTTGGTATCAATTTTTAACTGCCAGTTTGTCAGGTTGGTTTTTATCGCGACTTGATAACCCCCAAAGCCTTGTCTGGCTTCACCTTTTGCTGGTGAATCACTCATCCGGCAGCCTAAAGCGCCCGGTAACAACATACCTTTGCTGATAGCCTGATTAGTGTCAAAACGATACAAATACGCAAAACCTGAATTGGCATAACGAATATCGGCAATAGCCACGGCCAGTAACCAGTCAGGGCCTGTGACACAAATAAACTGAAACTGCTTGTAGTGAAAATAACGGGACAGGGCACTGGCCTTTTTATCCATCAGATTCTGATACACAAAGTCCTGCAAATTAAAATCCGGGATTGAGTCATCAAACAAGCCAAAGGCGGGTTGGCCATTGCTTTGGATCAGTTGTGCTGGTGCTTTGGTCAGTAGGGGCTGGTAGCTGTTCATAGCAGTTTCTTATTGTTGTTTTGTTTTACTCTAACTGAAATAAGGCAGGATCTGGCAAGAGTTTTTCGTTTTAGATGGGTATAAAAACAAAAAGGGCATCAGTGTTGGCTGATGCCCTGTCAATTCGATAACTATTCAAGATTAAACCTGTAAATAGTCCAATATCCCTTCAGCCGCCTTACGGCCCTGGGCTATAGCTGTAACGACCAGATCTGAGCCTAATACCATATCACCCCCTGCGAAGATTTTTTGCTGGTTGGTCTGAAGTGGGTAAGTGCTTTTTTCGCTGGCCACTACGCGGCCTTTGTCATCGAGCTCTACACCCATATCTTTTAACCACTCTGGTGGGCTTGGCTGGAAACCAAAAGCTATGATCACAGCGTCTGCTTCTAATACCTGCTCTGAGCCCGGCACGGGTTCGGCGTTACGGCGGCCTTTCGCATCGGCAGCACCCATAGCAGTAGTCACCACTTCAACACCACAGGCATGGCCTTCGTTGTTTAACTTAATGCCAAGTGGCTGCAGGTTAAACATAAATTCCACACCTTCTTCGCGGGCATTTTGCACTTCTTTACGTGAACCCGGCATGCTGGCTTCGTCGCGGCGATAGGCTAAGGTCACTTTGCTGGCGCCCTGACGAATAGCAGTACGCACACAGTCCATCGAGGTGTCACCACCGCCTAACACCACTACTTTTTTACCGGCCAGGTTCACATACTGATGTTCTGTCTGCCAGCCCATCAGATTGTTGATATTACCAATCAGATAAGGCAGGGCTTCGTACACACCAGGGGCTTTTTCGTTGACTAAACCACCTTGCATTGGGGTGTAAGTGCCTAAAGCCAGGAACACTGAATCGTATTCTTCAAGCAGGCTATCAAAGCTGACATCTACACCTACTGTGGTATTTAAACGGAACTCAATACCCATAGCAGTGAAGATTTCGCGGCGCAATTTCAGTACGTCTTTTTCCAGTTTAAAAGGTGGAATACCAAAGGTTAATAAGCCACCAATTTCCGGATAACGGTCAAATACCACAGGGGTAACACCGTTACGAATAAGCACGTCAGCGCATGCTAAACCAGCCGGGCCTGCGCCTATCACTGCCACTTTTAAGCCGGTTTTGACGACGGCCGATAAATCCGGCCGCCAGCCCATTTCAAAAGCTTTGTCGTTAATGTACTTTTCAATAGAACCTATAGTGACTGCACCAAAACCTTCGTTTAAGGTACAGGCTCCTTCACAAAGCCGGTCCTGCGGACAGACCCGGCCACACACTTCCGGCAGCGAGTTGGTTTTGTGTGACAACTCGGCGGCCTCGACGATACGACCGTCATTGGCAAGCTTCAGCCACT
>CBIMJC010000440.1:0-2525 GCA_966244125.1 uncultured Rheinheimera sp.
GCTCAGCTATACCACAACCTGCAGAACCCGCGCCGACAAAAACTACTTTTTGCGATGACAGTTTTACGCCTTTGCTGCGACAAGCGGCCAGCAACGAACCAACTGTGACAGCAGCCGTACCCTGAATATCATCGTTAAAACAGCAATACTCATCACGGTAGCGTTTTAAAATAGGCATCGCATTTGGCTGAGCGAAGTCTTCAAACTGTACCAAAGCTTCTGGCCAACGGCGTTTAACCGCTTTCATAAACTGGTCGATAAAGGCATCGTACTCTTCGCCGGTAATACGTTTATGTTTAGAACCCATATACACAGGGTCATTCAACAGTTTTTCGTTGTTGGTACCAACATCCAGCATCACAGGTAAGGTATAAGCCGGGCTGATACCACCACAGGCTGTATATAAAGATAACTTACCGATAGAAATACCCATACCGCCCACGCCCTGGTCACCCAAACCCAGTACACGTTCACCGTCCGTCACTACTATGACTTTTACTTTTTTCTTGGTCACGCTGCGCAGTATGTCATCCATATGCTCACGTTCGCTGTAGGAAACAAAAATACCACGGGCGCTGCGGTAAATAGCGGAGAAACGCTCACAGGCGTCCCCTACTGTTGGCGTATAAATCACCGGGATCATTTCTTCCAGATGCTCTTTCACCAGACGATAAAACAAAGTTTCGTTTTTATCGTGAATAGCGCGCAGATAAATATGCTTATTAATGGGTTCAGCGAAGCTGGAGTACTGCATATAAGCACGGGCCAGTTGCTGCTCAATAGTTTCATAACGTGGAGGCAATAAACCAATCAGGTTAAAAGCAATACGTTCTTCTTTGGTGAAGGCGCTGCCTTTATTTAACAACGGAGTTTCTAATAAAGCTGGACCTGCGTAGGAGGTATAAAGAGGTTGTTTTGTACTCATGGGGATCTCTCAAAACTAGCCTGCTGGCTCAAATTGCTGGCGATCATAACAGGTCTGACTGAGGCGGCAACCTCACAAAGGCTAAACTGGCGCTAAATGGCGGCCATTTGATGCTGGTCAGACCTGAAAAGTGTCTATCTCTTGAATTTTGTCTCCAGAATAACGGAAGAATTGGTGCGCTCTACCCCGTCCAGATTACCAATTTCATCCAGAATATGGCTCAATTGTTCAGTACTTTGCGCCTGCACTACAGCTATTAAATCGTATTCGCCGCTAATGGCATAGAGCTCAGCAATCTGGCTGATTTGTTTAAGCTCCAGATTGGTTTTTGTGGTCAGCTTTTGCCGCACCTTTATCGCCACGTGGGCTGACACTAACTGGCTTAAAAATGCACTGCCGTATTCCAGCACATAACCTTTCACTACCCCGCTTTGCTCCAGTTTATGCAGGCGGTTTTGTACTGTGCTGCGCGAGACGTTTAAGGCTCTGGCCAGGTCTGAGATACTGGCTCTGGCGTTACGGCGTAACATACCCAGTAGTTTTTCGTCATCGGAACTTATCACTTTGCTCAATCACCTTATCAAAATGACAGAATTAACTGCAATATTGTTAATAATGCTACTGCATATTGGTAAGTCTGACCAATATAATAAATGAAATTCCTTCGTGACCCTGTGTTTCAGGGGCGTCAACAAAAGCAGAAAGGCAGAACAACAATGCAAGTCAGCAGATCTTTATTTGATGAAGTTATGGTTCCTAACTACGCACCATCCGCAGTGATCCCGGTCAAAGGCCTGGGTTCAAGAGTCTGGGATCAGACGGGGCGCGAGTTTATCGACTTCGCAGGTGGCATAGCGGTGAACTGTTTAGGCCACTGCCATCCGGCTTTAGTCGGAGCATTAAAAGACCAGGCCGATAAGTTGTGGCATTTATCTAACGTGATGACCAACGAGCCAGCCCTCATTCTGGCGCAAAAGCTGGTCAATGCGACTTTTGCCGAAAAAGTTTATTTTGCCAATTCAGGCGCTGAAGCCAACGAAGCGGCGTTAAAGCTGGCGCGTCGCTGGGCGAAAAATGAATTTGGTGATCACAAAACTCAAATTATTGCCTTTAAACAAGGTTTCCATGGCCGTACTTTCTTTACTGTGACTGTAGGTGGCCAACCTGCCTATTCAGACGGTTTTGGTCCTAAACCTGCCGATATAGTGCACGCCGAATACAACAATCTGGCAAGCCTCGAAGAGCTGATTTCCGACAATACCTGTGCTGTGATGCTGGAACCCCTGCAAGGTGAAGGCGGTATCATTAGTCCAACTGCAGAATTTATTCAGGGCGTAGCGGCTTTATGTAAAAAGCACAATGCCCTGATGATTTTTGACGAAGTGCAATCTGGTGTTGGCCGTACCGGTCAGTTATACGCCTACATGGGCCTGGGCGTAGTACCGGACATACTGACCACAGCCAAAGCTTTAGGTGGCGGTTTCCCTATTGGTGCTATGCTGACCACCACTGCTATCGCTAAGCATTTAGTGGTAGGCACACACGGTTCTACGTATGGCGGTAACCCACTGGCTTGTGCTGTAGGCATAGCTGCCTTTGA
>CBIMJC010000441.1:0-2500 GCA_966244125.1 uncultured Rheinheimera sp.
CACAAATGCCTTTGCCACCCTGCTCGGCTTTGAGCAGGGATTCCATCACTTCTTTGCCTTTGGCGCGGGTAAATTCAGCGGTTTGGCTGCGGACAATTTTGGCTTGTGGGTGTTTTGCCAGCACTTCGTTAAAACCTTTAGCGCGGTCTATGGCGGCCGTAGCACCCACTGTGCCTTGCAATTCGATGATATTGCACTGCTGTTGAGCCTGGGGTTGGCTCATTAACCAGGTCGCGGCTTTGCGGCCTTCTTCTACAAAATCGGAGGCGATACGGGTAACAAATAACGACTCGTCCTGTACCTGCACATTACGGTCCACTATCACCACAGGAATGCGGGCACGTTTGGCTTCTTTTAACACTGGGGTCCAGCCGGTTTCGACCACAGGGGCTATGATAATGGCGTCCACCCCCTGAGCAATAAAACTGCGCACCGCTTTGATTTGATTTTCCTGTTTTTGCTGCGCATCAGAAAACTTCAGCTCTATTCCGCGTTTTTTCGCTTCCGCTTTAACAGACTCGGAAAAACTGGTACGCCAGCCGCTTTCCGACCCCACCTGAGCAAAACCTACAGTAGTGGCAAAACTGCTGTGGCAGATAAAACACAGGCTCAAACCTGCAACTATGGATTTGATTTTCATAGGTCGACTCCCCTTGTCAAACAGGCCCTTATGATATTTTTTAAAGGCGGACCTGCGATGTTTTGATTGAACTTTGATTAAGATTAAAGGCTTTAGCTATACCCCAATACAAAACGGCTGCTGTGCCGGTATAACTGCCCTGCTTTCAGTAACACTGTTGGAAAATTTGTTTTATTCACCGCATTTGGATAACCATGAGGCTCCAGGCACAACGCAGCATATTTCTCTATGGCTGTACCCTGATTGCCCACTATGCTGCCATCCAAAAAGTTGCCGCTGTAAAACTGAATGCCTGGTTGATCAGTAAACAACTGCAGAGTACGGCCCGAAACCGGATCCCTGACTAAGGCCGCGGGCCTGTTTAAATCGCGGTCTTTATTCAGCACAAAATAATGGTCATAGCCATTTTCAAGCTGACTGATATCCTGGCCTATCCGCTTGCCCGCTTTAAAATCAAAAGCCCCTGTGGCGGGTACTAACTCCCCTGTCGGCACCAGTTGTTTATCCAGCGCCAGAATAAAGTCAGCCTCAAGCTGCAATTGCTGCTCAAGCACTGTCCCCCGCCCAACACCTCCTATAGCCCAATAGGCATGATTGGTCAGACTAACCGGCGTGTCTTTATCTGCAACAGCGCTGTATTCCAGCAGCAGCTCGTGATGCGGCGGTAAGGAATAACGCAGCTGCACATCCAGCTGCCCCGGAAAACCCTGATCGCCCTCTAAGCTGGTGATACGAAAAGTGACACTGACTCTGTCTTTTTGCTGGTCTATATCAAAACTCCAGAAGCGACTACCCAAGCCATCAGGGCCACCATGCAATTGATTGGGCCCTTCATTGGCCAGCAACGAAATCACCTGGCCTTGCTGCATATAAGCGGCAGCGCCAATACGGTTCGCCACCCGGCCTATAGTCACGGCAAAATAATAAGGATTGCGGGCGAATTGGCCCGGGTCCTGATAATTTTGCAAAAGCTCTGTTTTTTCAGTGGAGTCTGGTTCTGGCACCAAGTCTGGCATCAGCACCGACCATAAACCAGCGCCTAAGTTACTTAGCGTCACAGTGAGTCCGGCCGGATTGGTCAGCTTAATCAGCTGCAGGGGGCGCTTTAACGCAGCCACCTGCAGAGTTTCAGTGGTGACATCAAAACTCATATTAAGCATCAACCGCTGCGCTGGTTTTTACGCCGTTAACCAGTCGAGGCAAACCCCATGGGTTGGCGTTTTGCAGCTCAGGTGGCAATAACTCTGCCGGGTAATTCTGGAAACAAATAGGACGGACAAAACGGGCAATAGAAGCTGTACCTACCGACGTAAAACGGGCATCAGTGGCCGCAGGGAAAGGCCCGCCATGCATCATGGCATCACAGACTTCCACACCAGTCGGGAAGTTGTTCACCACCAGACGCCCTACTTTTTGCCGCAGCAGGCTGATGAGTTCGGCCTGAGTGGCAAGTTCAGCAGCTGTAGCCTGTAAAGTTCCGGTCAGCTGACCTTTTAACGCCCGTACTACGGCCAGCAATTGCGCCTGATCCACACAGCTTACCAACACAGACACATGGCCAAAAACTTCTTCCTGCAAATGTGGGTTGGCTAAAAAAGCTTCGGCTGTGACTTTAAACAGTTTGGCCTGAGTGCAGAAGCCGGCTTTGCCGCCAACAGCTTCACCGCTGCCAACTAATTCAACACCGGATTGAGCAGATAAATGCGCCGTGCCTTTTTGATAAGCCGCCGCTATACCTTCATTTAACATCACACCAGCTGGTACTTTGGCTAAAGCAGCAGAGGCTGCGCTGCAGAATCTGTCCAAAGCCGGACTCTGAATAGCCACTGCCACACCAGGATTGACACAAAATTGGCCTAC
>CBIMJC010000442.1:0-2436 GCA_966244125.1 uncultured Rheinheimera sp.
GCAGTGCCGGCAGATTTACAGTCTGATCCCTTTGGCCACTCGGGAACCCCTCCACAAGTGTGGTGCGCATCTTATCAAAAAACATTTTGATGTAAAGGAAATTACTTAACTTTTTTGTCTGACTGCCGATAAAGCAAACAATAGGATGTTTTTGTGCAGATTTTATGCTGATTAATGAGTGGCAAACCGGTGTCCGGTTAAATGAAGCGATACAACGACAAGAGTTCAGCGATTTTTCGTTGTGGCTGGCATTTTTATCGCCTGCGGTGCAAGAGTTTGCGCAGTTTTATACGCCGGAGACACAAAGCGCCAGATTTCAGCCGGATTTGTATCAGCAACTGGGGATACAACAAGCCCGGCCTTTTGCATTTCAGCCTGAAGATGAACTGCATTTAAAACAACAAGCCATAGCTTTGCAGCAAGGTGGGGCTGTGGCGTTACGATTGATGCAATCTCTGCAGGGGGCGCCTGTGGTGATGGAAGATAATAAGCCCAAACTGCCGGATGAGGTGAAATCTGGTTTAAGTTTGCACGCAAGGCGTCACTTGAACCAACAAAAACCTGAGATGATGCAAGCCGATCCTACGGCTTTGTATGAGATTTTAAATCAGTTGCATGCCTGATCAGGCGGTTAGCTTTGGTGCTGACATTTTTTAAATTTCACGCCACTGCCACAAGGGCAGGGATCGTTGCGGGACAGTTTAACCGCCGGATGTTCAGTTAATAGGCCGCTGCTGTACATCCAAAGACCGTTCTCCAGCTCAAACTCTGAAATTTCATCCAGAAGTTCCAGCTTATCCCCCACCAGATAAGAGGCAATAAAATGCACTTGCTGAGCAGATAAGCGGACATCCTCAATAATTTTCAGGCCAATAAAACGTACAGCTTTGGCAAAGTCGGCAATATCCGCCAGGTTATGCGCTGAGCGGGCCCTGGAGTGATAGGTCTGTAAAATATAGGAATAACACTGCGGGTTGTTCTGATGATGGCAATAAGCGCTGTAACGCGACCGCATCAGTTGTTGTGGGCTTTGCGCCACAGCCTGACCACAGATCAACGGCTCACAACACAACTGAAAGGTTTTACCGGAACCGCAGTAACAGGAAAAAGACGAGACAGCTACCAATTTTGTTCTCACTCTGCTTTTGATGCTTTGGTTATGCTGCATCAATACCACCTTTAATCAGGCGTTAGTGTAAGCAAAATGGCAGCCGGGGCCAAGCTTGTCCTGTTTTGCTCCGGCTCAGTGGCTATTTGCAATACGTGGATGACTGGACTGAACCTGAGTGCTGCTGAACTGATAAAAACAGGTTTGATGCTGTTCGGCCAGTTGTTGATAATGCTGCAATGAGCTGTCGCTGAATTGATCCTGCCACACCACCACAGCACTGCAGGTGCTGCTGCTCAGTGCATCAGACAATACAGTGTCAATGTTGCTGATTTGCTTTTGTTGGATCATCAGCACTTTAGACATGTCTACATCGAAGCCTGTGAAAGTGGATTTATCCGGCAGTTGGTTTGGTGCCAGTAACAGCACCCAGCCAGATTGTTGTTGGTGCTGCTGAATAATAAACAGCAGTTCGGGCAACGCCAGCTGACCAGCAGGCACCAGTAGTTTTTGATAAAACGCAGTCAGGCCGGTTTTATGCTGTAACTGGTTTTGGCCAAAAGAAGAGTAGGTGTGAACTGCTTTGTTTATATTCAACATAGTGATGCTCCAATACTGTTTGCATTTACAGTGTATGGATATACAGTAGTTTTCTGCTGTTTAAAAAGCAAGCTCTTTTTTTGAAGTTTTTGGCTGTTTTTTATTCTTTTTTAACTAATAATCTGTTACTTATTGTTTTCTATGGTTATTTTCTCAAAGCGTTCGGCAGCTAGTTGCTGAGCCTGTTGTTGATCCAACAGGGTTAAGTGTTTACACAGTACTGTACAGGCCTGTTCAGCGGTTTTGTCCTGCTGTAAGGCAGCCAGGATAAACCAGCTATACGCGAACACTGCGGACTTTGGCACACCTTCACCTTTAAGATAACAATGACCTAACTGAAGCTGAGAAGGCAGATGGCCTTTATAGGCAGCGCGGCAATAATAAGTGGCAGCCTGATGCCAATACTGTTGTTCTGCAAACTGGATGGCCTGCTGGAAAAACTGCTCGGCTGCGACCTGTTGTTCTAAGGTTTTTGGTTCAGGCGTATCCTGGGCTGGTAAAAACGACAGCATGCTGCCCGGTGACTGCAATAAAGCCTGCAGTAATTGCTGATGCTCTTTTAGTCTGGCTTCAACTTCAGCCAAAGTTAAATCATCAATACCGGTAAAATCCGGACTTAAAACTGGTGATGTCGTCATAACTACAAAATCCGATCCTGAAAAAGCGCGCTATTAGACCCAAGCCTCAAGGCAGGGTCAAGCGAATGAGTCTGCTTTATGTTGTTATCC
>CBIMJC010000443.1:0-2421 GCA_966244125.1 uncultured Rheinheimera sp.
CAGCAGTAGTGATGATTATGTCTGGTTTAATTTTGTTTGATACCAGCCGTATTGTGAACGGTGGCGAAACTAACTATATCCGCGCTACTGTCGGCTTATACCTGAACATCTTTAACCTGTTCACTTCATTACTGCAGTTACTGGGTATCATGGGCAGCGATTATTAATTAAGGCTTGAGATAAGCTAATGTTGCAGTAAAATGCCCCGCCAATGCGGGGTATTTTTTTGCCCTGATTTAAAGCAATATTCTGCGGAATCCAGATAAATGACCAGTTTTGCCGTTCTGATTGAAGGCCCGGTGTTACAAGGCCAGAGTTTTGCCAGTGCCTTGCGTTTTATGCAACAGGCAGTGGAAGCCAAACATCTGATTCATTCTGTGTTCTTATACCGGGACGCGGTAAGTGCTGCGTCAGCCCTGATTGATTTACCTTCTGACGAAGCCAATTTAGCTGTTAAACTGCAGCAATTTTGCCAGACACATCAAATCCCTTTGCTGTTTTGTATCACCGCAGCGGAAAAACGTGGGGTTTGCTCCAACGACGTAAAACCAGCAACCGGATATGTCGCTGCCGGATTGGCCGAATTTGCCATGCGTCTGGCACAGGCAGATAAACTGGTGCAGTTTTCATGAAGATAGCAGTTCTGCTCACTCACTTGCCTTTGCAAGGTATAGCCGCCCGCGAAAGCCTTGATTTAATCTTTGCTTTGGCCGCAGTCGATCATCAGGTCAGCGTGATTTTCAGTGGGGATGCGGTTTATCAGCTGCTAGCAGGCAATGACAGCACCGCACTGATGGTAAAAGACTTCAGACGCAGTTTTAAACTCTTTGAGCTCTACGATATTGAAGATATCTATGTCTGCGCTGAATCGCTACGAAAGCGAAATTTGCACGCTTCTGAGCTGGTGCTGAATATTCAGTCTTTAGAACAAACCGAGCTCAGCCAATTGCTGTATACGCAGCAGCATATAATTAAGGCCTGATATGAGACTATTTGATCTAAGCCAGAACCAGTTACCCGAAGTGTTGGGCCTGGTCAGTGCTGAAGATAAAGTTCTGTTAAGACAAGATGCGGTGTATTTAATGACAACAGAACCAGTAAAAAAACTAGCTTGCCCTGTCTATTGTCTGGCGCAGGATGCAGCCGTACGCGGCCTGCTTATCTCCGAACCTTTCACCGCCCTAAACGACAGTCAGTGGCTGGATTTAGTATTACAAGCGAAGCAAACACTCTGATGAACGAACTGATATTAAACAACCAAAGTTATCCGCTCGATAAACACGGCTATCTGGCAGATTTAACCTTATGGACCCCTGAACTGGCAGAAGAATTTGCCCGCTTAGAGCAGATCACTATGACAGAGGCGCACTGGGAAGTTGTGCATTTTGTCCGGGCTTTTTATCAGGAGTACCAAACCTCTCCTGCGATACGACTGCTGGTGAAAAGCATGGGAGAAAAACTGGGAGCAGATAAAGGCAACAGCAAATATTTATTTTTGTTGTTCCCTGAAGGACCAGCTAAACAAGCCACCCGTATTGGCGGTTTACCAAAACCCGCTAAATGTCTGTAAAAAAACAAAGGGGCAATCAAGCCCCTTTATACATCGACATAGCGGCGTCAAAACTGGTCATGACGACAACCAGAATCACACCAATTAATATCAGCCAATAAATCCAGCGTAACATCACTTTGACAGGATTTGCGCGGCTTGTACGCACGACCACATGACGTGGAATAGCGGCTTTTTTTGAGTTTTGTTGTTGTTCTTTGATTAACGACATTATTTTTTTACCAGCTCATCAGGAGCAGACAGTCTGCTCCTTCGTACAGAACACAAACAGTTTATGCACGGATCTCGGTTTTACCACCCATATAAGGCTGTAACACGGCCGGGATCTGAATGGAGCCATCAGCTTGCTGATAGTTTTCCAGAACAGCCACCAAAGTCCGGCCCACAGCCAAACCAGAGCCGTTTAAGGTATGCAGCAATTCAGGCTTTTTGCCTTCACCAGGACGGAATCGGGCCTGCATACGGCGGGCCTGGAAATCGCCCATATTTGAGCAGGACGAAATTTCACGGTAAGTGTTCTGCGCCGGTAACCAGACTTCCAAATCGTAGGTTTTGGTTGAACCAAAGCCCATATCGCCGGTGCACAGCAACATAGTACGGTACGGTAAACCTAACAGCTGCAGCACTTTCTCGGCATGGCCTGTTAACTCTTCCAGCGCGGCAAAAGACTGATCCGGGTGCACTAACTGCACCATTTCCACTTTATCAAACTGGTGCTGACGGATTAAACCACGGGTGTCACGGCCATAGGAACCTGCTTCACTGCGAAAACATGGAGTATGGGCAGCATATTTTTGTGGCAGCTCAGACAGTTCAAAACTGCAATCACGGGCTAAGTTAGTGACTGGCAC
>CBIMJC010000444.1:0-2412 GCA_966244125.1 uncultured Rheinheimera sp.
CTCGATACTGTGCTGATTGACGGTACGCCGCTGCATACTCATCCGATGCCGGTAGCTCAGGCAGAGCAGCTGGCACAACGTCAGGACAGCATAGGCCGCGTTTATCGTCAGGTGCTCTCCAGTTGCCGCGATTTCCGTTCAGACATTTTAAAAACCTTTCCGCGTTTAAACCGCTTTTTAACGGGGTATGACTTAGAGCATGTGTTTAACGAGGATTTAAGCCAGTTCGATTTATCCCGGGTTATTACCGGCTCTGAAGGCTCTTTGGGTTTTGTTACCGAAGCTAAATTGAACATCACGCCTATAGCCAAATACAAATGTCTGGTCAATGTAAAGTACGACAGTTTTGAAAGTGCGCTGAGAAATGCACCATTTCTGGTTGCAGCTCAGGCGACTTCAGTTGAAACCGTCGACAGCAAAGTGTTGGATTTGGCCCGTAACGACATCATCTGGCATCAGGTCAGAGACTTTATCGAGGATGTACCTGGTAAGACGATGCTTGGCCTGAATATGGTCGAATACAATGCTGAAGATGAAGCCGATATGGCGCAAAAGGTTCAGCAGTTAGAAGAGCGCCTGCAACAGGAGTTCGCAAAGGGCGAGTCGGGTATTATTGTTTATCAGCTGACTTATGATAACAACGCCATCACCCAGATTTATGCGATGCGCAAAAAGGCGGTGGGCCTGTTGGGCAATGCCAAAGGCAATAAAAAACCTATTCCTTTTACTGAAGACACCGCTGTTCCTCCGGAAAATCTGGCTGATTTTATTATGGAATTCCGCGCTTTATTGGATAGCCATGGTCTGGCCTATGGCATGTTTGGTCATGTCGACGCCGGTGTGCTGCATGTGCGGCCTGCTTTGGATATGTGTGATCCGGAGCAGGAAAAACAGTTACGCCTGATCTCCGATCAGGTGGTGAAATTAACCGCTAAATACGGCGGCCTGATGTGGGGCGAACATGGCAAAGGTTACCGCAGTGAATATGGCCCGGAATTTTTTGGCGAGGCTTTATTTACCGAACTGCGTAAAATCAAAACGGCTTTTGACCCTTTTAACCGTGTTAATCCCGGCAAAATTTGTACGCCTATCGACAGCAGCGAACGGCTGGTCAGTGTGGATGATGTTAAACGTGGCTTTTACGACCGGCAAATTCCGGTGGTGGTCAAAGAGAGTTTTGACAGCAGCTTAAACTGCAACGGCAATGGTCTTTGTTTTAACTACGAAGAAAATTCGCCTATGTGTCCGTCCAGCAAAGTCACCAAAGACAGACGACACAGCCCCAAAGGCCGTGCAGGTTTAATGCGTGAATGGCTGCGTCTGATGAGCAATCAGGGCGTGGATGTCTTGGCGCAGGAGCAAGAGTTGCTGAATAATTCCCGGACTCTGTCTGGTGTGGTGGCCAGAATCAAAAACAGCTGGCAGAAAAAGCAGGGCCAGTATGATTTTTCCCATGAAGTGATGGAAGCAATGGAGGGCTGTCTGGCCTGTAAAGCCTGCGCAGGCCAGTGTCCGATCAAAGTGGATGTGCCATCCTTCCGTGCCCGTTTTATTCAGCTCTATCACAGCCGTTATTTACGACCGGCCAAAGATTATCTGGTCGGAAATATTGAACGCTCGGCACCCCTTTTGGCCCGTATGCCAAAAATGGTCAATTTTTTCCTGCAACAAGGCTGGATGGCAAGCCTGCTGAAAAAGACAGTGGGTTATATCGACACGCCGCAATTATCGGTTCCGACCTTAAAACAAAGGGTAGAGGGTAACTACAGCTTTGATTTAACAGCGCTGCAAGCTCTACCAGAGGCTGAAAAGCAAAAACTGGTGCTGTTGGTGCAGGATCCTTTTACCAGCTTCTACGAGGCGGATTTGGTGGCTGACGCTCTGCAGCTGATAGAGAAACTGGGCTTCAGACCGGTGTTGTTGCCATTTTTACCCAATGGTAAACCACAGCACGTCAAAGGCTTCTTACGGGATTTTGCCAAAACAGCAAAAACAGCCTCTGACTTTTTAAATCAGGTGGCCGCTTTAGGTGCACCATTAGTGGGTTTAGATGCCTCTTTAGTGCTGGTGTACCGCGACGAGTATGTCAAAACCTTAGGCTCTGAACGTGGTGATTATCAGGTGGCTTTATTCCACGAATGGTTAGTGAAACAAGACTTACCTGCTATCCAGACCAACCAAAGTTTTAGTTTATTGGCACATTGCACCGAAAAAACGGCGTTACCAGCAACAGAAAATCAATGGAAACAGATTTATGCCAAAGCCGGGTTAGAACTCAAAGCCGTGGCGGTGGAGCAGCAGCCAGGTCTCGACGGTCTGATTCCAGACAAACTCGACGTACATGAAGCGGCTCCAGGCCAGGACCATGACGAAGGCCCACGCTTTGCGGAGGACGCCGGTGGCCGGGTCGAG
>CBIMJC010000445.1:0-2393 GCA_966244125.1 uncultured Rheinheimera sp.
TGCCGCTTGGTGCTGCTATTGGGCCTGGCGGTAAGCCAAAATGCTGATAGGTATTATAAAGGTGAGGATTTTTTAAATCCGCTCTGGTGATGTCACCATTAAAACTATCACCTAACCCATAGATCACTGTAGGGTCTGTTTGTAATTTCATACCAAGCGCTAAACGATTGACAAAAACCGAACTAACCAGAGGTTTTTCCGGCTCATGGCCACTTTCTTTTTCTACGATAGAGGCCATGATCAGCAGCTCATATGGATTTTTATAAGGTAATTCTGCCTGACGACTATCCCATGCCTGCTGTAAACGTTGGATCAGCAGCTCGTTGGCACGTTTTAATAATTCACTGCTACGGCTGTTGGCTGTGTAATTGTAGGTTTCTGCAAAAAACAGCGCTTCGGCATTGGCAGGTTTATTGCCCCAGGCTTCAGGCCAGTTTGCAAGTTCAACTAATGCAGCTTTATCGGCCACATCATGCTGTAAATACTCAGCTTCAGCTAAACGCTTTAAGCTTTGGCTTAAAGTTTCACCTTCTTTAATACTAAAGCTAAATTGCGCCACCTTACCGCTGGCAAACAGATGCAGCATTTGCAGTAAACGTATTGGCTGTTGCTCTACAGGAACTTTATAAACGCCCTGATGTAACTTTGACAATTCAGGGTGCAGCCTTAAATAAACGGATAACCAACGGCACTGAGCGCTGCTTAAAAGTTGTTGTTCTTGCCAGCTGCGACAAAGTTTCATCGCACTGTCACCGGCTTTAATTTCGATATAAGGACCGGTCAGAGGTAAAGGACTTTGGCTGTATTGTTGCCAGATATTACTTAAACCAAAGATACTGACCAGAAAAACCAGCAGCACTACCAATAAAGTTCGGATCAAAGCTCAACTCCGCTGACAAACTGGCGCACCAGTTCAATATGTTTAGTTTGCCCGGCAAATTCTTTTACCGGCACTACCCCCATCAGGGCATTACAAATCAATATGGCTTCAGCCTGTTGCAGATCGCCCAGCTGATAACGCCCTTCAGTCACAGGGCGCTGAGCCATCAGATGTTGGCGCATCACACCATTGACACCGGCCTGATCAAGCTTCGGCGTAAACCACTGGCCATTTTTACAAAACATCAGATTGGCGGCAGAGACTTCAATCACAGCATCACTTTGGTCCAACACCACAAGCTCATCGACACCAGACTGAGCCAATTCAGCTTTAATCAGAACCTGCTCCAGCCTGTTATTGTGCTTAACACCGGCCAAAGCGGGTTGTTGCGCCAGTTTAAACTCTGCCACACCAAGGCAAATGCCCTGCTGTTGCCAGCAGCTGTAATCAGGTAAAGCTGCAGTGCTGATATAACAACAAGGCGCTTCAATTCCCTGCGGACTATAACCACGACCAGCCTGACCACGGCTGATTAATACTTTCACCACCTGCTCTGGTGCCGTAATAGCCTGTTGCACTTTTGCGGTCAGCTCATCTTGATCAAAAGCATGGATCAACAAAGCTTTGGCGCCCGATACCAGACGCTGCAGATGCAAATCCCACAGCATAGCTTTGCCGTCTTTTACCTTTATTGTGGTAAAAAGTCCGTCGCCATAATGAAAGCTGCGATCTGTGCTATTCGGTGCCTGCAGATAAAGCATCAATGCCAGTCCAAACCAATTGAAAAAATTCTGGCCGAAAGTATGCCTGAAATCAGTGACATTAAAAATGGGGGGCGATCACATTGTTAACAGTTAACACTATGATCTGCCCTTAATTTCGGCAGTTAGTTGCTAAATTGCACCTGCTGCCACTGCTGTTCCGGAGTGAATTTGAGGGTTTTGACCTTGCCACGTCCTTCGATATTAATCACGTTGACCTGATCCGGCCACAAACTTTGCAGTGAATCATGCCGCAACTGCAGCAGGCTCAGTTGTTGTGGTATTGCCACTTCCTGATACACCCAGAAAAAGCGGCCATCCAGCTCGTTACCGACCAGACTCAGTTTCAGGTCCTGCCCATCAGATTTCAGTTGAAAATGGCTGGATACATACAAAGCAAAACTGTCACGGGTGGACTGTTTGGCAATTAAATCAGCTGACTTATCCAGCAGCTTTTTCACTGCATGCTCAGCGTCATGCACATAAAATCTGTGCATGACTTCAATGTTGCCGGTGCGCTGATTAAACAGCACTTTGGTAATGGCCGACTTCATCTCATGAGCGGACAACTGCAGGCTCAGGCAGCATAAAACTAAAAGTATCAAACGCATCTGTGTTGTTAATCCTTAGCTTTGGGCTCTTTTAGTTTGGTTTTGCTGTCCTGCATAATGTCGCGCTCGACCAAGTCCTTACTCTTCTCCCGTTTAAAGGCTTCAATACGGGACGGAATGATCTGACGTGGGTCATGGTTG
>CBIMJC010000446.1:0-2349 GCA_966244125.1 uncultured Rheinheimera sp.
AGGCAACTGATGTTGCAGCTCAGCTCTGAGCTTTTGGGTCGCAGTCAAATAAGCCAGAGCTACAAGCAGCAACAGGCCCAACCAAAAGCTGGCGGCAATCAGCCAGAATAAAGGCTGCAGCTTAAGTTTCACAATCTAAGTCCACTGTTGTAGGTTTGAGCATCTCATCCAGAGCCAGTAAGCTCTGCTGCAGCAGACAGCTTTTATCCTCAAGACTTTTATGTAAAAACCAGCTGCCGCCATTGCTGTAACCAGGGATCAGCAGCCGCTGCTCAGGCAATACTTCGCGGCCTGCCAGGTTATAGAGCTGCCCGTCTTTTGGGTTGTGCAGCACTTGTTGGTTTTGATCCAGCAGCACACTGGAATAAATAGTGATGTCCCCCCGTTCAAAAGCAGCCAACAAAGTGGTCCAGTCGTCATACTGCTGATAGTCAATATCGGTCAATGTCAGGCCTTCCCGTTGCAACAAAGCCACAGGCAGCTGAAAACCACTGTAACTGTTCACATCGGTCAGAAAACCAAAACGCTGCTGAGCTAAAAAAGCTTTATTCAGCTGAAAAGATGGGCTTTTACTGACGAAATACACCGGGTACTTAGGGAAAATCAGAATTTCGCTGTAGTAGTCCTGCAAGTTATGTAACACACCGGCTAACACTTCTTGCCTGGACCATAACAACTGATACTGACCAGAAATCAGTACATCAGCTGTAAGCTCAGTACGTTTGGGCCAGCTGACTTTCACGCGACCAAAGTGTGCTGCCAACTCAGCCTGACTGCAAAGTTGTTTACCCAGACTAAAAGAGTTCACCGGAGAACCTACAACTGACAACACAGAACCTTCTGCTGCCGAATCAATCCGGCATTCCATACTGTTGTAGTCACTTAACTGCAGTGTCGGGGCTGGCCACAAAGCCAACATCAGCAGACAGCAGAACAAGACCAGAGCCGCAAGGGCCAGTCCCAGATGGTACTGCCTGATTGTCAGGTAAAATCTCACTGGCTGTTCTCCATACTTTGGCAAAAGAGTAGCCAGCCCCTGTGACAGCTGTATGACAATCAGATGACCAGAGTACAAAGAAACGGAACCAGCAGGCTATTGCTCAACCTGGAGTTTCAAGCTAGGGTTATCTCACTATCTCTTTGAAGAATAATTAAAAATGTTTGAAGCGTTAACCCAGATTGGTTTACCCATAGCCCTAATACTGATTATGACAGGCGTGGGGATGACGTTGCGACCGGCCAACTTCACAGAAGTGGCCCGTTAGCCCAAAGCATTTTTTGTTGGCGCTTTGGCGCAGTTACTCCTGTTGCCTGTCACTGCTTTGTTGGTGATTTATCTGTTTGATCTGCAAGCTGAACTGGCTGTGGGTTTGTTTATTCTGGCTTTGTGCCCGGGTGGTACCACCTCCAATCTGTACAGTTACTTAGCCAAAGCTGATGTGGGTTTGTCCGTCGCATTAACAGCACTGGTTGGTTTTGTTACGCCTTTTTCCTTGCCACTGCTGGCGGCATGGGCGATAGAACTCTTCCTTGGAGAAAACACGTCATTCCAACTGCCATTGTTAAAAACCTGGCTGACCTTAATGCTGGTGGGTGTGCTGCCTGTGTTGCTTGGCATGTGGTTTAACTTTAAATGGCCTGAAGCTTCAGCCCGTCTTCAACCCCTGATCAGCCGCTTTTCGGTGATAGTTCTGGTGTTGTTGATCATAAGCATAGCCACTGATCTGGGTGCGGATCTGTGGCTGTTTTTACAGAAAACCGGACCTGCAGCTTTGGCTTTAAATGTGCTGACCATGGTTGCAGGTTATTGGGCTGGCCGGTTGTTACTGCAGCAGGAAAAACAAGCCAGAACCATTTGCCTTGAAGTCGGGCTACAAAACGGCACCTTAGCTTTGATGATCACCACAGGCATTTTACAAAACAGCGCCATGTCGATAGCCCCCAGCGTTTATAGCTTGCTGATGTTTATGACAGCTAGTGTGTTTACTGTATGGGTGTTACGCAAAAATAAACTTCAAAGCAGCCTTGTTTAGAATAGGCGCAGATGAAAAACGGGCGACCATAAAGGTCGCCCCTACTGCAGCACAGAAGCCAAAGCTTTCTGCCAGCCACTTAGCAACTGCTGGCGTTTATCGGCTGACATCTGCGGTAAAAACTGTTGCGCATCAGAACTGAATTGCACATCCGCCAGGTTTTCAAACCAGCCCAGCTGCACGGCAGCCAGTACCGAAGCGCCATAAGCTGAAGCTTCGTTTTGGCTGGGTTTAAGCACAGGCACATTCAGCACATCGGCCAGATGCTGGCAGAGCCAGTTGTTCGCCACCATGCCACCATCTATTTGCAGTTGCT
>CBIMJC010000447.1:0-2346 GCA_966244125.1 uncultured Rheinheimera sp.
GTCAGGTGCAGACTACCGTATAGTGCTTTGGTTGCTCTTCACTTTATTTGGCATTATTTTCACCATGCGTTATGCCGCAAAAATTAAGAAGAACCCGGAGCTTTCCGTCAGTTTTGCTTCAGATCAAAAACTCAGAGCTCAGCAGCAGGAACAACAAAGCAGTTCTTTTGGCAAGCTGGATGCTGCCATCTTATTACTTTTTGTCGCAGGTATTATTTGGGTGATTTGGGGTGTGGTAGCCCGCGGTTACTATATACCGGAAATTGCCACCCAGTTTTTTGCTTTGGGTATAGCCACAGCTATTCTGGCTATTGCTGGTAAACGTCTGACAGTCAATGAATCTGCGGATGCCTTTAAACAAGGTGCTGCCGAGTTATTACCTGCAGCCATGATAGTAGGTATGGCCAAAGGCATAGTGCTGTTGTTAGGTGGTGACAAAGCCACAGAACCTTCTGTTCTCAATACTGTGCTTTATTATGCCGGCATCAGTTTTGATGGTTTTTCCGCTTATGTTTCAGCCTGGTTTATGTTGATTTTCCAGTCGGTGTTTAACTTTTTTGTTACTTCAGGTTCAGGCCAGGCCGCTTTAACTATGCCTTTGGTGGCACCTTTGTCTGATTTGGTTGGCGTGTCCCGCCAAATCGCAGTATTAGCCTTTCAATTGGGTGATGGTTTAACCAACTGCATAGTACCCACCTCGGCCTCCCTTATTGGTTGTTTAGGTGTGGTGCGGGTGGACTGGATGTTATGGGCAAAGTTTGCCTGGCGTTTGCAGCTTTGGCTTTTTGCTTTAGCGAGTCTGGCTGTATTAGTGGCAGTTGCCATTGGCTACCAATAAGAATCACAAAGGACTATCGATGAGCAGCATCAAACTATTTAAAAATGCCCATATTCTGAGCCCACAAGATGCAGGAGTAATGGATCTTCTGGTCGCAGGCCAACAAATAGCAGCTTTGGCTGTGGATTTAAACATTGGTAATTCAAACTTACCTGTTGAGGTCATAGACGCCAGCAACTGCTATTTAGTACCGGGTTTTGTTGATTCATTAGTACATTTTATTGGCGGTGGTGGCGAAGGTGGTTTTGCCAGCCGTACACCTGAAATGCAATTAACAGATGCAACTTTAGGCGGAGTCACTACAGCTATAGGTGTGCTTGGTACTGATGCCACCACCAGAACCTTAACGAACCTTTTGGCCAAAGCCCATGCTCTGGATACCGAAGGCATCACAACTTATTGCCATACAGGCTCTTACGAAATTCCGTGCCGGACTTTAATGGGTTCTGTCACTGATGATCTGATCCTTATCGATAAGTTTATAGGGGTTGGTGAAATAGCCATCAGCGATTTCCGCTCTTCTCAGCCAACTATTGATGAAATACGTAAAGTGGCTGCTGCGGCAAAAGTAGGTGGGATATTGTCGGGTAAAGCTGGTGTGGTCAGTGTCCATGTCGGCAGCGGCGAGACCTTGTTACAACCACTTTGGCAAGCAGTTGCAGGCACAGAGCTGAAATTATCCCAGTTCTACCCTACTCATATTAACCGCAATGAAGCACTGTTTCAGGCCGGTATTGAGTTTGCAAAAGCCGGAGGCGTTATAGATTTTACCAGCAGCACAACATCTTATGATGTATTGCATGGAGAAGTGCTGGCAGCTGAAGCTTTAGCCAGAGCCCTGCAAGCCGGAATACCTGCGATGAACTTAACTTTAAGCTCAGACGGCAACGCCAGTTTACCCATCTATAACGCAGACGCTGAGTTAGTTGGTTTAGAAGTAGGCAAAGTACAGAGCTTGTATCAGGTCGCCCGACAGGCTGTGCTTGAGTATCAGGTGCCTTTATCTGACGCTATTACCGCTATCACTAAAGCCCCGGCCGCTGTATTGGGACTAAAACAAAAAGGCCGTATTGCAGCAGGTCTGGATGCGGACTTAGTCGTTTTGCACAAAACAGATTTAACTATCCGTGATGTGTTTGCCAAAGGCCGTCAATTAGTTAAAAACGGCCAGGCTGTAGTGAAAGGAACTTTTGAGCGCTGATATCCGCCTGGTGTTTAAAACTGCAACTTTGTTGGCTGCGTACTCAGTTCTGAGTCACGCAGCTAAGTTATGCAGCCAGAGCCTGGGGCTGTTGTATTTACCCTGAGGCCCCTATTACTTTGGCTATAACTGTTGTGAAGAGTTGAATTTCTGTTTTGCCATCCCAATTAAGCGAATATCCGACAAATTTAGTCGGGTATTCGCTTTTTTCGTTTAAGCTGTTCGAAAAAAATCAGCTTATATTGCACAGATTTTATACCGGCCCTGACGGCAATCTTTACATTGTCGATATGCACCGCGGCATTAT
>CBIMJC010000448.1:0-2343 GCA_966244125.1 uncultured Rheinheimera sp.
CGCCGCTATCACGCATCTGTGGTTTATTACTTTGCACCCGTTGGAAGATGGCAATGGCCGCATAGCGCGTTTGCTGACCGATTTAGCGCTGGCACAAGCTGAAGCTCAGTCAATCCGTTTTTATGCGATGTCGGTTGCTATATTGCAGCGCCGCCGCAGTTACTACGACATTCTGGAGCAAACCCAGCGTGGTAGTCTGGATATCACGCCTTGGCTGTTGTGGTTTTTTGATACTCTTAAATCGGCGATAGAGCAGGTGTTACAGGATATAGAACAGAATTTGGTGAAAACCAGATTCTGGCAAAATGCCGATCATAGCCGTTTAAACAAAGATCAAATCAAAGTGCTGAACCGATTGCTGGACGGTGATTTTGCCGATGGCATCAGCGGCAGCCAATACGAAAAAGTCGCCAAAGTAAGCCGCGCCACAGCCACCCGTCACCTGGTGCAACTGGTAGAACAAGGCTGCCTGGTGCGCACAGAAGCGGGTGGGCGCAGTACCAGATATAAAATTGCGGGTTGAGGTTGTGAAAATGGGGCAGCCTGAGACTGAGGTCGACAAGACTGCACTCTGAGCTGGATGCTCAGAGTAAAAGTCATACCCCATTTAGCGCAAAGCAAGGGCAACCAAAAAGGTCACCCTGCAATACCGCATTCACCCCATTATTACCTGGCCGCCAATTCCCGGCGCACTATCTCTGCCCCTGCGGCTAAGGCATTGAGTTTGCCTCGTGCCACATGGCGTGGTAACGGCGCCATGCCGCAGTTGGTGCAAGGGTAGAGGTGGTGAGCGTCGACAAACTTTAGCGCCTGGCGCAAGGTAGCTGCTACTTGTTCCGGCGTTTCGATGTTGTGGCTGGCGACATCAATAGCGCCGACCATTACTTTTTTACCGCGAATCAGTTCCAGCAATTCCATTGGCACCCGCGAGTTGTGGCATTCCAGTGAGATGATATCGATGCTGGATTGCTGCAGCTTAGGAAATACAGCTTCGTATTGGCGCCACTCGTTGCCCAAGGTTTGTTTCCAGTCGGTGTTGGCTTTAATGCCATAGCCATAACAAATATGCACAGCGGTTTCGCACTTAAGCTGTTTCAGGCCGTCGGCGGCTTGTTCTAAAGCGGCAATACCCCAGTCGTTCACTTCGTCAAAAAACACATTAAAGGCGGGTTCATCAAACTGGATAATGTCGACTCCGGCTTCAACCAGTTCTTTGGCTTCCTGATTCAGAATTTTGGCAAACTCAAAGGCCAGCTTTTCGCGGCTTTTGTAATGCGCATCGTACAGTGTGTCTATCATGGTCATAGGGCCTGGCAGTGCCCATTTGATAGGCGCTTTGGTTTGCTGGCGTAAAAACTTCGCATCTTCGACAAAGACAGGTTTTTGCCGGCTGACAGGGCCAACCACAGTCGGCACACTGGCGTCGTATCTGTTGCGGATACGCACTGTTTCACGTTTTTGAAAATCTACGCCGTCCAGATGCTCGATAAAAGTGGTGACAAAGTGTTGGCGCGATTGTTCGCCGTCACTGACGATATCAATACCTGCCAGTTGTTGTTCGTGCAGCGACAAACGTAAAGCGTCCTGTTTGCCGTCTGTTAATTCCTCGCCCTGCAATTTCCACGGCGACCATAAGGTTTCAGGTTGGGCCAGCCAGGAAGGTTTAGGTAAGCTGCCTGCTGTGGATGTCGGGAGTAATTTTTTCATCAATACGTCGCTCTTTGGTTTAATTGAATTCATTGCCGGGATTACTGTTGTTGCGCTGCCCATTGTTCTAAAACAGAGCTGTGCGGCTTAATAAAATGCTCGTGCGCAAACTTGCCTTGTTCCACCGCTAAGCGGCTGCGCTCTTCTCTGTCGTACACTATGTCTGTTAAGGCGTGATCGCGGTTTTTTAAATTCGGCTGATAACGCTCTCCGGCTTGAGTGTGTGCGTTGTAAATTTCAGGCCGGTAAATTCGTTGAAAGGTTTCCATGGTGCTGATGGTGCTGGCCAGCTCCAGATTGCTGTAGTCGTTTAACAAGTCGCCAAAAAAGTAAAAAGCCAGAGGCGCGGCACTGCCTGCAGGCATAAAGTAGCGAACTTCTAAGCCCATTTTTTTGAAGTACTGCTCTGTTAACGAAGTTTCATTTGGCAGATATTCCACCCCTAACACCGGATGCTGATTGTTGGTGCGCTGGTAGGTTTTGTTGTCGGACACACTCAGGCAGATCACAGGTTTTTTGTGAAAGTGTTGCTGGTAAGCCTCTGAATTGACAAAACATTGGAAGAGTTTGCCATGCAGATCGCCAAACTGCTCCGGAATGCTAAAGCCCGTCTGGTTTTTGTTATGTTCAAGCAGC
>CBIMJC010000449.1:0-2324 GCA_966244125.1 uncultured Rheinheimera sp.
AGCTCTTTTAGTAACCAGCTCAAATCCAGTCTGGAAAAAACTGCTTCGGCTATTACAGTGGCCGGTCGTGAATTAGTGTCAGAGCAAAAACAGGTGGACCAGCTGGGGCAGAAGCTGAATCTGATCGATCCACAAGCCTCGAGTCAGTTAAAAGAACAGATGCTGATGATGGTCAAAGACAAAGTTCATACTGCAGAAATTCGGCTGGACCCGTCTGAATTAGGTTCGATGCAGATCAAAATCAGTTTGCAGCAGGACCAAATGTCCGTCCAGTTTATGGTTCAGCAAGGCAGTGCCAAAGAACTGATGGAACAACAAATGCCAAAACTCCGGGAATTATTGCAGCTACAGGGTATTGAACTGAGTCAGGGCTCAGTCCAGCAGCAAAGTCAGTCTTCAGGACAGGAAAGCGGGCGTCGCACTGCCTCTGGTCAGAGTGGCGGCACAGAGCTGGATACCGCAGAGGAGATGACAGGTCCTGCATTGCAGTCTGTAAAAAACTCTGACCGGGTTGTGGATTATTATGCGTAAAAATCAGGGCCGTGCTGCTGTTGTGTTAAAAAACACCAGTTGCACAGTTAGTGATTGCCTTTGATGAAAGCCAAGGTCAATAATACGACTTCATCACTGCGGATAAGGAATAAAAATGGCGGCTGGTAAAGACTTAGAAATTGGTGACGGTAAAGCAAAAAAGAAAAAATTGCTCATCATCATAGGTGGAGTGGTTGTGCTTGCTGTCGCCGCTGTAGTGGTTGTGCTGATGATGTCGGGCGGTTCATCTGAATCAGCTCCTGCAGAAGCCGGTGCTGCCGAAGCTGCAGTAGCTGCTGATCCAAACGCCGTGGCGGCTAAAGGCACTGCCTTGTATGTCAGCATGCCACGACCTTTTATTTTTAATGTGACTGGCGCGTCAAAAGACCGTCTGGTGCAAATCAAGGTGCAATTATTAGTACGGGGCAGTAACAATGAAGAAACAGCCAAAGTACATATTCCTTTAATTGAAAGTACCTTGTTACGGACCTTCAGTACCAGCAACGCAGAAGAGCTGATTACGGTTGAAGGCAAAGAGAATCTAAAGAAAAAGGCACTGAAAGAAGTGCAGGAAGCCTTAACTGGCGTGGCTGGCAGTGAAGTAGTGGAAGAAGTACTGTTCACTGGCTTTGTGATGCAATAAGAGAGCAATAGCTTGACTGATTTATTGTCCCAGGACGAAATTGACGCGCTTTTACATGGTGTCGATGACGTCGAAGAAGAAGAGGTCGAGGAAAGCGGCGACGGGCGTGGGCGATCTGCGACCGAATACGACTTTTCCTCACAGGACCGTATCGTCCGTGGTCGTATGCCCACGCTCGAAATGGTCAACGAACGTTTTGCCCGTCATATGCGCATCAGCCTGTTTAATATGATGCGCCGCACCGCCGAAGTGTCTATTAACGGTGTGCAAATGATTAAGTTTGGTGAATACGTTCACACCCTCTTTGTTCCGACCAGTTTAAATATGGTGCGTTTCCGTCCGTTAAAAGGTACAGGCCTTATTACGATGGAAGCCCGTCTGGTGTTTATTCTGGTGGATAACTTCTTCGGGGGCGATGGCCGTTACCACGCTAAAATCGAAGGTCGCGAATTTACCCCAACCGAACGTCGTATCATTCAGATGCTGCTGAAGCTGATCTTTGAAGATTACAAAGAAGCCTGGGCTCCGGTGATGGACGTGTCCTTCGAATACCTGGATTCTGAAGTCAACCCGGCTATGGCCAACATCGTCAGCCCGACAGAAGTGGTGGTGATCAGCTCATTCCATATCGAGCTTGATGGCGGCGGCGGGGACTTCCATGTCGCATTACCTTATTCGATGCTGGAACCTATCCGTGAATTGCTTGATGCCGGTGTGCAAAGTGATAAAGAAGACACCGACTTACGCTGGAGTAAAGCCCTGCGCGACGAGATTATGGATGTAAAAGTGGATCTGACCACCAAAATGCTGGATGTAGAGATCACGCTGGAACAACTGATGAATCTGCAGGCCGGTGATATTATTCCGGTGGAAATGCCGGATCACATTACTGTATTGATTGAAGATTTACCGACCTACAGAGCCAAAATGGGACGCTCCCGCGACAATGTTGCGTTAAAAATTATTGAAAAAATTAAACGACCTGAATCCGTGAAATCAGAGATGCATGTGTTCACTAAGGGCGGTCGCCGCCTGGACAGCGATGCAGATATCAGTGAACTGGAAGCGGATTTAAACTTATCTGAACGTGTGGAGAGATAATAATGGCCAATGAACAAGATACCATGGACGAATGGGCAGCAGCTCTGGC
>CBIMJC010000450.1:0-2319 GCA_966244125.1 uncultured Rheinheimera sp.
GTCCTATTTCCCTCGGCAGAGCAGGCATAGCAGCCGTCATTTGGGTTTCAATAAAACCAGGGGCTATGGCGTTAAAGGTAATGCCCCTCTGTTCCTGTGTCGCCATAAACTGACAATAGCCGACCAGCGCGGCTTTTGAACTGGCATAGTTGGTCTGGCCTTTTTGCCCGGCTAAACCATTCATAGAGGACAACAACACGACTCGGCCATGAGCCTGAATTTGCTGGCGTTCCAGCAACAAGGTATTGATAGACTGCATTGCCCGCAGATTGATATTCAGGGTCTGAGTCCACTGTGATTCGGTCATACGATGCAACAACTTATCCCGGGTAATACCGGCGTTGTGCACCAGAATATCCAGCCGGATTTCCTGTTCTGTTAACCACTGACTTAAAGTTTCAGCGCTGTTTTGCTGACTGATATCCAGCAACAGGCTTTTTCCGGCACACTGCTGCATTAAAGCATTCAGTGCATCTTGTGCCTGCGGAATATCCAGCCCAATCACTGTAGCACCCTGTTCTGCAAGAGTTTTTGCAATAGCAGCCCCTATACCACGGGCAGCACCAGTCACCAATGCGGTTTTGCCAAGCAAAGGCTGTTGCCAGTCACTTAACGTAGTGACAGGGGCTGACCGCACAGCTAAAACCTGGCCTGTGACATAAGCCGAAGCTTTAGATAAAAAATAATCGACAACCGGCAGCAGACTTTGCTGTGCGCCCTGCTCTGCAATGATTAAGTTTGCGGTACTGCCAAAGCGGCCAAGCTCTTTGGCAATGGAGCGGGTAAAACCGGATAAAGCTGTTGCTGCGGCCGCTGCATCAGCATCCCGGGCAGTAAGAGCCGGACTGGCCAGCACTAGCAGGCGGCCATTTTTCGCCAGCCGGGGCAATAGGTTATGTAACTGCTGCCAGAGCAAATCCAGTTCAGTGGTGCTTTGCAGTGATGTGCCGTCAAACAGAATGGCCTGTAACTGCTGCTCTGAACCCTCTTCAGTCAGCAGCTGTGCGAAACAACTCAGATGTTGATTTAGCAGCACACTCAGATCCGAAGTTTTGCCACAAAGCAGCACAGAACCGCTAAAACACTGGGTTTCACCTGCAGGGCGTACTAAGGGGGTCGCTTGCGGTACGCCAAACCAGCGGCCTGCGGCGGAGTCTAAAAAAGTGGTTAGCCAGGATGCCATAGGTCCAGCTCAATCTGGTGATAACTGGCTGTATCTTAACGATACCTGGCCTTTGACACCAGCACAGCTGTGCAGGAAAAAAAGCCAGCCGCATTTGGCTGGCTTTAAAGGCTATGCTTTTTTGCCAAAAAGGAGATAAACAAACTCAGGCTTTTTTCGCCCAGGCCGCACACCAGCCTTCGGCACTGACCAGTTTGCCCGGAAAAATATTACAGCCCCTTAAAGCGTCACCTTCTTTGCCCTGCACTTGCATACAGTTGGCACAGTTGGCGCCTGCTACAGTGGATTTATTGACATATTTCATTGCTACCGCCATAGGATCGTCGGCTTTTACCTGTTCCTGTGCCAGAGCATGCAAAGCTGTACCACCTAAAGTGATGCCCACTAAGGTGGACGCCGAGAGTTTTAAAAAATTACGTCTGTCTAAATTTCCCATCTTGTTTCTCCGTTATTGTCAGTATTGCATCAAGGTGTTCTGCCCCTTGATGTACCTACGTAGTATGGATGAAATAAGGTTTACAGGATTTGATCTAAAGCAGTGTTTAAAAGGGATCCGCTGGCAAGTTCAGCGGACAGCTCTGTGATCACCGGCAGCTTCAGGATTTGGTGACATAAAATTTCAACCACTGCGCTATGATGCCTTGCTGACGCTGTTCGGCCAGATACTGATTAAAGGCTTGTAGTTGCGGTTTCCAGCGCGGATGAAAGGCCAGAGTCAGTCCGACCGGACCAAAACCCTGGGCTGAACGATACAATTGCTGGTCCGGAAAATGATGCTGCAATAACCAGTTGGCCACATGTTCATTCATAAAGGCAAAATCACAGCGGCCATTGAGTAACATTTTCAGCTGAGTCATTTCGCTGGAAGAGTCGACACGGGCTGTTTCGTTGTTTTGAAAAAACGGCGTTAAGGTGTCGTAGATATAATACTGGCGGGTGCATATAGTTTTGCCCTTTACCCAGTCCGCTAACTGTCCCTGCGCAGCCAATGGCTGGCGGGCAAATAAATAATCCTGATGTTGTAACAAAGGCTCTGAGAACAATAACCTCTCGGGTTTTTGTGTCCATTCTTTTGCCAGTAACATGGCGTCCACTTCGCCTTGATAGAGTCTGTGTTCGGCACGGGTTCTGTTTTC
>CBIMJC010000451.1:0-2307 GCA_966244125.1 uncultured Rheinheimera sp.
GGTATTCCGGCCGCTATAGTGGCGAAGTACCTGTCTGAGCACGGTGTTGTTATCGAAAAAACCGGTCTGTATTCGTTTTTTATTATGTTTACCATCGGCATTACCAAAGGCCGCTGGAATACTATGGTGACAGCGTTGCAGCAGTTTAAAGACGATTACGACAAAAACGCCCCACTGTGGCGGGTATTGCCTGAGTTTATTGCGAAATATCCTCAGTATGAGCGTATTGGCTTAAAAGATCTCTGTGATCAAATTCACCAGATCTACCGTGAAAACAATGTCGCCAAGATGACCACTGAGATGTATTTATCTGAGCTGGTGCCTGCGATGAAACCGTCCAAAGCTTTTGCTGCTATGGCACATAAAGAGCTGGACAGAGTGCCATTGGACGACCTGATAGGCCGCATTACGGCTGTGATGTTAACGCCTTATCCACCTGGTATTCCGCTGTTGGTGCCGGGCGAAGTTTTTAACACAGTGATTGTCGATTATTTAAAATTCGCCCGCGAATTTAATGGTCGTTTCCCTGGTTTTGAGACTTATATCCACGGTCTGGTCAGTGAAGAACGCAACGGTAAAACAGAATACTTTGTTGACTGTGTGAAAGCGCAATAAGTTAAATCCCGGGGTCAGGCCTTGAATGTTGTAAATCCCGGGGTCAGGCCTTGAATGTTGAATTAAAATTCAACATTCAAGGCCTGACCCCGGTTTGTTTGAGCTTTTAGCTCTGACCCAATTGATAACAATCACAAATCGCTTGCCAGGCTTGCTCCGGCGTATCAACAAACTGGATCAATTCTAAATCTTCAGGCTTAATCAGGCCTTCCTCCACCAACAGATCAAAGTTAATTAATCGGGTCCAGAAGGACTTGTCATACAGAATGACAGGTACAGTAGTGGCTTTGCCTGTCTGTAACAGCGTTAGTGTTTCAAAGAGTTCATCCAGGGTGCCAAAACCTCCCGGAAAGGCCACTAAGGCCCTGGCTCTTTGCAGGAAATGCATTTTACGAATAGCAAAATAATGGAAGCGAAAACAGAACTCTGGCGTGATATAGGGGTTAGGTTTTTGTTCATGCGGCAGCACAATATTCAGTCCAATACTCTGACCGCCGGCCAAAGATGCGCCTTTATTGGCGGCCTCCATCACCCCAGGGCCGCCGCCGCTGATAATCATTAATGACTGTTCCGGCTGCTGCTGGCTGTGGCGCGTGACCAGTGCTGCAAATTCCTCAGCAGCCTGGTAGTAGCTGCTGTTTTTGAGCTGACGCTGCGCTGTTTTTAGCTGCAGCTGTGCGTCCGGATCGTCCGGCCTCTGGTCCAGTTGCTGTTGAGCCTGTTGCACCAAAAGCTGTGCCTTTTCAGGAGAAAGAAAACGGGCGCTGCCAAACACCACCACTGTGGCCTGGATCTGATGCTGTTCCAGTATCAGTTGTGGTTTTAAATATTCCAGTTGTAAACGGACATGGCGCAACTCGTCCTGCATTAAAAAATCATCATCGGCAAAAGACAGCCGGTACGAAGGATGATCCCGTAAATCCCGGCATTGCTCTGTGGCTTGTCGGGCGGAACTTAAATGACGTTGGTAGAGCAGAGGATCAGCAGACATAACAGAACTCCGGAGCAAGGATTATTGCATAAACTAACATATTGTTTGATATAGACTAATCTTTTAACACTTCAGTTCAGTTATAAGATGGGCAAAGCACCACAACACCCAGCAAGAAAGTAGGAGTGTAGCCAATGCCATTAGATGCCAGTTTAACCTTTTTAGGGGCCGCCGAGCAGGTGACAGGTTCTTGTTATCTGTTAAAGCTACAGGACAAACAAATTTTACTCGACTGCGGTATGACCCAGGGCGAAAACCAAATCACCGAATGGAATAAATTCCGTTTTGCCTTCAGGCCCAAAGATATCGACTACGTCATTTTGTCGCATGCTCATATAGACCATAGTGGTTTATTGCCTTTGCTGGTGGCTAAGGGGTTTCAGGGCAAAATTTATTGCACTCAGGGCACGGCCTTGTTGCTTGGCGTGTTGTTAAAAGATTCAGTGCATCTGTATCTGAAAGATTTGGAATGGCAAAACCGGCATTTAGCCCGGCAAGGTAAAAGGTTACTGGATCCTGTGATGGGAATTCAGGATGTAGAGCAGGTAGTGGATTGCTGTCATCCGGTTGGCTACAAGCAAAAAGTCACAGTCTGCGCAGGGGTGGAGCTGGAGTTTTTGGATGCAGGTCATATTCTGGGTTCTGCCATAGTGCAGCTGGCGCTGAAACAAGGCAAAGCCATGCGGCAGCTGGTGTTTTCC
>CBIMJC010000452.1:0-2290 GCA_966244125.1 uncultured Rheinheimera sp.
AGACAGCCTGACAGGTATGGAATTGCTGGAGCATTTCCGCACTACAGCCCGCCAGGTGGTGTTTGTGGTGGACGAATACGGTGACTTAAAAGGTATGGTGACGCTGCAGGATTTAATGGAAGCCTTAACAGGTGAATTAAACCCGGATGACGGCGAAGATTTAATGGTGGTACAGCGTGACGATGGTTCGTACCTGCTGGACGGTTTGCTGCCTGTGATCGATTTAAAAGACTGTTTAGGTTTGGATGAACTCCCTGAAGAAAATCAGCGTAACTATCAGACTTTAAACGGTTTACTGATGCTGTTGATGGGTAAAATCCCACAAACAGCGGACAAAGTACTGATTAAAAACTGGCAGCTGGAAATTGTTGATATGGACGGCAAAAGGGTTGATAAAGTCTTAGCTATTCAACTGACGCCGGAACAAATGGCTGAGCTGCAATCCGCAGCAGATGAGATGCACGACTAAGTCCTGGAGTGACCTGCTGCAACAAGGCTCCTCAGCGGAGCTGCATACTAAAAACGCCACTGTGAAAGTGGCGTTTTTGTTGAATAATCAGTCTTTGCGGCTTTTCGTTGGTAAAGCCAAAGGGTCGGTATCCAGAGCAAAACCGAGCAGAGGCAGGAGTTCCGGTATTTCATCTTCCGGTATGCCTACTTTGTGGAAATGCTTAACCACATACTGCACATCATGGCCTTGTTCTTTGAATTGTTGTGCAGTTTTTAAGTGCACAGTTCGCATAAAGTTAGATGTCATGACAGTCACTCCATGAAGAAAAGCGACAGTCATAGTGGTGAAATATTCAGCAGCAGGCAAGCAATTTTCGATGAAAATTTAAACAATTTTTTCGAAAATTTTCTAAGCTCTTGATCCGGTACAAGATCATTTTTTTACCCTAACTAAGCAACCTGAATTTACGACTTAATACTTTATCCAGCAATTTTTGAGGCAACAACCGGGCCAATAAAGGCAAAGTCACAGCGCCATGTCCTATGCCCACTACACCGCTGCAATCGGCTTTATTCAGCTCTGATACTAAACTTCTGGCAAATTTTGCTGCGGATGTAGGCTGATTTTGACTGGCATTCGCACGCAGCATCACACCTTCACGCATAGGCCACCAAAGGGAATCCGCTTTTAACAGCTGCTCTGCTTCAAGTGTGGCTCTTTGGGCAAAGCCGGTATCTATAGCACCGGGTTGCACAGTCAAGACACGTACACCCAAAGGTGCCAGTTCCATTCGCAGTGCGTCCGACAAACTATGCAGCGCCGCCTTAGAGGCGCAATAAACTCCGGCAAAAGGTGTGGTTAACACCCCGGAAACGCTGCCTATATTGACGACTAATCCTTTGGTTTGTAACAACAAAGGCAAACAGGCCTGAGTAAGATCCATTACCGCAAATACATTCACTTCAAACTGCTGCCTTAAGCCTTCAGCTCCGGCATCCAGCACAGGCCCCATCAGACCAAAACCCGCATTATTCACCAGAATATCCAGGCCCCCGGCCTGTTGCTGCAGCTGCAACACAGCTTGTTTTACTGAATCCGGATCCGTCATCTCCAGCCTGATAGTTTCCAGGCCCAATTGCTGTAACTCTGTCAGATCGTCCTGTTTTCGCGCTGTCGCAAACACTCTGTAGCCCTGCTGTTTGGCCTCTAAGGCTAGAGCTTTGCCTATACCGCCGGAGCAGCCGGTGATCAGTATGGTTTTGCTCATAGCGTTGCGCCCTGCACTAAATGCTGCTCTTCAGGCCGCAGGGTCAGCACGCTAAAACCCGTGTCAGTCACAGCCACTGTATGCTCCCACTGGGCTGATAACTTTTTGTCTTTGGTCACCACAGTCCAGCCATCGGACTTTTGTTTGACCCTTCTGTCGCCCTGATTGATCATAGGCTCTATGGTAAAGACCATACCGGGTTTTAACGTCAGACCTGTGCCAGCTTTACCATAATGCAGAATTTGTGGCTCTTCGTGCATTTCGCGCCCTATGCCATGACCACAGTATTCGCGTACCACAGAATAACCATGCCGCTCAGCATGCTGCTGCACAGCAGCCGCTATATCACCTAAACGTGCACCGGGTTTTACCTGATAAATCCCCTGCCACAAAGCCTGATAGGTCACATCCACCAGGCGTTGGGCCAGAGGACTGACTTTACCCAGACAATACATTTTGCTGGAATCGGCAATAAACCCATCTTTTTCCAGCGTAATGTCCAGATTTACAATATCGCCTTCTTTTAAAACATCAGTCTGTTTTGGCATCCCATGACAGACCACCTCATTGAT
>CBIMJC010000453.1:0-2273 GCA_966244125.1 uncultured Rheinheimera sp.
CAGCCGTCAGAACGCTCAGCATTTAGATGACCTGTTGCAACAGGCTGCTAACGTGAATTTTTCGGCCGGCGCGTCCCGTGGCCGTTTTTTGCAAATTCGTGGTATAGGCGAGCGCAGTGAGTTTGTCGACAGCATCAATCCTTCGGTGGGTGTGCTGATTGATGGCATTGATTATTCGGCTTTAGGTGTCAGCTCTTTGGCTGATGTGCAGCAAGTGGAGATATTCCGCGGCCCGGAAGCCACCCGCTTTGGCGCTAATGCGATGGCCGGTATGCTGAATTTAATCTCTAATACGCCCAGTTTTGCAGGCGAAGGTCAGTTCAGTACGACTCTGGCTAACTACGACAGTTACCAGCTAAGCGGCGCTTACAGCAATGCGATAAACGAGCAGTGGGCGTATCGGGTAGCAGCTGATCATCAAAGCTCAGATGGCTTTATCGACAACAGTTTTTTAAAGCGTGACGATACCAATCATATTGACGAAACCTCTGCCCGTGCTGCTTTGCGTTATCTGGCAACGGCTGATTTGACGCTGGATTTTATTGGTCATTACCGTGATATCAATAATGGTTATGACGCCTTCTCGTTGGATCGTAACCGCACCACTTTATCCGACCAGCCTGGCCAGGATGAACAGCAAAGCCGTGCTTTGGCACTGAAGGCTGATTATCAGGGCTTAAGCTGGGCCAATCTTTATACGCAGTTGAGTGGCCTGACGGCTGATACCGACTATGGTTTTGATGAAGACTGGAGTTATGCAGGGATCCATCCTGACGGTTACGCTACGACAGACCGCTATTTACGGGCTCGTGATCAGTGGAGTCTGGAACAACGCTTTTTAGGCAAAGAGCAGGCCGATTGGGTTGCAGGTTGGTATGCCAGTGGCCAGCAAACGGATTTAGAACGTCAGTTCTGGAACTGGGATTTATGGCAGGCGGCGCAGTTTTTCAGTGATTTTAAACGGCAGAACCTGGCTTTGTTTGGGCAGTGGTCCACAAAATTGGCGGATGGCTGGACTTTAACCTCTGGCGCCCGGGCTGAACGTTATGACGACGAATACAGCGACAGCAATGGCATAGCTCAAAAAAACAACGAACTGATGTGGGGCGGCAAACTGAGTTTAAGTTTAGCTGTAACAGATTCTGCCAGTCTGTACCTGCTGGGTTCGCGTGGCTACAAAGCAGGTGGTGTTAACGGTGAAGCTTTGGGGAAAGCACAGGGTAGTGGCTCTGAAGATTTGGCAGATTACTTAAACAGCAAAGCTAATTTTTCACCTGAGACGTTGTGGAATGCCGAATTTGGGGTGAAAGCCAGCTCTGCTGATCAGCGTATCGTCAGCCGGGTCGCGTTATTTGCCATGTGGCGCGACGAGATGCAGGTCAACAGCTGGGTTACCCGTGACCAGTCTTTTATAGGTTTTATTGATAACGCCGCCTCAGGCCGGAATCAGGGCCTGGAAGTAGAAAGCAGGCTGCAGCTGACAGACAGCTGGACTTTGTTTGCCAATGCTGCCTGGCTGGAGAGTGAAATCCGTGGTTTTGTCACCGAAGAGGGCGTCGATAAAACAGGCCGGGATCAGGCCCATGCACCCAGGTATCAATACAGTGTCAGCAGTGAGTGGTTACTGACCTCTGACTTGACTTTTAATCTGGGTGTCCAGAGTAAAGCGGCCTTTTATTATTCCGACAGCCACGATTCCCGTTCAGAGCAAATGAATTTAGTGAACCTGCGTCTGCAGTATCAGTGGGATGAGCTGCAGCTGGCGCTCTGGAGCCGAAATGCCCTGGATGAAGGCTATGGCGTTCGTGGCTTTTATTTTGGTAACGACCCACGGGACGGTTACGAGCCTCATACCTATGAACAATTGGGTGAACCACGCCGTATAGGTGTTACAGCCAGCTACCAGTTTTAAGCAAAGTTTAAGGAATTTTTGATGAAATTATCTATTGAAATCAGTAAGTACCCACTGACCAGTGATTACATAGAACCTATCAAAGGTTTTATTGAACTGTTAAATACCAATCCTGACGTGCTGGTCATCACCAATACGCTGAGTACCCAGGTGTTTGGCGATTACGACGAAGTGATGGCGTTGTTGCAGCAAGGCATTCGCTGGTCTTTTGAAACCTACGGCAAAGTGGTGTTTGTGGTGAAGTTTCTGCATGGTGATTTGCGACCATGACGGATCCATGGTGGCAGCTGTTTAGCGGCTGGCAAACTCTGACTCAGCTGGAGCTGGCGGCGACTTTGTTGGCGCTGGCATATGTGCTGCT
>CBIMJC010000454.1:0-2253 GCA_966244125.1 uncultured Rheinheimera sp.
ATCAGTCTGACCAACATGGTGCAGGTGGCAGGTTTAGGTGCGGGTCGGGATGGCAGTTATCACTACTATATGAGTGAACCCTTGTACCGAAACGATAGCAAAGGTACTGGGCCATTTATTATGGCTGGCGTGCAAATGGCCCAGTTGTTAAAGGATTAACCAATGTGGTCTTTGTTTGTCAGGCTGAGCCTATTTGTGTTGAGCCTGTTTTGCCTGAACCTGTACGCCAGTGAGCAACCACTTCGTCTGCAAGTGGCTTTAGATGGCTCAGCGCCTTTTCGCTCTGTGCAACAGGCGCTGGACTCTTTACCTGCAAGCAACGAATGGGCTTTGATTGAAATTGGCCCAGGCATTTATAAAGAAAAACTTTACCTGACCCGAGATAAAGTCATTTTAGCCGGCAGCGGTAAAACCAGCACCACCATTGAATTTGCTGAACTTCGCAAAAACCACTTAAAACAACAGCCCGATGACTGGGGCTCTGCTGTAGTGAATATCAAAGCCTCAGATATAGTGCTGCTGGATTTAACCGTATTTAATAGCTACGGCGCTCTGTATGGCGATCACGACCATCAGTTTGCTATTCGTGGCTTTGAGCAGGCCAGCCGTATTATCACTGACCACTGCCGTGTGATCGCAGGTGGCGCCGACAGTTTAAGTTTATGGAATAAAACCGGGCTGTATTACCACAGCAACTGTTACTTTGAAGGCCATGTTGATTATGTCTGCCCACGCGGCACAGCCTGGATTAAACAAAGTCAGTTTTATAGTCAGGCCACTGAAGCCTCGCTCTGGCATGACGGTGAATTGGATCAAAACGCGAAGTTAGTGGTCACAGACTCGAAGCTATCCGGTATTCAGGGCTTTTTACTCGGCCGCCGCCATTATGACGCCCAGTTTTACCTGCAGAATAATCAGTATTCACCTTTGATGGCTGATAAGCCGATATTCCGTAAAACCTATCCGGCTGAACCCAGCCGCGACAGAACCAACTTATGGGGCGAGCGTAGTTTTTTTAGTGACTCCAATGGTGCCAATTACGGCTGGCTGCAAAATAACTGGCCTAAAGCAGTGTCTCAGATCACCGAAGATTGGGTTTATCAGGGCCAGTGGCAACCTGAACAACTGCTAAAAACCATCCGAAGCTGGTTAACAACCAAAGCCCAACCTATGCCTGCCAAACTTTATCTGGTCGGTGACTCTACTATGTCAGATAAAACCAACCTGGCTTATCCGGAACGCGGCTGGGGCCAGTTATTGCCTGAATTTATGCTGCCGCAGTTACAAGTCGTCAATTTAGCGGCCAATGGTCACAGTACCTCGAGATTTTTAAATGAAGGCCGCTGGCAAATGCTGCTCGATGAGCTGCAGGCCGGTGATTATGTGCTGATCCAGTTTGGTCATAACGATCAAAAACAAGAGGACCCTAAACGGTATGCCGAGGTCACTACGCGTTACCCACAACTGCTGCAGCAATTTATCCGCGAGGTCAAAGCCAAAGCCGCTATTCCGATGCTGGCCAGCTCCATTTGCAGGCGTAATTTTAAAGGCAACAGCTTAGAGCGGGATTTAGCAGCCTACGCAGCACGAGCTAAACAGCAGGCCGAATTGGCGCAGATCGACTTTTTTGATTTGCAGCAGCACAGCTGCGATTTATGGCAAGAGTTAGGGCCAGCTGGCAGCCAGCCGTATTTTATTCAGGTGCCTGCTGGCTTGTATCAGAAGTTCCCGGATGGCAAAACCGATAATACCCATTTGTCGGTGCAAGGGGCGTCTAAAGTTGCCCAGCTGTTTGTGCAAGACTTACAAAAACAACAACATTCCCTGGCTCAGTACCTATACAGAACGACGCTTTAACCTATAAGCCAGTCGCGGGTTCTGGCACTGGCTTTAACCAGTTGCCAGGTCTCACAGCCATTAAAAGCAGCATAGTGCAACACAGCTTTGGTCAACGCAGCTTTTAAAGCATCCGTTAATTTGACCTGCTCATTCAGCACTAAATGCTGCAGCAATAAGCTTTTACCGGCTCTGTCTGCTTTGACATCCACCTGGCCGATAAACTGGTCTTTATACAAAATCGGCAGGCTGTAATAGCCGATCTGACGTTTGGCCTCTGGCAGATAGACTTCAATCTGGTAATCAAAACTAAACAGCTGTTTTAGCCGGTCGCGTTGGATCACTAAGTTATCAACAGGCGATAACAACCAGACTTTATTCGGCAGTTTTGCGGGCGAACTGTTAGTAAGCACTAAC
>CBIMJC010000455.1:0-2238 GCA_966244125.1 uncultured Rheinheimera sp.
GTGAGCCCATTAATTACAATGGCTTGTCTATTGATGTCACTGGGGCCGCGCCTGGCGGCACTGTGGATTTCAGCCTGCAGCCACCGGAAAAAACCAATATTCTGAATTCTTTAACGGATTTAATTAATGGTATTAATGCGGGTGAAAGTGGCGATATGCTCAATGAGAGAATTCTGGATGCGACTGTTGAAATAGACAATGCCTCGGCTAAAGTCGACTCAGCCATGTCCTCTATTGGTGGACGTCTGAATGTGATTGAAAGTATTTTCGGCAGCAATGAAGATGTACTGATCGCCACTAAATCACACAAAGCTGATGTAGTGGAACTGGATTACAGCACAGGCATTACTGAACTGGTAAAACAGGAAACTGCATTGCAGGCCGTGCAGGCTACTTTTAATCGGGTCACTGGCCTGAGCTTATTTGACTACATTAACTGATAACTAAACTTCGCCGGCAGGACGCCTGTTATGTTTGAGCACGAACTCTCCCGTTTTGACCAACTGTATTTAACCTCAAGCGACTGGCCGGTGAATGAATTTCATCACTGGGACACAGTCCGCTTTCTGCCTTTGAGCACTGAAGATAAACTCAGCCTGTTACAAACCTTTAATCCGGTTTCAGTCCCGGTAACTTTGTGGCGAACTTTGCAGTTATTACTGCTGGGGGCTGCGGATGCAGACAGACAAAAGTTGCCGGACTTGTTTGGCTCTTTACCTTTCCTGCAGCAGTACATGTTGTACAGTCAGCTGATGCGGTCTAACTTTGTCGGCCAGTCTTTAGGCTATAACTATGCCCCTATGTACAGAATCATGGTTGAACATTTTTGCCGGCAAAGTGCTGAGTTTTGTCAGGTCAGCCCTTTGGTTGGTCATGGCAACGAAGAAATAGTCTTGTTGCTGACCAATCAGTTTGTCACAGCTCAGCATGGGCCCACCCTGACCATTTTAAATTATGCCAGCGCGTTAAAAGCCATGGGAAAACACCCTGTGGTTATTTGTTGTACCAGCGTGGCCAAGTCAGGGCATTATCTGTACCCTATGCCGGCACCGGTATTTTTTGGCACAGTGCGCAATGAGTACTTCCAGAATGACATGCTCTTTGATTTAGACACAGGTAAACACAGGGCTCAGACCGGTGGTTCTGTGGTGAAATGCTGGGATCAACTCTTTGACTTTATGCAGTTAACGCCCATGGATGACACAGAACACCTGGTTGATTTAGTCAATGTGATTAATCAAATCAATCCGCGTTTTATTATAGGCGTGGGGGGATTAAACCCTGTGCTTGAATTTATTGCCCAAAGCAGGCCTGTGCTGAATGTGCCTTGTGTGACCTCTTTAGTCACGCCTTTGTACGCAGTCCCTGTGCTGCATCGTGATCTGACAGAAAAGGATCAGCACCAGATTGCTGCTTTGACTCTGACCCATCCGGTGCTGACCAGTCGTTTACCCTTCAGATTACGTAAGTTTGATGCGGTTAAAAGTTCCAGCGTGACTGACAAGGTCATCAAATTCGCTATCGTCGGTTACCGGCTGGAACAGGAAATGCGGGCTGATTTTATTGGCACTTTGCTGGCCATAAAAAACCGCTTTCCACAGTCCGGCTTTGTACTCATCGGGCCGGATGCCATTGAAAACTTTCCAGCTCAGTTGCAGTCCTGCAGCTATTTCAGTGGCAGAGTCAGCAATGCGATAGATTTGATCGCAAATTGTCACTTTATGCTAAATCCAAAACGCCAGGGCGGCGGAACCTCTGCCATCGAAGCCTTAAGCCTGGGCATTCCGGTACTGACCGAAGCTTATGGTGACGTCTATCAGTATATAGGCGATGATTTTGTGTTTTCCTCTGATCAGGAACGACTGGAGTTTATACAGCGTTACCTGACAGATCCAGACTTTGAAGCCAGTTATACCCAGATCTGCTTTGATGTGGCTGCCAACGCGACAGACTCATCCGCTATAGTCCAGCAATTGCTGCTTGATTACGACAGCTATATCTACCAGCTTCAGCACTAAGATAATTCGGGTCAGAGTAAAATTAAACCGGCGTTTATTTTTACTCTGACCCGGTTTTTTTTACCTGAACGCTGATAAAAACAGCATTTGAACTAAAGTTCTGCATCAGCTTGCCGATACAATAGTTAGCTGTAGTTTTATCCTCAATAAGATATCCTAACCTTATAAATTTATTCAATAAAATTAAATAAATTCCTCAAGTAAAACCTCCTGACGCCGA
>CBIMJC010000456.1:0-2232 GCA_966244125.1 uncultured Rheinheimera sp.
ATGCCAAATCACAGACACCAGGCCAACACTAACTACGGGCAATAAAAACAAACCCAACAACCCTAATGTTAAGCTCAGCATCCTTAGTCCGCCTTAGCCACAGCAATCACAGTTTCTTTTTCAGTGTTGTCTGTGGTCATTAAAGTGCTTTCCAGTTCAGCCAGGGCTTTTTGGCTTTGTTCCAGAATAGCCACTTTTAACTCAGCCATTTGCTGACTCATCAGTTCAGCAGCAAAAGCGCTGACAGCTTGTGTATTAACTGAAGGTAAACTCAATTCATTGGCTTGTACTGATGGGGTAGCCGCAAAAACTGCAGAGGTAACAAGGACTAACGTAGCAAGTGTTTTCATGGTCGTGCTCCTTAATGAGTAGTGAAGTTCACTATCTCTATTTCAAGGTGCGTGCCATACTGAAATTAAATTTTAAGCTATTGATAAATATCAACTTAAATACAAATCAACCATTTTAAAGCAAAAGAGCTCAAAGTGCTAAAAACAAAAAAGTGGTGAAATTCACCACTTTTTAGACATTTTCTATTCGCCTTATTAAAGCTGCGGTACCTTCTTCAGCGCATCCAGCATCACCTGTGGACCACTGCCCGGCAAGTGGCCTATTTCACTTAAATGCCGGCGCCACAAACGGGCACCAGGCACGCCCTGAAACAAGCCAAGCATATGCCGTGCTATATGCCAGAAGCGTGCGCCTTGTGTCATTTGCCGTTCAATATAAGGCAACATCAGCTCAACCACCTGATGCGGTGTCGGCACAGCGCGTGGGTTGTTGTAAATGGCTGCATCAATTTGTGCCAGCATCAAAGGGTTACTGTAGGCTTCGCGGCCCACCATCACACCATCCACATGCTGTAAGTGAGTTAAGCAATCCTGCAGTGTTTTTACACCACCATTGATAGAAATATCCAACTGCGGAAAATCCTTTTTCAGCTGGTACACCCTTTCGTAATCCAGAGGCGGAATTTCCCGGTTTTCTTTAGGGCTTAAGCCACTCAACCAGGCTTTACGGGCATGTACAATAAACTGGTTACAACCAGACTCAGCTATAGTGCCAACAAAATCCACCAGAAACTGATAACTGTCCTGATCATCAATACCTATGCGGCTTTTCACTGTGACAGGAACATCCACCACAGCACGCATCTCATGGATACAAGAAGCAACTAATTCAGGTTTTGCCATCAAACAAGCGCCAAACATACCGTTTTGCACTCTGTCCGATGGACAACCTACGTTGATATTAATAGCGTCGTAACCTCTTTCCTGACACAGCTTAGCGCTGTGCGCCATATCTTTCGGATCAGAGCCTCCCAGCTGCACAACCACTGGATGCTCTTCTTCATTAAAAGCCAGGTAATCGCCCTGACCATAAATGATCGCGCCTGTGGTGACCATCTCGGTATAAAGCACCGCATGTTCAGACAACAAACGATGGAAATAGCGACAATGCTTGTCTGTCCAATCCAGCATAGGGGCAATGGAGAAACGGTGGTCAATAACCACAGGTTTTAAAGAAGAGGTAGTAGAACTGGTCATAAAACGGCTGCCATCAGGTTAATCTGCTGCTTTCTACCGCTGCAAATACAGAGTGTAGAAAAATCGCGCGAGTATACCTGAAACAACAGGGTATTTCAGTGCAAAGAATGCGTTCCCCTTCTCAGGCGTGGGATTTAAGTAACAATAAGCTGTAACGTGAACTGAGCTCCAGTAAGGCTATTTTTCTTTCGCCTTTTTTCAGCGGCAACTCGCCAGTGCGCACCTTATTGCGTTTTAACCGCAACAATTGGTAACCAGCCAGATACAGCAACAACTTTCTGCTGTACTCCTCAAACCATGAGCCATTAAAGTGGTGGATACTAAAATTATCCTTACCTGCTTCTGGTGTACAAAAATAAAAGCTTGGATAGATCACAGCTTCATCAGAAAGCTGATACAGCTGATCTGCGCAATAAGGTTTGTGCAAACCAAAGTCTCTGGCAAATAAATCACTGATAAGTCCGGTGTTTGGTGTTAAGTCTTCTGAGCCATCCGCTTTGTAAAAGGATTTGCTGTCATAAGCACTCAGTAAACGCCCAATGATGGCATTGCCTGGCGCTGATCCCATCATGGCAGTCACAGGAGCTGTGCGTCCTTTAAAGCTTTCAAAACCAGTGACAAAATGGTGCTGCCGGAAGGGCTCCAGATCTGCGGTTAACTCTAAATCTGTGTCAAAGTAAAATCC
>CBIMJC010000457.1:0-2228 GCA_966244125.1 uncultured Rheinheimera sp.
ATTCGCCTCCCACATGATGAATAAAAACTTCACCCGTGTAGGCACCGAATACATTGGATAAAGTAAACAACAGATCATCAGCGTGACGTTGTTCCTGCTGACGTAAAAACAGCTCACTGAGGATTTCATCCACTTTAGTTAAGCTATCCAGACTAAAATCCAGCAGAACCTGATGTTCTTCAGCTGAATACACCACAGCATCCTGTGCCGTGGCTTTCATTAATTCGGTTAATTCCTTGTTATTCATAATAGTCCCCGTTATTAAATTTTATGCTCGGCCACGAGCAGCTCCCGTAATTGACGACTGCCAGGCCCTAATGTTTCTTCCTTGGGTGTGACCAACGCCAATGGCACTGTCCTGGCTGAACTTTGCGTAATATGCAGCTGCGTTAAAGTGCCATTCTGGATCAAATCACAAATCAAATGTTCAGGCAGCCAACAAAAACCAATGCCATTTTTCAGAATATCGATCGCTTCGAAAAAATTGTTTACTGTCCAGCGTTGTTCGGCACGCAACCAGCCCACATCCTTTGGCTTGGCGGCTGTATCCCGGATCACAATTTGCAAATGCTGACTGAGTTCATTGAGATCCAGCTTCGGCTGTTGCGCCAATGGATGTTTTGTACCAACAACCGGGATCATTTGGATCACGGCCAGAGGTTCACCAATATAGCCTCTGGGCACACTCGGAGAAGCTGCTATCACCAGATCTGCTTTGTGTTCCAGAATCATTTCAGTAGAACCAGTGATCACTGTGTCAATAATCTGAATGCGGCTGCCTCGGGATATCGGATGGAATTTGGCCAAAGCGCGGTACAAAATTTGTTTGGGATACACTAGCTCAACCGCGATACGAATTTCCGGCTCCCAGCCGACATTGATGTTCGAGGCCAGAAGCTCTAAATCTTCTATCTGTTGGGTCAACAGGCGGGAGCGACGTAGCATCACTTCACCAGCAGTGGTTAAAAAGGCTTTACGGCCTTTAACTTCCAACAGTTCGACCCCCAGCTGAGACTGCAGTTTAGCTACAGCATGATTGAGTGATGACTGACTTTTATTCAGTAAATCGGCCGCCTGGGCATAACCACCCGCATCGACCACAGCTTGCAGTATGCGCCATTGTTCCATGGTTGATTTAGGGCGGTACGGCATTGAACTTCCTTTGGTTTAAGCCACAGCTACGATCACGGCCCTCAATGGCGCCGGGTAGCCTTCAATGGTTTTACTATGATCAGTTGGGTTGAGAAAATCAATCAGACTTTCATTTTCCATCCAACTGGTTTTGCGTTGTTCATCCAGGCTGGTCACTGATAAATCCACTACTTTCGCCTCTTTAAAACCTACTCGCTGTAACCAGAGCAACAAAGCCGCAGTGCTTGGGATAAACCAGACATTACGCATTTTAGCGTAGCGGTCTGTCGGCACCAGCACGGCTTGTTCGTCACCTTCTATCACTAAAGTTTCTAACACCAGTTCGCCACCAGGGCGCAGCTGTTGTTTTAATTGAGCTAAGAAGTCGATGGGGGAGCGTCGGTGGTACAACACGCCCATAGAAAATACGGTGTCAAAAGCTTTGAGTTCCGGCATATCGTCTATGCCAACAGGTAATAAGTGCACTGTAGGGTCAGGGTTAAAATGTTTAATGGCTTCAAACTGGCAATAAAACAATTGCGATGGGTCAATGCCGACGACAAATTCAGCACCTTCCCCCTTCATTCGCCATAAGTGATAACCACTGCCGCACCCAACATCCAGCACTGTTCTGTGTTTAAGCGGGCTGATATGAGGTAATACCCTGTCCCATTTCCAGTCTGAGCGCCATTCGGTGTCTATAGTCAAACCATGCAGCGTAAAAGGGCCTTTGCGCCATGGCATCAGTTGACGTAATAAGACTTCAAGCCGCTGTTTTTGTCCTTCACTCAATTCGTCTGGCAGACCAAACTCGACTTTATTTTTTAGTTCGACGCAGTTTTTGGGAGCAACAGGCAGATGGTCCAGCACTTTTTGCCACTGTTTAAAATCACCATGCAAAGCGTCCTGCTCCCAGCGTTTTAATTGAGCAGGTAAGGTTTCCAGCCAATGCAGCAGTTTATTCCCTGCTATTTGCTGATAAAAACTCTGGAAACGACTCATCACTGCACCTCAGCTTTTATCGCAACCATAGAGCAGAAATTAAAGCACTGAAACCACAGGCTGATATGTTCAAAACCTGCAGCGGACAGACGGGC
>CBIMJC010000458.1:0-2182 GCA_966244125.1 uncultured Rheinheimera sp.
GAGCCTAACCCAAGCTACGGCAATTTATTTGGCCGGGTTGAATACAGCTCAATGCAAGGCTCCTTGTATACCAATTACCGCATGATCCGCCCCGGTGCTTTGCATAAAGCCAATGGTGGTTATCTGGTGCTGGATGCCGATCGTTTATTGTCGCAGCCAAGCTTATGGGATGCGCTGAAACTGGCACTGAAAACCGGCGAAATTCTGATTGATACTTTAAGTGACCATGCAGTCACCAACTCCACCATTATCACACCTAAGGCGATACCGCTCAGCGTTAAAATAGTGCTGCTGGGCTCAAGGGATTTGTATTATCTGGTGCAGGACGTGGATGATGAGTTTAACGAACTGTTCCGCGTCTTAGCTGACTTTGAGCATTATCTGCCGTTTAACGAGCAGACAGTGCGGTATATGTCGCTGCAAATTCAGGATCAAATTCAGCAAATGGAGATGGAAACCTTGTCCGCCTGCGGTTTAAAGCAGTTGCTGAACTTCAGTTTCCGTCAGGCCGAACATCAGCGCAAACTCTCTGCCCGTTTTGCGGAGGTGCTGGAGCTGGTGCGCGAAGCCTGTTTTTATGCCGCTCAGCATGACTCGGCTGAACTGCGTGCCGAACATGTGCAAATGGCGCTGGAAGGCAAACAGTACCGTACAGGCCGCATCAGTGAATCCTTTTTGGAAGATATTCAGGAAGGCCAGATTTTAATAGACACAGACGACTGGGCCGTGGGCAAAATTAATGGCTTAACAGTACTGGAAATTGGTGATACAGCTTTTGGTACGCCGGCCCGCATCAGTACTACTGTATTCGCTGGATCCACTGGTGTGGTGGATATCGAGCGTGAAGTTGAGCTGGGTAAATCCATTCACTCCAAAGGGGTGATGCTGCTCACAGGTTACCTGGGTGCTAAATATGCGCAGCATTTTCCACTGACCCTGTCGGCCAATATTGCGATGGAGCAATCCTACGGCTTAATAGATGGCGACAGCGCCTCTTTGGCTGAGGTCTGTGCGCTGATTTCAGCTATTGCGGATATTCCTATTACCCAAAGTCTGGCGGTGACAGGTTCTATTAACCAGCATGGTCAGGTGCAGGCTATAGGTGGCGTTAACGAAAAAATTGAAGGTTTCTTCCGTTTGTGTCAGTCCCGCGGTTTAACAGGTAAACAAGGCTGTATTATTCCGGCCAGTAACCAGCTGAATCTGGTGCTGAATGACGAAGTGATCAAAGCGGTAGAGCAGGGCCAGTTCCATATTTATGTGGTCAAAGGGGTAGATGAAGCGCTGGAACTTTTGATGGATATGCCGGCCGGTGAGCGTAACAGCAAAGGCCAGTATCCAAAACGTACCATCAACTATCTGGCGCTGCGCCGTCTGGAAGAAATAGCCGAGATAGTCAACGGCTCTTCTGACAGTTAACTAAAAATGTGGGGTCAGGCCTTGGATTTTGAATTGAAATTCAAAATCCAAGGCCTGACCCCAGTCTATTTTTGCGAGAGAATGTAAGTGAAAGCTTTTAACTGGATTTTATTCGACGCCGACGAAACCTTATTTCATTTTGATGCTTATGCAGGTTTGCAGTTGCTGTTTAAGGGCTATGGCGTTGATTTTTCACAAGCTCACTATGACCAGTATCAGGCGTTAAATCAGCCACTCTGGTTGCAGTATCAAAGTGGTGAAATCAGTGCAAAACACTTGCAGGAACAACGGTTTAGTTATTGGGGGGAACAATTAAATGTCGCGCCTGCAGTACTGAATGCAGGTTTTTTACAGGCGATGGCCGAAGTTTGTACCCCTTTGCCTGGTGCTGTCAGTTTACTTAATGCGCTTAAGGGCAAAGCTAAATTAGGCATTATCACCAACGGTTTTACTGACTTACAGCAAATCCGTTTAGAGCGTACCGGCTTACATAACCACTTTGATATTCTGGTGATTTCTGAACAGGTTGGGGTGGCGAAACCTCATCCACAGATTTTTTCTCATGCCAAAGAGCTGATGGGAAAGCCGGATCCAGAGACTGTGCTGATGGTTGGGGATAACCCGATAGCGGATATCAAAGGCGGTAAAGAGGCAGGTTTTTATACCTGCTGGCTGAATCGTTTTGGAGCGACTTTGCCCACAGGTATTACAGCGGATTTGGAAGTGCAGTCCTTAGCCCGGCTGGAAGCTGCACTTTGCGCTT
>CBIMJC010000459.1:0-2178 GCA_966244125.1 uncultured Rheinheimera sp.
GCATGAGCTGAAACTGGACATCGATTTAGACAAAGCTGAAGCTTTGAATGTCAGCCAGGCCGATATCAACAGTACGCTGGCCACAGCCTGGGTTAGCAGTTACGTCAATGATTTTATTGACCGTGGCCGGGTGAAAAAAGTCTATATGCAAGGTGCACCGGACAGCCGCATGGTGCCGGAAGACTTAACCAAATGGTATGTGCGTAACAGTGAAGGTGAGATGGTGCCCTTCTCTGCCTTTGCAACTTCACACTGGACTTATGGCTCTCCCCGTCTGGAACGTTATAACGGCTTCTCCTCTATGGAAATTCAGGGCGCTGCAGCACCGGGTTACACTACAGGTCAGGCCATGGATGAAATGGAAAAGCTGGCCAAACAGCTGCCACCGGGTTTTGCCTATGAGTGGACAGGTATCTCGTACGAGGAGCGTTTAAGTGGTGGTCAGGCGCCTTTGTTGTACGCCTTATCCTTGCTGGTGGTGTTCCTGTGTTTAGCCGCCTTGTATGAAAGCTGGTCTGTGCCTGCTGCTGTGATGATGATAGTGCCTCTGGGTGTGTTTGGTGCGGCCCTGGCAGCTCTGGTGGCCAACTTATCAAATGACATCTATCTGCAGGTAGGTTTATTAACCACCATAGGTCTGGCGTCGAAAAATGCCATTCTGATTGTGGAATTTGCCATCCACCGGATGGAGCAGGGTTTAGGTTTAGTCGAGGCCGCTATTGAAGCTGTACGTTTACGTCTGCGCCCTATCTTAATGACCTCCATGGCCTTTATATGTGGTGTATTGCCGCTGGCTATTGCCTCCAGTGCGGGTTCAGGTGCACAAAACGCTCTGGGTATTTCAGTGATAGGCGGCACCTTGGCTTCATCTATTCTGGCTGTACTTTTTGTGCCTCTGTTTTTTGTGCTGGTCCGCCGTGTCTTCCCGGGCAAACAGATAGCAGCACAGGAGAAAGCTCAATGAAATTAACAACTTTAACTTTAAGCGCTCTGGCCCTCCTGGTATTAAGCGCCTGCCAGCTGGCGCCAGAACAACAAGCCATTGAACTGCCTGTGCCTGCTGCTTATGCAACAAGCCCGGGTTCTGGCACCAAAGCGGCAGAGCTGCATTGGCAAGAGTTTTTCAGTAACCCTAAGCTGCAACAACTGATAGAACTCAGCCTTGCCCACAACAAAGACTTACAAATCGCTGCACTGAATGTGCAGCGGGTACGGGCTTTGTATCAGATTGAAGACTCGGCTTTGTATCCTTCGCTGGATTTAAATGCGTCCGGCACACGCCAGCGTTTACCGGGCGATTTAACAGGTAGTGGTACTGCGCAAATCAGCCAGCAATACAGCGCGACTGTGGGCATGACTTCTTACGAGCTGGATTTCTGGGGCAAAGTGCGTAATCAGTCAGAACAAGCTTTGCAGCAGTTGTATGCCACAGAGCAGGCGCAATTAAGCAGCCAGATCAGTCTGGTGGCGGAACTTGCCAATGCCTGGCTGACTTATGCGGCCGATCAGCAGTTACTCGAACTGGCGACTCATACCTTACACAGCCAGCAAAAAACGCTGGAACTGACAGAGCAAAGCTATCACTTAGGGGCCGCTTCAGCTTTAACTTTGCAGCAGGTCAAAAGTACAGTAGCGACCGCCAAAGTAGATATAGCCCGTTATCAGCGTTTGCTGGCCCGGGATAAAAACGCTTTGGATCTGTTAACTGGCACTCAAGTGTCCGCAGACTTACTACCGGATCAACCACTGAGTAAACTGCTGCAGTTACCTGAGTTACCTGCGGGTTTGCCATCCGATTTATTGCAGCAAAGACCTGATTTAAAAGCTGCTGAACATGACTTATTGGCCGCCAACGCCAATATTGGCATAGCCAAAGCAGCCTTTTTCCCCAGCATCAGCTTAACGGCCGCTGCGGGTTCAGCATCAGGCGAGCTGGATAATCTGTTTAAAGGTGGTTCGGGTAGCTGGAGTTTTATTCCGTCCATTAACCTGCCGATCTTTAATATGGGTCGAACCCAAGCCAATCTGGAGGTGGCCGAAGCACAGCAGCAAGTGGCACTGGCAACCTATCAGCAAAAAATCCAGCAGGCTTTTCGTGAAGTGTCGGATGCTTTAGCGGATCGTGCCGGTTACGCAGCTCAGTTACAGGCGCAGCAGGATTTAGACAACAGCAATCAA
>CBIMJC010000460.1:0-2170 GCA_966244125.1 uncultured Rheinheimera sp.
GGCAAACTCAATAGCAGCCTGACGGACTATGTGCAGCAACTCTCCAGTACGCTGCAAAAACCGGTGTATCTGATGTATGGCCAAACCGAAGCCACAGCCCGTATCGCTTATTTACCACCGGAGCTTTTGCAACAGCATGCCGATTGTATTGGGGTCGCTATTCCGGAAGGCGAATTGCTGCTGCGTGATCCCGTCAGCAAAAGGCTGATCAGCGCAGATTTGGTGCAGGGCGAGCTCTGTTACCGTGGCCCTAATGTGATGTTAGGTTATGCATCATCAGCAGCCGATTTAAGCAGTGATACTGCGCTGACGGAATTAAACACCGGAGATTTAGCAGAACGCCTGCCCAATGGTTTGTACCGTATAGCTGGGCGCTTAAGCCGTTTTTTAAAACTTCAGGGCAAGCGATTACAGCTGGATCATCTGGAGCAACAACTTGCAATGTTCACAGACCCAGTCTGCTGTGCTGGTACGGACGATTTGTTAGTAGTGGCTTACACAGCCCAAAAACCTGAACTCAGAGAACAGCTGCAACAGCATTTACGCGAACAACTGCAGCTGCATCCTGCTTTATTTAAAGTACTGCAACTGGATACCTTACCTGTGCTTGCCAATGGCAAAGCCGATTATCAAACGCTGCTTCAACTGGCGATGGAGACTTCAGATGCTGATTGAGCATGAGCCTTATAGCCTGAGCGCAGCTGAAAAACAGCCTTTATTGCTGGCTGAACTCAATGCGCTGACGTTGCATCATCAGCAGCATTGCTCCCCCTATCAGCACCTGATGAAGGCGCAGTGGCCTGCTTTTATAACAGCAAACCAAACCGCACAACTGCCTTATCTGGCGGTGCGGCTGTTTAAGCAATTAAAACTGCAATCTGTGCCGGATGCCGAGGTGTTTAAAATGCTGTATTCCAGCGGCACTACAGGCACCCCATCCCGTATTGTGCTCGACAGCGCCACAGCGGCCATTCAATCCAAAATTCTGGTGAAAATTATGCAGCACTGGCTGGGTAAAGCCCGTTTGCCTATGCTGATCATCGACCATCCGGGCGTGATTAAAGATCGCAGCAATTTCTCCGCCCGCGGCGCTGGGATCCAGGGTTTGTCCTTTATGGGCCGTAATCATTGTTATGCGCTGAATGACGATATGAGCATTAACTTTGAAGCCCTGGATCAATTTTGCCAACAATTTGGCGACGGCCCTGTGTTTGTGTTTGGTTTTACTTTTATGATCTGGCAGTTTTTTATTCAGCAATTAAAACAGCAACAAAAGACTATTTCCTTGCCGCAGGCGGTGTTACTGCATAGCGGCGGCTGGAAAAAACTACAGGACCAGGCGGTCGACAATGCCACCTTTAAACTGCAGGTACTGGCGCAGACAGGTATCAGCAAAGTGCATAACTTTTACGGTATGGTCGAACAAGTGGGTGCTATTTTTGTGGAATGCGAACAAGGCCATCTGCATTGCCCCAGTTATGCTGATGTACTGGTGCGCACACCGGGCAGCTGGCAAATAGCTGCGGTGGGTGAAGAAGGTGTGCTGCAGTTACTCTCTACCTTACCACGTAGTTATCCGGGCCATAGTTTGTTATCAGAAGACAGAGCTGTGCTGTTAGGCGAAGACAACTGCCCTTGTGGCCGACCGGGTAAATATTTTCATATTTTAGGCCGCTTGCCGCAGGCCGAAGCCCGGGGTTGTAGTGATACTTTTGCGCCATCAGCCAAAGAGGGAACCACTGTGTGAGCTGGACTCTATTAAACCCTGCCACTACCACTGCTGAACTGCAGCAACCTTTTGCAGATCAGGATTTTGCTTATTGTCAGGCCTTGTCTGAAGCCTTATTAAAAGCACCTCAAAGCCGGGATTTTCCGGATTTAATAGCTTTGGGTTTCTGGCTACGGCAGGCCAATTTAAAACCTTTGCTGGCACCTTATCAGCATGCGCAGCACTTTATCCGCCAGCCTTTAGGTTTGGTATTTCATAGCGCCCCTGCCAATGTCGACAGCTTATTTGTCTACTCAGGTATTTTAAGTTTGCTTTGTGGCAATAAAAACGTCATTCGGTTATCCAGCCGCAGCGGCGGCAGCACAGCGGTATTAATAGAAAAAATCCGTAGTCTTGCCGATACCTACCCACAACAAAACGCCCGTTTTCAACTGGTGCAGT
>CBIMJC010000461.1:0-2163 GCA_966244125.1 uncultured Rheinheimera sp.
GGGCTCGATGGAGGAAGTATCGGCTACTGCGCAGCAGTTGCAGCTGGCAGCCAAACTAAAAAAGCCGGTGATTTTGCACCACCGCAAATCACAAAATGAATTGTTGCAGGTCCTCAAGCAGCAAGGCTTTAGCCAGGGTGGCATTTTGCATGCGTTTTCCGGCAGCTTTGCGCAAGGTAAAGCCTTTATCGACATGGGCTTTAAACTGGGGATAGGCGGTACTATTACTTATCAGCGGGCAGAGAAAACCCGCAAAGCCGTCAAACAGTTTCCGCTTACTGCTTTAGTGCTGGAAACCGACTCACCTTCGATGCCGCTCGCTGGTTTTCAGGGCGAAATCAATACACCAGCCCGCTTACCTTTGGTGCTAAAAGAGCTGGCACAGTTAAGAGGCGAAAGTCAGCAGCATATTGCAGCAGTGCTTTGGAACACGGCAGAAGCAATACTGGGGTCAGGCCTTGGATCTTGATTCAAGATCCAAGGCCTGACCCCAGCGCTTCCAGCGCTTAAAGCAAATTCGCGGCATCTGCTTGTTTGCTTTTCCGCCATTTTTGCCACTGATGGACCATCTTGCTCCAGGTGCCACGTAACATAAAAGCCACAACCCCTGCCAGTAATAACATCCAGAATACTTGTCGCATTAACTGCTGCCAGGCCTGAGTCACAGGCAACAAGCTGGCATCGAGTTTCATGCTGATTTTGATATAACCAATGACCCGATCATCCTGAGTGATCTCCTGCACCATCGCCAGCAAAGCTTGTTCATGCTGAGGGGCGTACAACAGCTGAGCCGCCGCTGTGCCTTCTGAGGCGGATAACTTCACGCCGTTGGCGTCATACACCACCACATCCTGCAAATAAGGGGTAGCGGCAATATGGGTGGTCAGCTGATTTAAACTTTCTAATTGGTCGTTGTTAATCAGATAAGCGGCTGTATGAGACAAAGCTACCAAAGTCGATCGCATCAGCTCCGCACTTTGTTGCTGGAACAACAGTTCACCCTGCTGGTTACTGTTCCACCACCATTGCGAGAGCACCCAAATGCCCAGCAAGGCCAGCAACAGCTGCGCCAGTCTGAAGTACTTTGAGTTTTTGTTGTGCTGATATCCGCTCAATTGCATGAATTTGCCTGATTTTTACACTGACAATGGCTTAAAAATGTCGGTAGAATGCCACGGCAACAGAATGAAGTACAGGTGGCCCTTTGAGCTTTTATTATAAGATTGACCCAAACTCCTTTGCTGACAACAGTTTAGTTCAGTGGCTGACTGCACAAGACACAGTGCTTTTGCACGCTTCTGGTTTTTATCAAAGCGAACGTGACACTACTGACTCTGTGCCTGCACCAGAATTCTGGTCTGGTTTAACAACAGGCCAAAGCACTAACAGTCTGCGGATTTTTTCCGGCAGCTGCACCTTGTCACAGCTATTTGAGCTGTTGCAGCTCTTACCTGCAGATGCGGCTTATCGCTTAAGTTTGTATCGTCCTCACACCGATTTAGCTTTGGCGGTACGTATTGATTTACCGCAGGCTTTAAGTCCGGAGCTTATTCAGGCTATACGTCAGTTCAGTGAAAACTGGGCGGCTGAACTGGTGTATTTACCAGCTCCGGTGTTTTTGCAGCACCCCGGTGTGCTGGTAATGGATATGGATTCCACTGCGATTCAGATTGAATGTATTGATGAAATTGCCAAACTGGCTGGTGTAGGCGAGCAAGTCGCAGCAGTAACGGCCCGGGCTATGAATGGTGAGCTGGATTTTGCCCAAAGTTTGCGTCAGCGTGTTGCAACTTTAAAAGACGCACCGGATAGCATACTGAAACAAGTGCTGGACGCTGTGCCGCTGATGCCGGGTTTAGAAACTTTAGTGGCATGTTTACAGCAGCATCAATGGCAAGTGGTGATCGCGTCCGGTGGTTTTACCTATTTTACTGAAGCCTTAAAACAGCGTTTAAAGCTGACAGCGACTTTTGCTAATCAGTTGGAAATCGTCGATGGCAAGCTGACGGGGCAGGTGTTAGGGGCTGTGGTTGATGCTCAGACCAAAGCCGATGTGGTGCAGCAGATTGCCCATCAATACCAGATCCCGGCCAGTCAGACTGTGGCTATCGGCGATGGTGCCAACGACTTACCTATGCTGGCTGTCGCAGCTTTAGGTGTAGC
>CBIMJC010000462.1:0-2151 GCA_966244125.1 uncultured Rheinheimera sp.
CAGCAAAAGTGGATGTGCTTTTAGTGTTTGGCATGGGTTTAGGTTATCACCTGAACGAGCTGGTGATGAACAGCCATATCCGTTATCTGGTGGTGTATGAACCTAATGTCGATATTTTGCTCTGTTCGGCGCAGGCCAATAACTGGCAGCAGTTGCTCGACACCGCCACCAGCATGGGTACCCATATCTTTTTGCAAATAGGCTCAGATGCCACTGCTGTACCTGCTGAATTAGCGGAGTTACTGGAGTTTGATCAAACACTCGACAAAATCTTTGTGTATCGTCATCAATTTCATCCAATGATGGACGATGTCATTCGTTACCTGCTGCAACATTCAGGTGATAAAGAAGCGCTGACTAACACAGGTCATCAATTTACTGAATACAAAGACTATGCGGATTATGTCTCCGAACGTGCTGGTAATTTATTAGGCCATTATAAACCCCAGGACTATAAATCAGAGCAGGCGCAGGCTTTGTATGACGCCAATATGGAGGCGCTACAAAAGTTTTATCCGAAAGTGCATAAGGCCATGCTGGAGCATAAAACCCGGGCCTGGCAACTGGTGACCGATCCTCAGGGCAACCCTAATCTGTATCATCAAAAACGTAATGCGTTATTTCATCAGGATCTTGACGCTGAATCGACTGAGCTGGTGGAGTATTTTGTCAATCATCCCTTTAAGGATGATGTGGTGCTGAATCAGCGCGCCAGCTCTAAATATAAAAGCTATTTACATTTCTCAAAGGTTGCGGAGTTGCAACCTCTGATTGATAAAGCTTTGAACCAGCAAAGCCAGCTGCCTGCAATGGTTAATACATTGATTATTTTTGGTGTGGCTTTAGGTAAACATATTGAATTGCTGACAGAGCAGCATCAGATTAAAAATCTGTTTGTTTGCGAACCTAATCTGGACTTTTTTGCTGCCAGCTTATGGGTGACGGACTGGGCTGGCATTTTTGCCAAAGCTGATGCCGCCGAAGCTAGAATTTATCTGAATTTAGGTGGCGATGGCAGCCATTATTTTTACGATCTGATGGCACAGTTTTATCAGATAGGTGCGTATTCTATTGCTGACACCTATATGCTCAGCACCTACTTTAATATTGGCATGCAGAAGGCGATCAGCGATTTACGGGCCGAGCTAAAAGTAGTACTGGCGCTGGGCGAATATTATGATCATGCCCGTTTTGGCATAGCTCATACTCATCACAGTATTTTAACCGGACAACGTTTTTTACAGCACGATAATGCCGGATATAAAAATCATCTGGCACTGAATTTACCTGTTTTTGTCGTGGGTAACGGTCCAAGCCTGGACCAGTGTTTTGACTATCTGAAAGAGTATAGAGATCAAGTAGTTTTGATTAGTTGCGGCACGGCACTCAGGTCTCTTCACAAAAATGGTATCCGGCCTGATTTTCATGCTGAGATAGAGCAAAACAGGGCTACTTTTGACTGGATCACCCAAATTGATGACTCAGCTTATCTGAAAAATATCCGTTTACTCAGCGTCAATGGTATTCACCCTGATACTGCCGCTTTATTTAAAGAAACGCTGCTGTGTTTTAAAGATGGAGAAGCGTCAACTTATGTATTTCACAACGGCCTGAAAAAGCGTGGTTTTAATGTGGCCTCTTTGGCTTATGCCTATCCGACAGTGACTAATCTGGTGATGAATTACGGCATCAAATTAGGTTTTAAACACTTTTATCTTTTTGGCGTTGATCTAGGTTTTATCGATATTAATCAACACCATTCCCAGCATTCTGCCTATTATAAAGCGGACGGTTCACAGGTGTATAACTACCAGCTACGGCATGGAGGAGGCGTTCCTTCAACTGGGAATTTCCGACCTATGGTCTACACCAAGCCGGAATTTGACGTCTCGCGTAAATTACTGGAACAGGCTATATCCAAGGCCGGCCGTAAAATTGAAGTTTATAACTGCAGTGATGGCGTCCGAATTAAAGGAACCATAGCTTTGCAACCAGAAAATATTCTGCTTGAAGCCTCTGGTGTGAAAGACAAAGAGACTGGGCTGGCAGAGTTACTGGGCACTGCTTATTTCCCGGCATTTCCTGAGTTAGCAGAGTCTATTTATGCGCAATTTGATCCTGCTGTATTTGAATCTTCAATGCAGCAGTGGC
>CBIMJC010000463.1:0-2150 GCA_966244125.1 uncultured Rheinheimera sp.
GACTGGTAAAAGTGGTGTTGCTCAAAAATGGATACTCGCTATTGACACAGAAACTGGCACAGGAAAAAGGGCGCGCACTATAACAGAAGCATCCAAGCCGGGCGAGTATAAATTTTAAGCAGCGCGGTCAGAGCCATCAGCTCTGACCTTCGATCAAAAGTCTGAAGTTGGGCAGGTGAAGTATTCCGTATCCGATCTGTGGGTCAGAGCCAAGGCTCTGACCTTATGCAAACACTGTCACTGTCTGGCGGCTGATGGCGGCTAATTGGCCGTCCGGTTGCCATAACTTGGCTTCGATATGGTGATAACCATCAGCACCATGTTCAATGCCCGCCAGATAAGACCACCAGTCTGTGGTGCGGGCTTTGGCTTCAGCCTTCTGATGCGGTTGGATAAACTCAATAGTCCAGGTGAGTGAACTGGCAGGAGCCGGCTGGCTCAGTAAAGTTAAACTGACCGGAGGCCAGGCATCCACTAAAGCCAATAACTCAAGCACACCAACAGCTGTGCTTTTGCCTTCAGCAAAACGGATACGCCCACCTAATTCTGTGGCTGTACCACCTGAAAATGGCATAGCCCCGTGAATAATTTGATAATCAAAATGCCGGGTAAATTCAGGGGCAGGCCCTTGTTTGGGCAACACCATGCCCTGCTCAGCAAAAACCGGCGCTGGTTCTGCGTTGATCTGATAGGCCGATGGCCGCTCTGCACCAAAGCTTGCCAACAGCACTAAAGCCACCTGATCCTGCTGAGTAATTTCGACCATGGCCTGGATCACCGACTTGCCCTGGCGCAAAATACGGCGGCAAACTGTGGCTCCCCCTGCATTTAAAGGCGCGACAAAAGATACAGACACTGAGCGCAGCGGAATACCAGCCGGCAGCTGTGTGATTAAATGAGCTAAGGCTAAAGCAGACGCCATACCTCCAAACACTGCGCGGCCCTGGCCCCACTGCTCTGGTACTTCAATCTGTAGTTCATCCGGCTGTCCGACTTTAAACTGCTGCAAAACATCGGCAAATAACATTGTTCTATCCTTATTTGGTTCAGGAGGCTGCTCACCACACCTCATGCCGGAGTGGCTTTACCGCCCGGAAACGAGTATCGGATGATCCGCCCTACTACTGTGGCGTACTGGCGTAAAAAACTGCCGCTGTTATAAGCAATGCCATATTTTTTAGCAATAGCCTGCACCTGGGGGGCCACGGTCAAATAATGCAAAGCTGGCATATCCGGAAATAAATGATGCTCAATCTGGCAACTCAAATGGCCGGTTAAAATATGAAACCAGCGTGGCCCGGTAAAGTTAGACGAGCCTAAAATTTGCCTGTAGTACCAGTGACCACGGCTCTCGCCTTCACATTGCGCCTGGGTAAAAGTGTGCACGTCCTGTGTGAAATGACCACAAAAAATCACAGTGGAGGTCCATAAGTTACGGATCAGATTGGCCAGCAAATTGCCCGTTAACACCCATAACCACATAGGCCCGGCAATCAAAGGGAAAAACACATAGTCTTTGAACAACTGACGGGCACCTTTACCAAAAAAAGCTTTTTTCAGCTCCTTGTGGCTGACACTGTTCAGCCGGTCCGCTTTCTTTTTACCAAAAAATACCCGCTCCCCTGCCAGCTCATGGTAAGACACGCCCCACTGGAACAGTGTGCTTAACAGCAGATAGGTGACAAACTGCCATAAGTTACGCAACCGCCAGCGAAAGTCATTACTCAGGCGCAATAAGCCATAACCAAAGTCACGGTCTTTGCCGATGATATTGGTGTAGGTGTGATGCTCAAAGTTGTGAGTGCGTTTCCAGGACCCGGCGTCACAGGCAATATCCCACTCAAAACGCTTCGAATGCAGCACCGGGTCATTCATCCAGTCGTACTGGCCATGCAAAACGTTATGGCCAATTTCCATATTGTCGAGAATTTTTGCCAGCGCCAAAAGCGCAATACCTAACCCCCACAACCAGGGGGTGATAAAGCCCAGCACCATCAGGATGCGGCCTGAAATAGCACTTAAACGCTGCGTTAACAGCATACGGCGGATATAACGGGATTATTTGTCTCCCAACTGGTTCATTACACCGGCTTTGAACTGATCCAGCTCAGCAGCAAGTTGCGACAATTGTTTTTCTGTAAGTTTCATAA
>CBIMJC010000464.1:0-2134 GCA_966244125.1 uncultured Rheinheimera sp.
CGTCAGGTCCGTCCCAAGACAGATCAAAAAGAAGCTGCCCGCACCCGCATCGCTTTAGGCATTAATTACCTGCAAAGGGGCGATAATGCACAGGCCAAGTTTAATCTGGAAAAAGCCAAAAGTTTAGCGCCTGAACTGGCCGAAGTGCATAACGCTATGGCTTATTATTATCAGCAGGTGGCGGAATTTGAAGCGGCCGAAAAATCCTATCAAAAAGCTATAGATCTCGAACCTGATAACGCCGACTCCTACAACAACTACGGCGCTTTTTTGTGCCAGCGTGGTAAGTATCAGCAAGCTGAGAAGTTGTTGCTACAGGCAATCAGCCGCCCTGGTTATATCCGTGCGGCAGACAGCTATGAAAATATTGCTTTGTGCCGGCTGGAGCAAAAAGATTTTGTGCAGGCCAAGTCCTATCTCGATTTATCCATTAAACACAATGCCAGCAGGCCCAGTGCTTTGTTTAACTTAGCCTCGGTCAATTATGCGATGGCTGATTTAGCTGCAGCCCAGGTGCTGCTGGACAGAATGCAAAACGCGTCACAAATTTCGCCCCGTTCTGTGTTATTGAGCTATCAGATCGCGCAGGAGCAACAGGACTACAGCAGGATGCAAACGGCAGAGCAATTACTGCTGACCACTTATCCGCAAAGTCAGGAAAGCTTGTTGTTTAGTCAGGGCAAATTGAACGAGTCCGAATTCAGTAAACTCAGACAAGACTATAAACAGCAGTTACTGCAACAGCCTGAAGCCGAAGCCAAAACCGGCCTGGTGCAACCTAAAATTAAAATCACCCGGAAAAAACCACCATCAGCAGTCGCGACAGAGCAGGCTCAGAGCGTTGCAGCTGTTGTTTCAGCACCTTTGCCTGAGGCCACAACCCAGCCTGAAAACTTAGCTGTGGCAGAGCCAGTCGCAGTTGTCGCAGAATCATCCGGCGATGCAGAGCAAGAGTCCGAACCCGCAGAAGCCCAAACTGCAGAGCAGGTTCAGCAACATGAAGTGCAACAAGATGAAACCTTATATGGCATAGCGCAGCGTTACAGTGTTACTATTAGCGATATAATCAGCTGGAACTCTTTGCGTGATAATCAGCCTATAGTCAAGGGGCAGGTCCTGTGGATTGGACAACAGGCTCCCCGGCAGATCGAACCACAAATTGAAGTACCAGAACGTTATCAGATCCAGTATGGCGATACCTTATTCCGGATTTCGATGCGTTACAGGGTGAAACTAACCAGCCTGCTGCAATGGAACAACTTAACTGAGCAAAGCCCGATACGGGCTGGGCAATTTATCTACTTAAAAGATCCGGCACAATTAGAATTATGACGACTGAATTAACGCCGCCCAGCAGCACAGTGCAAACTTTGAGCGCGGGACAAAAATTACGTCAGGCTCGTGAGCAACAACATCTGACGACTGCGCAAGTGGCGCAACAATTAAATTTAAGCAAAAGCCTGATTGAGGATATTGAACTGGATCAGGTGGACGCAAAACTTTCTTCCACTTTTGTGCGTGGTTATTTACGCTCTTATGCCAAGTTATTGAAAATTCCAGCTCAACAAATACTGGACGCCTACAGCAGCAATTCAAAAGGCCTGCATCAGGTCCCCAGCCTGACCCGTAGCTTTTCTAAAAGAACAGCAACAGAAGCCACAGAAAACCGCTTTATGTGGGTGACTTATTTTGTGATTGCTGTGTTTATTGTGTTATTGGTGGTTGGATTCTGGCAAAGCCGCTTTGGCAGCAGTGCTTCGGGCACAGCTTTACCTATGGCTCAAACGGATGAAACTATGCAGGCCAGCGCCGATGCGCGGTCTGCACAAAGTGCAACTGTGGACCAGGCTGTACTGAGCCCGTCACAGCCGCAAAACGAAATTCCGGTCACTCAGTTGGATCATTCCCCGGCCGCAACAGACTCGTCGGCTTCTGCGCTGACTCAGGCACAACCTGAGCTAGCCGCTGATGTTCCTGTTGTTTTACCTGCTCAGGCACAGCAGAGCACAGTGCCTGCGACTACAACAAGTACTGACGATCTCTCTGCACAGAGCGTTCAGCCAACAGCCGCAGGGCAAACACCAGCTGTTGCAACTGATCCGGCCGTTCAATCTCAGACTCCTGCTGTTGCAAC
>CBIMJC010000465.1:0-2125 GCA_966244125.1 uncultured Rheinheimera sp.
GATATTGCCCGTCAGCTCGGCGCAACTGATGTGATTAACCCGAAAAACTTCGACAAGCCAATTCAGGATGTGATTGTTGAAATGACAGACGGTGGTGTGGATTTCTCCTTTGAATGCATTGGTAATGTCAATGTGATGCGTTCGGCTTTAGAGTGTTGTCATAAAGGCTGGGGTGAGTCGGTGATTATTGGTGTGGCGCCTGCCGGTGCTGAAATCTCTACCCGTCCGTTCCAATTAGTCACAGGCCGGGTATGGCGTGGTACTGCTTTTGGTGGTGTCAAAGGCCGCACTGAGCTGCCTGATTACGTAGAGCGTTATTTAAAAGGTGAGTTTGAACTCGATACCTTTATCACCCACACCATGCCACTGGAGCAAATCAACGACGCTTTTGATTTGATGCATGAAGGTAAGTCCATTCGTACGGTAATTCATTTCTAACCACAGTATTTAGTCATTTATTAAAAGCCCGCTTTGCCGGGCTTTCTCTGCATAAGGAACAGGCAATGACGCTGATTCAGTTATCCGAACATAAACTCTTTGCTGGCCGCCAGATTAAGTATCAGCATCACTCAGACTCGGTCAAAGGGGTGATGCAATTCTCGGTGTATTTACCTCCTGCGGCCGAAAAACAAAAAGTACCAGTGCTGTATTGGTTATCCGGTTTAACCTGCACAGACGAAAACTTTTCCGTCAAAGCCGGCGCACAGCGTGTTGCCGCAGAGTTGGGTATAGCCTTAGTGATCCCGGACACCAGCCCACGGGGCGAAGGGGTGGCAGATGATGCGGCTTATGATTTAGGTCAGGGCGCTGGTTTTTATCTCAATGCAACACAAGAACCCTGGGCTGCGCATTACCAGATGTACGACTATATCAGCCGTGAGCTGCCCGCTTTAGTGGAAGCGCATTTGCCTGTCACATCAGCCAAAGCGATCAGCGGCCATTCGATGGGCGGCCATGGCGCTTTGGTCATAGCTCTGCGTGAAGTGGGGGGCTATCGCTCGGTATCAGCTTTTTCACCTATTTGCCAGCCATCAGAATGTGACTGGGGTAAAAAGGCTTTTACTGCCTATTTAGGCGGGGACCAAAGCCTGTGGTTGCAGTACGATGCAAGTTTCCTGCTGGCGCAACAACAAAGCAGTTTGCCTATGCTGATCGATCAGGGAGAGGCTGACCAGTTTTACCCTTCACAGCTTCGTACTGAAGCCTTAATCGAAGCCAATCAGCGCAGCCGGAGCGGAGCGCAAATTCGCCTGCAGCCCGGTTACGATCACAGTTACTTTTTTATCAGCAGCTTTATTGAAGAACATCTGCGTTTTCATGCAAGGCACTTAAAAGGTTAGAGCCTATTTGGTTTTAGCAGAGTTTTCGCTTGCCGAAGCCCCCTAAGCGCGGCTAAAATGCCCCCGCGCTTAGGGGAGTAATTTACAAAACCGCCAGGTTTTGTGTTGTTGTCAACACACTTGTACCTCACTGTACATGGCAACAACGTCCCGTTGATCGTCGCAGATCAGGTATTAATGAGACCTAAGACAACTTACTAACCCCAGGCGGGAGTTGGTTTGTTGTCTTATGTTTAATTATCCCGCCAGGTGCAGTTTATGTATTTTGATGCCTTTGTGGCCTCCTTCGCTTCTGTTGCTGTTGCAGAAATTGGCGATAAAACCCAGCTTTTGTCGTTATTCCTCGCGGCCCGTTTTCGCTCCCGCAACGCTATCATTGCCGGTATTCTGGTGGCTACTTTATTAAATCATGCCGCATCGGCCTGGTTTGGTGCCTGGGTGGCGCAGTTTATTCCAGAAGGCTGGCATGCCTGGCTGTTAGGCGGCTCTTTTATTGCGGTGGCGCTGTGGTTGCTTATTCCGGATAAAGACGACAGCGAAGAAGTCAGCGTTTTAAAATACGGTGCATTTTTTGCCAGCTGTATTTTGTTTTTCCTGGCAGAAATTGGCGATAAAACCCAGGTGGCGACTGTATTGCTGGCAGCCACTTATCCTGAAACCTGGCAGGTAATTTTAGGCACCACCATCGGCATGCTGGCAGCCAACGTGCCAGTGGTGTATGCCGGTAGCTGGTTGCTGGAGCGTATTTCGCTCGACTGGGCGCGCCGTATGGCTTGTGCGATTTT
>CBIMJC010000466.1:0-2120 GCA_966244125.1 uncultured Rheinheimera sp.
AGTTATGTCGGTCTGGCTTTAGCGACAGCCTTATCCGGCACTCTGAATGCCTGGTTGCTGTATCGTGGTTTAAAACAGCGCGATATTTATAGCTTCAGCAGTAAAACCAGCTGGTTTATTGCGAAGGCTTTTGTTGCCGCAACCCTTATGGCCGGTGCTTTGTTTTATGTTATCCCCGATCTTTCAGGCTGGATAGCTTTAGGTTTATCAGGTCAGGTACTGCATTTATTGGCCTACTTTGGCTTTGCCATTGTGGCTTATTTTGTTTTGCTTTTTGTCTTTGGTGTGCGCCTGCGCGATTTTAAACGCCAGACAAATGCTGAAAGCAACTAATTAAATGGGTATAATCAGGCTCTTTTTGCAGCAGCAGAGTAAGAATACCGGATGGAGTTAATTCGCGGCTTACATACAATTCAACCCAGACATCAGGGCTGCGTTTTAACTATAGGCAATTTTGATGGCGTGCATCTGGGGCATCAGGCGGTACTGACGCAATTAAAAGCTATTGCGGCAGAGCTACATTTACCTGCAGTGGTGATGGTGTTTGAACCTCAGCCACTGGAGTTGTTTAACCCTGAAGCTGCACCCGCTCGTTTATGCCGGTTTCGGGAAAAATACCACTGGCTGGCGCAACAGGGGGTGGATCGCATGCTGTGTGTGCCTTTTACCCGGGAATTTGCCAGTCAGGAGCCGGAGCAGTTTATTCAGGATTTATTGCTGAATAAACTGGGCGTCAGGCATCTGATTGTCGGTGATGATTTTTGTTTTGGTAAAAACCGGGCCGGTAATTTTGCCTTGTTACAGCAAGCCGCTGCTAAGCATGGTTTTGGATTGGGCAGTACGGCCAGTCTGAAACAAAATGATCAGCGGGTTAGCAGCACTTTAATTCGTCAGGCCCTGGAGCAGGATCAGTTAGAGCTGGCGGCCCAAATGTTAGGCCGGCCTTTTTCATTGATGGGGCGGGTGCGTCATGGTCAGAAAGTTGGGCGTCAGCTTGGGTTTCCTACAGCCAATGTCTGGCTTTATCGGAAAAATTTACCTGTGCATGGTGTGTATGCCATTGAGGCTGTAACTCAAATGGGGTTTTACCATGGTGTGGCCAATATAGGTTCCAGACCGACACTGCAGGGTAAAAAAGAGCAGCTTGAAGCGCATTTTTTTGACTTTAACGGCGACTTATACGGCCAACAGATTGAAGTGATTTTAAAAAAGAAAATCAGGCCGGAGCGGCGTTTTGACGGCCTTGCTCAATTGCAGCAGCAAATTGTTTTAGATGCGCAGCAGGCGCGTGACTATTTTGCTTTGCCTTCTGCGTAAAGCAAGGCAGAGCGATAACGAATTTAAACTTAAAGAAGACGGAACAACAACGGATGACTGACTACAAGCAGACTTTGAATTTACCGGACACGGCTTTTGCCATGCGCGCCAACCTTGCGCAGCGTGAGCCGCAGATGTTAGCCAACTGGACGGAAAAAAATCTGTACCAGAAAATTCGTCAGGCCAAACAAGGGAAAAAAACCTTTATCCTGCACGATGGCCCTCCATACGCCAACGGTAATATTCATATTGGTCACGCCGTCAATAAAATCCTGAAGGATATGATTGTTAAAGCCAAGACTTTGTCTGACTTTGATGCCCCTTATGTGCCGGGTTGGGACTGTCATGGTTTGCCGATAGAGCTGGTGGTTGAAAAGAAATACGGCAAGCCAGGCGTGAAGTTAAGTGCTGCTGAATTCCGTCAAAAATGCCGTGACTATGCGCTGACGCAAATTGAAGCTCAGAAAGTCGACTTTATCCGTTTAGGTGTGTTGGGTGACTGGGACAATCCGTACCGCACTATGGATTTTGCCACCGAAGCCAATATTATCCGCTCTTTAGGTCGTATCATCGACAATGGCCATCTGCAGCAAGGCTTTAAGCCAGTGCACTGGTGTACCGACTGTGGTTCTGCCTTGGCTGAAGCTGAAGTGGAATATCAGGATAAAGTATCACCGGCCATTGATGTACGTTTTAGCCTGGTGAACGACGCTGATGTAAATAAATTTGATCACCCTGAAGGTCACACCGGCTCTGGCCCTGTGTCTGTAGTGATCTGGACGACCACGCCATGGACTATTCCG
>CBIMJC010000467.1:0-2119 GCA_966244125.1 uncultured Rheinheimera sp.
CGCGCCGGCGCCTGCCCTACCGAACTGCAGCAACTGAATTTATGGTAATACCGCGACCGTGCAGCTGGCGGTCCGATCATCGATAAATTAAGTTACATATTCTTCTCTCTGGAGTCGCTTAGTCTTGTGGTAGGCTAGCAGCTGTTGGCATGAGAGTTCATTCAAGTGGTATCCAAGCAAGCATTTTACCGGTCAAAAAAAGTTCTGGTTATCGAAGACTACGAACAAGTGATAGCGTACATGAAAAGCATGTTGGCGCTGATCGGTTTCGACCATGTGGTGGTGGCCCGTAATGCTGAAACTGCTATGTCCGCTTGCCGTAAAACAGATTTTGATTTTATTTTATGCGACTACAACTTAGGGGTAGGACGCGACGGTTATCAGCTGTTTGAAGCCTTAAAAGCCGAACACTCACTCAAACACAGTTGCTGTTTTATCGTGGTCAGCGGCGAGCGCCACCGCCAGTCTGTCTACGGTATGATTGAATTTTTGCCCGACGATTACCTGCTCAAACCTTTTAGTTATGCCGAACTTGAACGCCGTATTGGCCGGGCTTTTCAGGTCAAACGGGCATTAAAATATGCGTATCAGATGATCGCCGAAGAAAATTATCCGGACGCGATACAAGCTTGTGATGTCGCGTTGGAACAATACCCGCTGCACCATGCCTACATTCAGCGCCTGAAAGGCGAACTTTTAGTCAAAGTCGGCCGTTACAAAGAGGCTGAAGCCTTATACAGCGAAGTACTGGCATTCAGAGACTTATCCTGGGCCAAACTCGGTATAGCCGTCGCCAAAGGTTACCAGGAACAGGACACTGAAGCCGAAGGTATGTTAATAGAGCTGGTGAATCAGCCCGAGACCAAAATTGAAGCGCTGGACTGGTTGACCCGTTTGTATTTAAGCCAAAACAGAACTGAAGAAGCCTTTAACACAGTACGGATAGTGGCTGAAGCCTCCCCCAAAAACTACTTACGTCAGCATGTGCTGGCTAATTTAGCAGTGATCAACAACCAGCCGGATCTGGCCGTTCGTATTCATTCCAGATTGCTGGAAGCTGCTAAGTATTCCATGTATGACACAGCAGACAATATGCTGAACTACGCCAGAGCATTGATCCAGAATGCTCAGGGTCTGACACTGCGGGACAAACGTACTGTGCTGGGCAAAGTGGATTATTTTTTAAAAGACGTGAAAAAACGTTTTCACCCCTCTACCTACGAGCACGATAAACTGGTGATCGAAGCCAGAGTGGCAGTGCTGGAAGGCAAAACCGAAAAAGCCAAACACTTACTGCAACAAAGTGAAGAGTTAAGTTTAGGCAAAACCTTATCCCCTTCTGCTTTGCTGGACAGAGCCAGAGCTTATTTTGAAAGTGGTAACCTGGCGATGAGCGACCATTATATGGGCAGTTTAAACACCTTGTCGCAAAGTGCGGATTTGTATAACAAAGCGCTGAATATGATGTTTTTATCTGAGCAGGATAAATACAGCAGTAAAAGATCTACTATGGTGGCCAGTCACAATGCTGGTATGGAAGCCTACAGCCAGGGCCAGTACTCAGAAGCGATCAATTACTTTATCGAAGCCCAAAAAACCATGCCGGCCAATGCCAGTATCGCGATGAACTTACTGCAGGCCATCAGCCAACGTGGCCGTTTAAACGAAGATTTGATTTATCTGGCGCACAAATGCATGAATGTAATAGACGAAGCAGATTTACCCAAAGACCAGCGCAGACGATACCATTTCATTAAAGAACAAATTCAGCAGATGTTGTAAAAAGGACTAGTGGGGTGCGAAAAAAAATAAAGATTTGTGGTTAAATTTATTATTTACCCCCAATTTTGTTTTCTGAGACGCGCGACGTTGAATTAATCATTACAGCGCGGTCGAATATTAATATGAAAGAGAGTGATTATAAACTTTGTATTCCCATTAATCAACAAACTCCGATTATAAACGGAAGGTTCGTTTTGTGTTTTCTTTCTCATTTTCTCTCTTCTTATTCCTCCGATGCATAATTCTCTTCTCTTCTCTCATCTTCCCTCATTTTCCCAAACAGCGCAATCCACACGCTGATGGCACCCAGCGAATCGCGTTCGGCGGGCGCGATGCT
>CBIMJC010000468.1:0-2091 GCA_966244125.1 uncultured Rheinheimera sp.
AGATAAAGCAGAAAAAATTCTGGCTGCATTAACTGATGTGATTGCATCAGGGGATCGCACCACCCGCGACTTGGGTGGCAGCCACGGTACTACAGACTTTACCGCAGCTATGCTGGAACGTCTCTGATACTCTGGGTCAGAGCCTTGGCTCTGACCCATTTATTCTCCCGCCCTGACGCCAATCCGCTCCCAAGATAGTTTTGCCATCATCAGCGCTTCACACTACTATGCTCCGATAGGTTTTTCTCTAAGGAGTTATATCGATGTATCAGTTGTACTATTCACCAAGCACCGCCAGTATGGCACCTCATATTCTGCTGGAAGAACTCTCTGTTCCTTATGAGTTAGTATTAACAGACACAGCTACAGGCTCACATAAAAAAGCTGACTATCTGGCACTAAACCCTAACGGCACTATTCCAACCTTAGTCGACCAGGGGCAGGTTATTTTTGAAACTGCAGCTATTTGCCTGCATTTAGTCGACAGCCACCCGGACAAGAACTTATTCCCGGCACCCGGTACTCTGCAACGAGCCGAAGCTTACAAGTGGCTGATTTGGTTATCTGCCACCTTACAAAGCACCTTAGTGGTGTATTTTTATCCGGACCGTTGGGTAAGTGGTGAGCAAAATGCGGCAGAGGTAAAACGCCACGCTCAGCAAAAAGCTCAGGCCCTGCTGGAGCAAATAGACAAACATTTAGCCAGCCACTGCAGTCCATGGTTTTTAGGTGAAGAGTTTTCGCTGGTTGATATTTACGCCATGATGTTATGCCGCTGGACCCGGCATTTTGACGATAAAAAAGCCCGCGATTACCCTTTTATCGCCCTTTGGGTACAAAAGGTATTAGCCCGCCCTGCAGTGCAAAAAGTGATGGATTATGATGGCTTAGTGAAGCCTTATGTATGACAAAGGCAGGGATAATCCCTGCCTTCTTTCTTTATTGCTGTTGCAAAAAAGCTGTATTAAAACTTACGCACATGCACTGTCACTTCCTCGCGGTCGTGGTACAAGTGTTTGGCCTGAAATTCTACATCCAGCCCTGCTTCGTCAAGCTTTTGCTGCATCATCTCCAGCACTTCAACCACAGTTTCGTAGCGCTTTTTCATCGGCAGTTTTAGGTTAAAAATACTTTCCTGACACCATTCGTTGATCAGCCAGTCACAGACTAACTGTCCTACACGCTGAGGTTTTTCAATCATGTCACACACCAGCCAGTACACGTTTTTCTTATCCGGGCTGAATTTAAAACCGTCCACCTGAAAGTGTTTAACCTGGCCTGTATCCATTAAAGACTGCGCCATCATGCCGTTATCTATAGCAGTGACCATCATGCTGCGTTTGACCAGCTGATAAGTCCAGCCTCCAGGGCAAGCGCCTAAGTCCACGGCTCTCATGCCGGAAGTTAAGCGGGTGTCCCATTCATCTTTAGGAATAAACTGAATAAAAGCTTCTTCCAGTTTTAAAGTACTGCGACTTGGTGCATCAGCTGGAAATTTCAGCCGCATAATGCCGTTTTCCAGCGGGCTGTTATTCTCAGGGTAAGAAATACCTAAATAAGCACTGCTGCCACTTAGCATAAATAAATGCAGCACAGCGGCACGAGAGTTTTCTTTTTGCAGCAAAACGCCGGCTTTACGCAAAGACTGGCGCAATGGCACTGTCAGTTTACGCGCCAAAGTTGATAAAGTTTTACCGTCGTTGGTTTCAGGGTATTCCACTCTGATCTCACCAAAAGCTGATAACTCAGCTGCTAGTGCAGACTCCACTACTGTCGTAATACGATCAGCAGGGTCTAATTGCAGTAAATCATCTACCAGCAAAAACCATTGGCGGGCAAAAATTAAATTAGTGAACTCATAGTCACGGTAAAACGCAGCTAAGGCTTCGCTGTCATAGGCTTCAAAAATGACAAAAGCTGCGTCTTTGCTCAGTTTGCAAAAACCAAACACTCCTTGCTGTCCAGCTTTATCCTGAATTTCGCCGGCACATTCTTTTTCAAAACCTGAACGGCAATACAGCAAAAGTTGCTTCATGCTGCACCTCCATGTGCAGCACCCTGACGGGCAGCCTGCGGCTGTGAAAATTGTCT
>CBIMJC010000469.1:0-2078 GCA_966244125.1 uncultured Rheinheimera sp.
CTAAAAGAAGCCATGACACAGCTGCAAAGCGATCCTGCTTTGGATTATGTGTTCTCTGGTTGCCGTTTTAGTTTCCCCATTCAGCGCGCTTTGTACCGCACTGAACAAGGCAGAGTTCAGCCGGTAGACCCCGCTTCTATTCCAAAACGCTCACAGGATTTGCCAGAAACTTTTCACGACGCCGGTCAGTTTTATTGTGGTCGCGCTCAAAGCTGGCTGGATGCCAAAGCCGTGTTTTCAGCCAGTTCTTATTTGTATGAGCTGCCACAGCATCTGGTACAGGATATAGATACAACAGAGGACTGGCAGCGCGCTGAGCTGTTGCATCAACTGCTGTTAAGGCAAGCATGTTAGAGCGCAGGACAGCACTGTTTCGGGTCGACGCCTCAGCTGTGATAGGTTCAGGCCACCTGATGCGTTGCCTGACCTTAGCTAAGGCCCTGCAACAATCGGGCTGGCAAGTGCAGTTTGCCTGCCGAGCTCATCCCGGGCACTTAATTCAATGGCTGCGCGATCAGACGTTTGACGTTATCACACTGCAACAGCCAGCACAGACCCAAGCCAGTGGTTATGCCGCCTGGCTGGGTGTGACAGAACAGCAGGATGCGGCTGAATTAAGTGCGCAACTGCAAGCGCCTGTTGATTTATTGGTGATTGATCATTACGGCTTATCCAAAACATTTGAACTGGCCATGACGGGCTTTTACCGAAAACTTTTGGTGATTGATGATTTAGCCAACAGAGCCCATCACTGTGACTATCTGCTGGACCAAAACCTGTATCCGGATATGCACAGTCGCTACAACAGCCTGGTCAACAAAGAAGCTCAACTCTGGTTAGGCCCCTCTTATGTCTTGTTGCGGCCGGAATTTGCTAAGTTTCAGCGCACTGCACAGCTCAAGCCTGCACGATGTTTAGTTTTTTACGGTGGCACGGACGAGCTGAATTTAACCAGTCAGACGATAAACGCCTTACAGCAGCTTCAGAAAACTGACTTTGCTGCCGATATAGTGATAGGACTTGCCAATCCACACAAAGCAGAGCTTGAACAAGCTTGTGCTGAGGATCCGCGTTTGACTTTGCATATTCAGACCCCGCATATGGCAGAGTTGATGAGCAAAGCCACTTTAATGATTGGTGCCGGCGGTTCAACCCATTGGGAGCGCTGCGCTTTGGCCTTACCTGCTTTGGTGGTGACTTTGGCGGACAATCAGGTCGCCAGTACAATAGCTTTGGCTGACGCCGGGGTTTGTGCTTATCTGGGGCATGGCAAGGATCTGACAGTGGCGCAATTAAGCAGCGCCATACAGCAACAGCTGGATAATCCAGAGCTATTGCAGCAAATGTCCAAAAAAGCCAGAGCATTGGTGCCGCATGGTGGCGGTTGTGCTGCTATTGTAGAGCAACTTACTAACGAAATTCAGGCGCAAGATTAAGGCCTTAGCAGTACAGGAACACAAAGATGAGCAACGCAGCTTTTCAGGATATTCAGTTAGGCCAGTATAAAGTAGGGCCTTCTCATCCACCTTTGATTATTGCTGAGCTGTCCGGCAATCACGATCAGTCGCTGGATAAAGCGCTGGCGATGATAGATGCAGCTGCAGCAGCCGGTGCTCAGGCCATTAAATTACAAACCTATACAGCAGATACCATGACGCTGGATATAGACACAGGCGAGTTTTATATCGAAGATAAAAACAGCCTCTGGCATGGCACGACCTTGTATAAGCTGTACCAAATTGCCTACACCCCATGGGACTGGCATCAAGCTATTTTTGAGCGGGCGAAAAGCCATGGCATGTTGGCCTTTAGCACTCCTTTTGATTTAACAGCAGTAGCTTTTTTAGAGTCGCTGGATGTGCCTTGTTACAAAATCGCTTCCTTTGAAAACATCGACCACCCGCTTTTGGCCGCAGTGGCGAAAACCGGCAAGCCGGTGATTATGTCAACCGGCATGGCCAGCCAGTCAGAACTGGCTGAATCTGTTGAAGTGTTACGTGCCAACGGCTGCAAAGATTTAATTTTACTTAAATGTACCAGCAACTACCCTGCCCGTCCTGTCGATGCCAATTTACTGA
>CBIMJC010000470.1:0-2022 GCA_966244125.1 uncultured Rheinheimera sp.
CCCAGAGCGTCCACAGCTAAACCTGAATCGTCGGCTATGGCGGGTAAGCCGGTTAAACGGCTGGCGTGTCGGGCTTTAATCAGGGCGTTTTCGATAAAACTTAAACCATCTTCAATAGCGTCAGGCACCTGAAAATCGGACTGCGGCAATACCTGCCAGTCAAAAGGCGCGAGCAGGGCGGATAACTCGGCTAGTTTGCCTTTATTGCCAGTGGCTAAAACAAGTTTTTGCATTAGGGAAACCTTTGAAACAAAAAAGGCTCAGTGGACACTGAGCCGGGTAAAGAGACTACTGCTCAGTGTAAAACACTTGGGAAAACTCCAACTTTTGATTCTCTGTGCCTTGCCAAATCTCCAGCTTAAAGTTCATATGTTTTTGGTCATGTACAGGCACTTGCGCCAGATAATAAATGGCGTCCCCTTCTTTCACCTCACGAAATTCAAGTTCAATCTGCTTTTGGGTTAAGTCGGTGGCTGTGCCTGTGATCCGCACTTGTTGCGCTTTTTGATCGCTGCTGTTGAGCACTGAAACATTCAGCACAGCCTGATAGATACTGCGTTGCAACTGGTAACTTTGCGCGACTTTGGCGTCGAGCATAGTGCTGTCAAAGGCGATGTAATGCACATCCCATGGCCCTAATACTTTTTTCTGCTCCGCCTGAAGTGGGCTGATAAACAAAGACAGGACCAGACTTGCAGCCAACAGATAATTTTTCATCAGGACTCCAGATAAGGTTGTAAGGCGTCAGGCACAGAGCAGGGCGCAAGGATGCGCCATTTTTTCTGTCGGCTCAGTTCGCCTTTTTCCAGCAGCACCTGACGTTTTGCCACGTCAAAACTTTGCGCCAGAAACTGTTGTAAATGCGCATTGGCTTTGCCATCCACAGGTGGGGCTTTAATAGCCACCTTGATGGCATCACCATGCAGGCCTAAAAATTGGTCCCGGCTGGCACCTGGCTGCACATGCAACTGCAGCAGAATATCACCATTGGCCAGTCGGGTTAGCACTTAGAAACCGCGCAACATATTGGTTAATAAGATCTGGATAAACTGAATACCTAACAGCACTACCAGCAAAGATAAATCCAGACCACCCATCACAGGGATCACTCTGCGCACCGGACGTAATAAAGGTTCGGTCAGTTGGTGCATCACCAGTTCGACCGGATTACGACCCTGACTGAACCAGCTTAACAATGCCCGGATCACCAATATCCAGAAAGCCAGTTGCAACGCTTCGGTGATCAACAAGACCAAAGCACTTAATGGCAAATAGATATAGAGCACCTGACCTAACTGCAGCAATTGCACTATAGCAACATGCAGCACACAAATAGCAAAAGCAAAAATCCAGCTGGCGCTGTCAATTGGCCCCAGACTTGGCAGGAAACGGCGCAGCGGCACTATCACAGGATTCGTGGCTTTGACTACAAACTGGCTGAACGGATTGTAAAAATCAGCTCTGGCGCTTTGCAGCCAAATACGCAGTATCACCACCATCAGATAAAGTTTGATCAGGCTGCTTAACAGAAAAAAGAATGCTTCGGTCATTGTGAGTCCTTAAAGAGTTTTTGCCATTTCTTCAGCACGGCGTATCGCTGCAAACATGGCGTCTTTGACCATGCTTTCAAGATGGTGTTGTTTAAAAGTTTCAATGGCTTCATGTGTAGTGCCACCTTTGGAGGTGACCTGAGCACGCAGCGCTTCAAAGGAGAAGTCGGACTGACTGGCCATAGTGGCCGCACCTAAAGCGGTTTGCGCCACCATAGCTTTGGCCTGCGCTTCATCAAAACCTAACTCCTGCGCCACCTGCTGCATCGCCTGCATAAAATAGAAAAAATACGCTGGTGCACTGCCGGTGACGGCAATAATGGCGTTAATGTCTTGCTCTTTTTCCAGCCAGACGGTTTTGCCTGTGCCCGCAAAGAGTTTTTCTGCAAAAGATTGCTCATACACTGAGCAGCGGCTTGGAAATAAACCTGTTACGCCCAACCCAACCAAAGCCGGGGTATTAGGCATAGCG
>CBIMJC010000471.1:0-2001 GCA_966244125.1 uncultured Rheinheimera sp.
ACTTTCATTTGATAAGGCATATTTTGATTGTAATTCCATGCCTTATCCTTTTGATTCTTCGTAGATTATTGAATTGATATTAAAACATGAGGCAACAATGTTACGAAGTGAAATCTCGAAAAAATGTTACTTCATCACAAAAGTGCTTGCATACTAAAGCTGAATTCGCAAAAATGTTATAACATCACACTCATTAAGTAACAGTTAAAAGGTTTTCCGATGCGCCCTTCTCTTTTTCAACTTTCTCCACTGGCTGTGCTGGTCGCTTCAGTCTTTTCAACTCAAGTCCAGGCACAAAGCACCACCATTCAAGGTGTTGTGGTGGACAATAATGGTCATGCTATTGAACAGGCCCGTATCCATGTCCATGGCCGTCAGCAGTACGTTTATGCCGACAAAAACGGCCGTTTTACTATTCAGGCTCCTGCGGATGCTGAACTACATATCTCGGCCAAAGGTTATGGTGATCAGTTTATTAAACTGGCCACTACTGACAGTAATGATCTCAAAGTTCAGTTAGAGGCTGGTGGATTAGAACGTATTGTCGTTGCCGCATCAGGCCTGCACCACTATGATCTGGAAATGGCCAATCCTGTGTCTGTGTTATCAGGCGAAGAACTCAGCCGTAAAACAGAACCTACTATAGGCGAAACGTTAAAGTCGATGCCTGGTGTGCACAGCAACTATTATGGTCCTGTAGCCGCCAGTCCTATTTTACGTGGTCTGGACGGCCCAAGGGTCCGCATTTTAAGCAATGGCCTGGATTCCGCGGACGTTTCCCGTATTGGCCCTGATCATGCCATCAGTGCAGATGCGATCACTACAGAACAGATTGAAGTGTTGCGTGGCCCCTCTACTCTGCTATACGGCAGCGGCGCTGTAGGTGGTGTGGTGAATGTGGTAGACAACAGATTACCGCGTCAGTTGCGGCCAGCCAGCACTCAAATTGAAACCCGCTACAGTTCTGGCGCAGATGAAAAAACTGCGGCCTTGGCTCATGACGGTGGTCAGGAACAAATGGCCTGGCATTTTGATGGCTTTAAACGCAAAACAGACAATTACGATGTGCCTGACTTTACCAATGACGAAGGTGAAAGTGCTGATCAACTGGCCAACTCCTGGCTGGATAACTCGGCTGTTAATGGTGGCTTAAGCTGGATCACCGACAAAGGTTTGTTGGGCTTCTCTGTAGGTCATATTGACAGTGAATATGGTATTCCAGGTCATCACCATCATCATGAAGAACACGAAGGTGAGGAGCATGAAGAGGAAGAAGACCATCAGGAAGCCAGCGTATTCGCCAGAGTTAAACAGGACAGATATGGCTTAGCGGGTGAGCTGTATAAACCATTTAGCGGTATCGAAACTTTGTCCTTTACCAGTGCCCTGACCCGCTATCAACATCATGAAATTGAAGACGGAGCTATTGGTACTACCTTCAAAAACGACAGTTTTGAAAGTCGTTTTACCGCTGAACACGAAACTTTTGCCGGTTGGCATGGCGTTATTGGTTACCACCTGCAAAACAGCGATTACAAAGCCATAGGTGAAGAAGCTTTTACGCCTGACACTAAAACAGACTCACATGCTTTATTTGTACTGGAAGAGCGCAGTTTTGGTGACATTACAGCCCAGCTGGGCGCCCGTTTTGAACAGGTCAACTACAAAGCATACGGCATTGAGTTTGAACATCATCATGATGAAGACGAGGCAGAAGAACATCACGCCGAAAACGTCAAAAATGACTTTACTGCTGCCAGCGTCTCCGCAGGTTTGGTCTGGAACTTCCAGCCTGGTTACAACTGGGCCTTGTCAGTCAGCCGCTCTGAGCGTGCACCAAGTGGCGCTGAGCTTTACTCTAACGGCGCTCATATTGCCACTCAAACCTACGAGCTGGGCCTGGCTTACGCTTTGGATGCCGACGGCGAAATCACGCAATCGGAAGCCGATTTCAAAAAAGAAGTCGCGAACAACATAGACCTGACTTTACGTAAGTTTGAA
>CBIMJC010000472.1:0-1969 GCA_966244125.1 uncultured Rheinheimera sp.
GGCAGGTGGTGCATTTTGATACCGATGCTGACCGTGATATGCGGGCCTGGATCATGGGCGCTAATTCTAACTTGCCTGATGGCATAGCAGTGCGCTGGGCCAAACAAGTTTCAGATGATTTTCATGCCCGTTTTTCTGCCACAGCCCGTCGTTACCGTTATGTGATTTACAACAATAAATTCAGACCCGCCATTCTGGGCGCAGGTTTAAGCCATTATCATCAGGAATTAAACATTGAACTGATGCAACAAGCTGCTGTCCATCTGGTTGGAGAAAATGATTTCAGCTCCTTTCGTGCTATTAAATGCCAGTCACACAGCCCTTTCCGTAATCTGATGCATCTGCATTTAAGCCGGGTAGGGCAGTTTATTGTGCTGGATATTAAGGCGAATGCCTTTTTGCATCATATGGTGCGTAATATCACCGGTAGCCTGTTACAGGTCGGGATGGGCCTAAAAGAGCCGGACTGGATTGCCCGGTTACTAGCGGCGAAAGACAGGACTTTAGCTGCAGCAACGGCCAAAGCCGAAGGCTTGTATCTGGTGGATGTGGACTACCCTGAACACTTTGGCATTCCGAAAATGCCACTGGGCCCACTCTTCCTGCCTGATACTTTATGCTAACTACTACGACCAGTTAGCTATAGGTTCTATTCTGGCTTTGTGCTTTAATAAGCGCCGTTAGCCGCATGATCGGCGCTTTTTTACACAATAAACTAAGTTTGGGCTCAAGCCCTGCTGCGATACCAAGGAACAACTATGAGTTGGTTAGAAAAAATTCTGCCCAGAACTTCGTCTTCATCCCGTCGTAATATTCCTGAAGGGGTCTGGACCAAATGTACCTCTTGTGACGCTGTATTGTACAAGGCAGAACTGGATCGGAACTTAGGGGTTTGTCCAAAATGTGACAACCATATGCGTATCAGTGCCAGAGACAGGCTGACCAGTTTTCTAGATAGCGGTGGTATGGTTGAACTGGCTACTGAGTTAGAACCTCAGGATCTGCTGAAGTTTAAAGACAGTAAAAAATACAAAGACCGTATTGTTGCAGCGCAAAAAGAAACCAACGAAAAAGACGCCATGGTGGTGATGCGTGGCACTTTGTTGGGCATGCCAGTGGTTGTGGCATCCTTTGAATTTGCTTTTATGGGCGGTTCTATGGCGTCTGTGGTAGGTGCCAAGTTTGTCAAAGGTGTTGAATACGCCCTTGAAAACAAAGTGCCTTTTATCTGTTTTTCTGCCAGTGGTGGCGCCCGTATGCAAGAAGCTTTATTGTCTTTGATGCAAATGGCCAAAACCAGTGCTGCTTTAGCCAAACTGAGCGAAGCAGGTTTACCTTATATTTCTGTGCTGACCGACCCTACTATGGGTGGTGTATCAGCCAGTCTGGCGATGCTGGGCGATTTAAATATTGGTGAGCCAAAAGCTCTGATCGGTTTTGCCGGTCCCCGTGTGATTGAACAGACAGTACGTGAAAAATTACCTGAAGGTTTCCAGCGCAGTGAATTCCTGCTGGAACACGGTGCTATCGACATGATTGTTGACCGCCGCCAAATGCGCGATACAATTGCCCGACTTGTGGCTAAATTCATGCGATGGCCAGCTCCTGCCAAGGAACACCGCGTCGCCTAATAAGGTGTTATGACCAATTTTTTATCGCCTGCAAGCCAATCCTGTCAGACGCTGACGGATTGGCTTTGTTATATAGAACAAAAACATCCGCAACATCAGATTGAACTTGGGCTTGGACGGGTGCTGAAGATTGCACAACGTGCCGATTTGCATCTGCTGCCAGGTAAAAAAATTCTGATCGCCGGTACCAATGGCAAAGGCACCACAGCCCGCGCGCTGGAACAGCTCTGCGCTGTAAAGGGTTTGACTGTCGGGGTTTATAGCTCTCCTCATTTGCTTCAATTTAACGAGCGCTTACGCCTCAAGGGTGAGGATGTCGCCGATGCGCTTTGGTGTCA
>CBIMJC010000473.1:0-1963 GCA_966244125.1 uncultured Rheinheimera sp.
ATCTGCTGCCGGTACTATGTCTTTTATCATTTGCACCAAAACTCTAAAGGAAAGGGCCTCTGGCAACCCAAGAGCCTGCCCAAAGTGCACTACATGCGGCTTCCTTAACCCACCAAAATGAGTCACCTGGCCCATTTTCTGAGATAGCTCTTCGAGAGGATGTTCACCAACCTTCGCATAGATGCTGGTACTTAAAAGATCATAATGGGGCATCAACTGATAGCCACGCTCAGTTAAACGGAAGGACAAGTTTTTCAGGTGGGCATCACCATTACCAACAAAGGCGTTGAACAAAGCCCATTTGAAAATAGCCAGGCGGGCTGGGCCAGGAGCAATACAGCTATCCGCGAGTTTTTTAAGGCTTTCGACTGTACTCGCACTGTATTTCTCTCTAAATGATAGCCCTAAGAGCTGGCATCCATCTATGACATGCAAACGATGAATATCCGGATAATCACCGACCCTGTCAAAGCGCTGTACTATATAGGCTGGCAGCGGCAGAAAAACATGGTGAACATCCGGTACAGATAAACCACAGGCTCTGGCCAACGACATGACAAACCACTCATTGCGGGTTGTGAAGCTGTAGACCTGCGGGTCTGTATGTTCAGGTTTTAAAATGTGGGTAGATGGTAACTGGCCAGACGGCTCATAGAGTCGTCCATCGTTGAAAATCACCAACATCTTGTGTTGAGCGCCAGCAAGCGACATTTTTTTCCGCTCACTACGATTCAACGGCTGCTTTGGCAGCTTTAAGATCCTTTCATTCAGCTCTGGCGGCGTTAGCTCGATAGCCTCTCCGGTATCTAATTCAACCCCGGGGGGTAACAGGGTGAAAGCACCTGCTGATTCGTGACCAATAGCTGCCAACAGCGAAAAAGCATCACCAGGCTGAACTCTGACTTCCTTTTCAAGTAGTGTTCTGGCTTGCTCTTCTGGCAACAGATTGTCAAAAAACCACTGCACTGGTCGTGTTGTAGCGCCATCCAATTGTCGGCCAGTCTGAAAGGCAAGCCCCGGCATGATGTGATAGCCATTGGCTAACCATTCGCTATCATACTCAAAACCCCAAAGCGACGACTCTTCAAACAACTTTCCAACTAAAATGCGGTCAAGGTAAACAATTAACTCTCTCATGACCGGCGTACTCTCTTACTGCCCGATACTTTTTCCCATAATTCCAAAAATTTTTCTGTGCCGCTGCGATCAAATTTTCCATCAGACTCTGACAGAAAAAATCGCTGATTTATTGGTGATGGCTCCCCCGTTTGGATATCAGGCGAAGCATTACGACTCTGTAGGTTACTGCTGTATTTGACTGAGTTATTATACTTAGCCAGCAAAGCCTCAACATCAGGCGGCAGACTAAGCTCAACCCCAATTCCCAATGACTCAAGCACCTGCAACACTTTACCGATTTGTGCGGTTTCCTTGCCGTTCTCCAGATGGCTCAAAAATGACTGCCCGGCATTGGATAGTTGTGCAGCTGTCAGCTGGTCCAAATCCTGACTGATCCGTGTTATACGAATGACCTGACCTATATCAGCAACACTTTTAACAGGTACTTTCATTGGAAAGCCTCAGTAATTTGTTCGAACAAACAAAATAACCATGAAATTACGTTAAATATAAGACAACTCGTACGTTCTAACAAGTTAGCGAACTTTTTCAGGATTAATATCATAACTTATTCGATCAAATATTTTAGCAAGTCACGGGCAAAAATCAGCCATAACCCGTACGATCGAATAAATTAAAGGTTGTTACATAGCTTGCGCTGCAGGTCTGGGCAGCTCAACCACTGTATGAATGCCAGACTGGACAAGCTATTGAGACCCCAGGAGCATAGTTAACCTATGTGACTGGGGCGAAATAGTGCAGTCAACGCCGCAGCAACACCAGGGGCGACGGGCTATACCAGATGTTGCCAGATAGTGGCCTCAAATTTAGCCTCATGCACTTC
>CBIMJC010000474.1:0-1957 GCA_966244125.1 uncultured Rheinheimera sp.
GCTTTGTTCTATCGGAAATTCAAAACTACTCCAGCAGACAGGGCTTTTCTCATCATCACTTGAAGTTTCTGTCGAATCGACAGTGGAGTGGGTAACAGCAGCTACCAGGGCTACAGTGAAGTTTTTATTCGGTTGTTGTAAATCTACCCAACTGCTGGATGCAGAATGGCCTGCTGTCGGAAACAGCAAACTCAGGTAAAACAACACTGCGATAAAACTTAAATACTTCATCTTTCGCACCATGGAAGAGCCAAAACAGCTTGGCCTTTTCCTGACTATAGCAGCAGTGTTTTTTAAAATGCAAATAAAAAAATGAAAAAAATGAAAATAACAGGCCCATTGATCGCCACTTTGTTTGTGTCAGATCAATAAAAACCTGTTATTTTTTAAGCAGAAACGCTTGATTTTTAACCTGTTATAAAAACTTCATGCCTTGTTTTAATATCCATGCAATAAAAGTCAAAGTTAAAAAACCAGACAGGTATAACAGGACAAACCATTGGGTCTGAGACAGTTTAGAGCCAACATTTTTCATCAGTAGCCCTCCTGATAATCTTCCACTTTGCCGGCAAAAATTTTGTAGCCCCAGAGTGTATAAGCGCAAATCAGCGGCACAAAAATGAAGATGCCGGGCAACATAAAGATCAGACTGCTATCCGGAGCTGCAGCCTGCATATAGGTTAACTGGCGCGGCAACAGGTAAGGGAATACGCTGACCAGCAAACCAACAAAAGCCAGCAGGAACAAAGAAGATGCCAGCCAGAAAGGTCTTTCTTCGTGGCGCTCATGCACTGCAGTTTCCGCTTTATGGCTGCGGTTAACCCGGCCAAGGTCACGGAATAATAAACGGGCGGCCAGCACCGACAACAGAGGCAGTGGTATTAACCATAAAGCGTGCCAGCCGCCAAACCACCGAGCACGGATTTCCGGCTCAATCCAGACAGTCCAGAGGCTGACCAGCAGCATGGATAACATCACCATCAGTACTAAACGCTGGCCGTAGCGGGCGGCTTTTTGTTGCAAGTCCCCCCGGCTTTTCATCACCAGATAACAACAGGCCAGCAGGGCATAGCCTGCCATCACAGCTAAACCACAAAACAGGCTAAAAGGACTGAGCCAGCTGAAACTGGACTGATTAATAAAATCCGCTGGTACGCCCTGGACTAAAGTGCCGAGCATCAGGCCCTGACAAAAAGCGGCCAGGCTGGAGCCCACAGCAAAGGCAGTATTCCAATATCTTTTTGAAGTATCTGATTTAAAACGGTATTCAAAAGCCACACCACGGAAAATCAAACCTATCAACATCAGTATGATCGGTAGATAAAAGGTAGAAGCTATAGCGGCATAAGCGGCCGGAAAAGCACCAAATAAAATCACACCTCCAAACACCAGCCAGGTTTCATTGCCATCCCAGACATGGGCAATGGAGCGCATTAAATGGTCGTGTTCGGCGTCCGTATTAAACCATGGATACAGAATGCCCATACCCAGATCAAAACCATCCAGCAGCACATACATCAGAATGGCAAAGCCAAGCAGCAGCAGATAAAACAGGCTTAAACTCAGTTCCAGCTCCATTAGTTGGCTCCTTTTGTGGTGGATTCATCGGCCTGTGTGGCTAAGGCTTTGGTGAAAGATAAGGCGTAACCTGATGCTTTGACGCCAATACGCTGTTGTTCCAGTTGCTCTATGGGCGCCGGGCCTTTTTTGATCAGCTTGCGCATAAAGTACAGATAAACACCAAATAGCAGGCTGTAGGTCAGAACAAACAAGGTCAGGGAAAACAACACCCTTTCGGCGGGCAGCGGGCTGACAATCTCGCTGGTACGGACTAAACCATAAATAATCCAGGGCTGACGGCCAATTTCGACCACATACCAACCAGCCAGCACTGCAATTACACCAGTCGGGGCCATAAAACTGACAGGCCAGAGGAACCAGTTACTCTGATACAAGG
>CBIMJC010000475.1:0-1931 GCA_966244125.1 uncultured Rheinheimera sp.
CCTTTTGATCAACTGAATCACGATATTTTGCTGATTAAAACTGATGGTTCAGGCCAGTTCGTCAATATCACTGCCGACAACCCAGCCAGTGACAACAATCCCAAATTCAGCCCTGATGGCAAAAGTCTGGTCTATGGTGCGCAGCGCAGCACCTTTTTTACCTCGGACAATAACCAGCTGATCCGCTTTGATTTTAAACCTCAGCAAAAAACTAATCTGACCCAGGACTGGGATATTTCGGTCGACGACTGGGAATTTGGCAACAATGGCACTTTGTATTTCCGGGCCGCCGATAAAGCCAAATCAGCCTTGTACAGCATGCCTTTGGCCGGTGGTCAGGTGAAACAGATTTTGCGTCAGGCTGATATTAGCCAGGTACAAATTGGCCAACAGCAACAAGTGTATCTGGTGCAGCACAGCATGAACCAAATGCCGGAAGTCTATGCGCTGGACAATAAAGGCCGCACCTTAAAGCAGTTGAGCCGTTTGAATACCGAACTGCAGCAAAATATCAGTTGGGGCAAAACAGAAGATGTCAGTTTTGCCGGGGCTGATGGCAAACTGGTGCAGGCTTATATCACTTACCCGCCGAACTTTGACCCTAGCAAAAAATGGCCTTTGCTAAACGTATTACATGGTGGCCCTCACAGCTATTCAGGCGACAGCTTTAGTTACCGCTGGAACTCGCAGGTCTTTGCCGCTGCAGGTTACGTGGTGATCCAGCCGAACTTCCACGGTTCAACCAGTTTTGGCCAGGCTTTTGCTGAATCTATTCATGGTGAGCACCCGGTGAAACCTTTTATGGATAGTGAAGCTGCGGTGGATTATATGCTGTCGCGTGGCTTTATCGACGCGACCCGTTTAGCTGCAGCCGGCGGCAGTTATGGTGGTTATCTGGTGAGCTGGATTGCAGGCCATACCGACAGATACAAAGCCCTGATTAATCACGCCGGTGTGTACAACCTGATGGGACAGTTTGCCTCGGACGCCACCACACACAGAGTGCATGCTTACGGCGGAGCGCCATGGAGTGGGTTAGAGGTGATGCAGCAGTGGAACCCGGCTTTGTTTGCCGATAAGTTTGTCACTCCAATGCTGATTATGCATGGTGAGCTGGATTACCGTGTGCCTGTGACTCAGGGCCTGGAAATTTATGGTGTCTATAAAGGCAAAGGCTTAGATGCCCGTCTGGTGTACTTCCCGAATGAAAATCACTGGATTTTAAAACCCAATAACTCCATTTTCTGGTTTAACGAATTCACCAGTTGGTTACAACGTTATGTACCAGCGGGTCCGACAGATTGAGTCCAGAGTCCTTAACCTCGCTTTATCAGCAACAGGTCCAGCAGGGCCTGTTGTTGTATGACGAGCCACAGTATCAGGCGGTGTTAGCGCTGCAGCAACTGACAGCTCAGCTGTGTTCCGGCACCCCGGCTTTGGGTTTATATATCAACGGACCTGTAGGTCGTGGCAAAACCATGCTGATGGATTTGTTTTATCAGCAGCTGCCTGTAAAGGCCAAAACCCGGCTGCATTTTCATCATTTTATGGCACTGGTGCATCAGGAACTCAAACAGCATCAGGGTGAAGCCGACCCTTTATTACAGATAGCCCGAGACTGGGCATTAAAGTACCAGGTGCTGTGTTTTGACGAGTTTTTTGTTAACGACATAGGCGATGCCATGTTGCTTGGCATCCTCTGGCGTTATTTATTTCAACAGGGTGTTGTGCTGGTCACCACCTCCAACGCAGTGCCTGAAGATCTGTATAAAAACGGCCTGCAACGACAGCGTTTTTTACCCACCATTGATTTGCTGCGCCAGCACTGCCGGGTGTTAGCCTTGGATAACGGTATAGATTACAGACGGTTAAAACAAAACCCTATGCGGTATTACCAGCAAGGCGGCACTGCAGCAGAGCTAAAACAGCGG
>CBIMJC010000476.1:0-1904 GCA_966244125.1 uncultured Rheinheimera sp.
ATTGAGCAACATTTTTATAAACATTTACCAGCAAAAAGCTGTAAAAACTCTGATGTCCTGCTGTTTTCGCTCAAGGTGCTGACTTAACTTTACCTTTGAATAACAGATCTAAACCTGTTGTGGTCGGCACTTTGCAACTGAATTGGGGCGATCAATTCCGATCGTATTTAATGGAGAGCATGAATGAACATTCAATTCTCTGGCCAGACTGCATACAGCATGGGCTCTATGCCGAGGCCACAACAGACTAAAGAACAACTGGCGGAAGCTGCCGGGCAGTTATTCAGTACATTAGACAGCCAAAACAAAGGTTATCTGGAGCAAAGTGATTTCTCCAGCCTGCTCAGCACTTTGCAAAATAGCCAGGCCAGCAGCAAAAGCGAAGAGCTGTTCAGCTCGCTGGACTCAGATGGTGATGGCCAGCTGACCAGCACTGAATTCAGCGATAACTTCAGCAATTTAGTCTACAGCGCTCAGGGTTCTTTCGGCAGCAGACCAGCCCCGCCACAGGACAGTGGCAAGTCCAAAGACGAACTGACCGCTATGCTGGAGGAGCTGGAGCAGGACGGGGATAAGTCCACTGAAGGGCTGCAATCTTTATTGGATAACTTTGATAGCGCAGATGCTGACGGTGACAGCAAAGTGACAATGCAGGAAGCCAAAAGCTTCAGAGAAAGCCAACAGACCGAATCTTCATCTTTGGCCAGTCAGGTCAGCAGCGGCTCAGACAGCAGTGAAAGCATCAGTAAGTTACTCAGCCGCACTATGCAGCAACTGATGGATACTTATGGTGGCATGGCCAAACTGAATTCGCAGCCGGGCTCTGCAGTACATACCACGGCCTGACAAGGTCGCCTTGGATAAAGAACATAAAAGAGGATAAAACTCAGGAGTTTCAGGGCATCCGGCACGGACGCTGAGCCCTTTTTATGGTATTGCCCGCCTGAACTCAGCATCTGATTTTAATGTTGCTTCGCGTTGTAAATACGTTCAAAACACTGACCTGATAGACCAGCGCCAGCTCTGGCAAAACTTTGGCTTTGCAAACTGTGGCAAGATAATTATTGCGCTGCTTATTGCACTCATAATAAAAAGGAAAACTCTATGTTGCTGAACTATCCGGCCCCTTCGTATCTGAAGCCACAGGCTACAGCTTTTGGCCTGTCCATGCTTGGTGTGGCCCTGCTGCTGGCAGGCTGTGGCAAAGTAGCACCACTGGATCCAAAAATTGGTGATACTGGCCAGCCTTTGTCTGAAACAGCTTTATCTGCCGATGTACTGTATTACGGTCTGGATTTGGAGATCCTGCCAAAGCAACAAGAAATCCAGGGGTCTGGTGTAAGCCGTTTTAAAATCCTTAAAACCACATCGGCGCTTGAGTTAAAACTCGATGACAGATTTGAAATCAGCCAAATCACCCTGAACAAAACACCGGCCCGGTTTAGCCGGGATCATGGAGTCATCACTATTCAATCCGATACGCCACTGGCCGCTGGTACGGAAGCTGAAGTTAAAGTGGAGTATCAGGGTAAACCTCATATCGCAGAAAATGCGCCCTGGGCCGGTGGTATAGTCTGGAGCAAAACAGCAGAGGGCAAAGACTGGATAGCTACTGCGGTGCAAGGTGAAGGCTGTGATTTATGGTGGCCTTGTAAAGACCATTTCGCCGACAAAGCCAACAGCATGGACATTAATCTGACAGTACCTGCTGGCTTAACCGCAGTTACCAACGGTGTTTTAAAAGATGTCGAAACCTTAAGCGATGGTCGCCAGACCTTCCAATGGCAATTGCAGGTACCAGCCAGTGATTACAATATAGCGCTGAATATTGGGCCTTACAGCCAGATCAGCGAAGTCTACCAGGGCATTAATGGCAGCAGTATTCCTGTTGAGTTCTGGGCTTT
>CBIMJC010000477.1:0-1804 GCA_966244125.1 uncultured Rheinheimera sp.
AAAAACGCTCCAGGCCAATTTTGCCTATATCCCGGCTGGCCGCATAATTGGCACTGACACCATCCTCTTCCAGCTTCGCCAGCTCTTTCGCGTTAATTTTGCCGATATAACCCAAAGCATGGGTAAAGAGTTCACCAAAAGGATAATGCCGGGTTAAACGGGCTTCTAAAGTCACACCAGGTAATCTGTGCTGGTTCACCGCAATAATAGCCACTTCCTGTTCTGTCAGATGTTCTTTCACGGCTATGCTGACAAAACGTCTGTGGTACTTCACTTCTTTTAAAAATTCCTGCTGGCGCTCTGGTGTAATTTCAATCAGGCGGGCTATTTCAGCCAGAGTTTCAGGAATGTTTTTCACTTGTTCAGGCACTAATTCCACTGAGTGGATAGGACGGTTTTCGGCCAATAACACGCCGTTACGGTCGTAAATCAAACCACGATTAGGCGGCTGGGGAATAAGTTTAATACGGTTGCCGTCAGCACGGGTCATGTAGTGTTCGTGCATCACCACCTGTAATTTGTATTGATTAAACACCACCACACAAAAACAAATCAGCACGACGGCAAAACCAAACAAAGCCCTTTGATTAAACATCTGGCTTTCGGCTGCAGGGTCCTGAATGGCGGTGCGTTTTTTAATCATGGTTAGTTGTGGTGATCACTAAAATGGAATGCTGGATACTGATACTCCCACAAATTCTTGCTTTCGCAAAACCAAAGGCAAACTTTTGGCTAAATACCAGGTTTTTGTTGGTAACAGACTGAATCTGTGAGTGTTTTATCGTCATGATTATTCGCGGTGGTACGGATGATTGGTACTGATGCTCCAGGCCCGGTACAGGCTTTCTGCCAGCACCACACGCACCATAGGGTGAGGCATAGTCAGCGCAGATAACGACCATTTGCCTTCACTGGCAGCAATACAGGCAGGCGCTAACCCCTCAGGGCCACCCACCAGTAAACAGACATCACGACCGTCCATTTGCCATTGAGTCAGTTTTTGTGCCAGTTGTGGACTGCTCCAGTTGGCACCTTCCACCTCCAGCGTAATAATGCGGGCGCCTTTGGGTACAGCGGCCAGCATTTTTTCGCCTTCGGTTTCCAGAATACGTTTAATGTCCGCATTTTTGCCGCGTTTGCCCGCAGGGATCTCAATTAATTCCAGTGGCAAATCACGCGGAAAACGACGGGCATATTCTTCATAAGCCGTAGTGACCCAATCAGGCATTTTTGTGCCGACTGCAATCAGCATTAACTTCATGCCGTTAAACGCTCCAGAGTTTCTCTAACTGGTAAAAGCTGCGGCTTTCTTCCTGCATCACATGGGCAATCACTTCACCCAAATCGATCAGTACCCACTCACCTGAAGCTTCACCTTCAATGCCTAATACACTGATACCGGCTTTTTTCGCTTCTTTAGCCAGATGGTCTGCGATAGAACGGGTGTGGCGGTTTGAGGTACCTGAGCAGATCACCATGGAGTCTGTCACGTTGGATTTTTCTCTGACATCCAGGCTGACGATATCCTTGGCTTTCATGTCGTCCAGCTTGTCGAGGACGAAGGCTAATAACTCTTGTGCTTGCACTTTTTACTCCGGGGTATAAAAACGCGACATGTTAACACTTTTTGTTGTGATCTTATATGCCGCAGTACAGCCTTTCTGTTTTTATATACTGCAGTACTTCGGCTGGCAGCAACTGACTTAGTTCGGCGGCTGACTGGCTTTTTTCCAGCAAGGTTCTGATCCGGGTTGCGCTCAAATCCAGCGGAGGGTTATCCAGCAGCATAATTTTGCCACAATCG
>CBIMJC010000478.1:0-1792 GCA_966244125.1 uncultured Rheinheimera sp.
GCTTTGGTATTAGTGTACTTTTGTATCTGTTTAGCCCTGACATTGAGATTTATGTTGGTTTATCCGGCTGGTTGCACGCTTTGATTACTGTAGGTGCTGTGTTTGATATCAAACACAAGATGCAGTCCGGCTGGCTGATTTTATTGGGTGTGATCGCCCAAGTAACGTACGAGCAATGGCAGGGCCCAGATGCAGAACTGGCCGCTTTGATCGATGCCAATGTAGCTATAGATGCGCATTTATACGGTGTGATTTGTGGTCTGCTGCTCGGACTGGTGCTTCTGGCTCTGTCTAGGACAAAGCCTGCAGAAAATCAGCTTCAGCCTTAAAATGCATCAGCTCACCACTGTGTGGATGGGTAAATGCCAGTTCAGCCGCATGCAACAACAAACGGCTGCTCTGATGCTGCTGTGCCGGGCTTGCGTAAAAAGGATCCCCTAAAATTGCATGCCCTATGCTTTGCATATGCAACCGCAACTGATGTGAGCGTCCAGTCACAGGCTCTAACTGCACTAAGGAGGCCTGATGCTCTGGCAACAACTCCAGCACCTGATAATGTGTGACCGAGGTTTTTCCATCCGGACTAATTTTATACAAAGGCCTGTTGTCCGGATCTGCGGCTATGGCTTTATCTACAGTGCCGCTTAAAGGTTCAGGCACGCCAGAGACGACGGCCTGATAGATTTTTTTTGTGCCCCGGCTTTGAAACTCTTTGCTGATAGTCGACAAGGTTTTTTTGGTTAAAGGTAACACCAGTAAACCCGAGGTATCGTAATCCAGCCGATGCACCACAGCAGCAGACGGGAACTCTTGCTGAACACGGCTGATCAGGCAATCCTGATTTTGTGGATGACGGCCAGGCACTGTCAGTAAATGGGCAGGTTTATTCACTACCAACAGGAATTCGTCCTGATACAACAAAGTCCAGGCTTGTTTTGTCGCGGGTAAAATCGCCAAATCATCAATCACAGTTTTCATCAACCAAATAACTAGATACAAAGTTAGCACTAGTATGCCAGAATTGAGGTTATAACAGCAGTAGCAATATCTGTACTAACCTTTTGTATAAATAAGAGTAAGTGGATGCAAAGGCCTTTTGTGTATAACCCACCGGCTGAACCCTGGCTGGATATGTTGTATCTGGATAAAGACATTCTGGTGGCCAATAAACCCAGTGGTTTATTAACAAATCCGGGCCGCAGCGAAGAAATGCAGGACAGCTTATTAAGCCGTGTCCAGCAGCAGTTTCCTATGGCGCAGCTGGTGCATCGCCTTGATATGAGCACCTCAGGTTTAGTGGTATTTGCGCTGCGCCGTAAAGCTGAAGCCGCGTTAAAACAGCAGTTTGCCTCACGCTCCGTCAAAAAAATCTATCGCGCCAGGGTCTGGGGAGAAATTGCCGAACAAGGTATGGTCAATGCGCCTTTGATAGCAGATCCAGCTCAGCCGCCACTGCAGAAAATCTGTCAGAAAACTGGTAAAGCGGCACTCACCTATTTTCAGCGCTTAAGTTATGACGGCCAAAGCAGTTTAGTTGAACTCCGCCCTGTCACAGGACGTTCCCATCAGTTGCGGGTGCATATGCAAAGCCTCGGGCATCCCATTTTAGGTGATGCTTTTTACGCCCATGATGAAGCTTATGCCGCAGCGCCGCGCTTATTGTTGCAGGCCTTGTGTTTAGAAGTGTACCAGCCCTACTCGTCACAATTATTGCGCTTTGAGCTGGAACCGGACTTTGAATAACTTGGGGTCAGGCCTTGGATTTTGAATTGAATTCAAAATCCAAGGCCTG
>CBIMJC010000479.1:0-1777 GCA_966244125.1 uncultured Rheinheimera sp.
CAACGAATTGGTTTGGCCTGCACGGAAGGTTTTGGCTTCGGAGCGGCCTGCATGCAGCAGAATGACGTTATTGGTATTGTTTGGATCTTCATCTGTATAGGAAATAGCATCCCACACCTGACTGTAAGTTAAACGCACATGGCCCCGTAAAATGCTGTTAAGCGCGGCTTTAAGCTCAGAGCCTGATTTACCCAGCGCAGCAGCGTAATAAGTAGGCTGATTCACAACAGGTTCAGTACCACCTCCTGTATCGCCACCACCGCTACAGTTTGCAGTAAAGACACCAGTGCCCGGGTTACCATAATTGCCTGACACCTCCCAGTCAGAGACCAGATTGCTGTCGGTGGTTTTATTACGGCTAATGGATTTATCCACCGCATTGATGGACCAGCCGGACAAGCCATTTTCCCAGCCCACAGCATCTATTTCTGTGCTGCCATTTTTTAACTTAACGTAATCACCACTGTTGCCAAAAGCCAGAGTTAAACCGGCAAGCTGTGGGGTTTTGCCATACAAACTTTGCATAGCTGCAGTATTTTTTGCCACCAGAAAATAACTGCGCGGCGCGACAGTGCCAGACAAATTAAAGCTGCCACCATTGTCCTGCAGGCTGTAACCTTGCAGATTAATGGCTGAACAGCTGTTGTTGTACAGCTCAACAAATTCTTCGGTGTTGTCGTTGTTTGGCGCGTCGTACAACACTTCGGTGATCAGCAGACTGGCAAAACTGCTACTGCTGCAGAGCGCCGCAGCCAGCAGTGACATAGTTGTAATATGTTTCATTATAAATCCTGTAAGTTCTTGTTATGTGAAACGGATTTGCGTCCTGCCCCCAATCTTAACTCTGCTTTTCCATCAGAGAAAAACAAGACTAGCTCAGATTTATGACAAATTACTTAAATAAAAAACATTTTATTTACTTTATAACTTCATCCAAAGCCTTGCCCTGCTCACCGGCACCGCTCTCAGATACGGCAGTCATACACAGGTGTGGGCAGGGATAGCAAAAAAGCACTCAGGCTGCCGGCGGCAAAACGCCACAATCAGAACATGGCAAGGCGGAAAAATTCTGACCATACTCAAACTGAAATTCAGGTGGTTCGACAGGAAGTGCAGACAGTGCTGTTTGATTGAGTTTCTCTCAACTACTCATGTTATCAGCCGAACCCGCAGTATAAGCCATGTTCATTCAAAGCTTACACTGCTGCAGGTTCATTTCATTCAAAAGGTTAAGGTCATGACTAAAAGTTTAACATTAGGAACTCTGAGCCTGATTGCTATGAGCTGTATGCCATCTCTGGCCCAGGATAATGGCAATGTGGCAGTCAAATTAGTGGATACGTTAACAGAGCTGGCTCAGGGACCGCATAAAGGCTTTCGCTCCAATCACGCCAAAGGGGCTATAGTGTCAGGCAGCTTCACCCCATCTGCAGAAGCCAAAAATTACAGCACTGCTCCTCATTTTAGCCAGACAGTTCCGGTCACCGTCAGGTTTTCCAACGCTACTGGTGTGCCAAACTTGCCGGACGCCGATCCTCATGCCCGGCCTAATGGCATGGCGATACGCTTTACTTTACCGGATCAAAGCTCCACCGACATTGTCAGTATTTCCTACAACGGTTTTCCTGTGGCAACACCTGAAGAGTTTCTTGAGCTGTTAACCGCGATAAAAACCAACCCAACAGACAGCAATAAACCCACCAAACTGGAGCAGTTTTTACAAAGTCATCCTGCAGCTCTGACTTTTGTGCAAACCCCCAAACCTGTGCCGGCCAGT
>CBIMJC010000480.1:0-1759 GCA_966244125.1 uncultured Rheinheimera sp.
ATGTTACACTTCGGCTATCCTGAACTCAGACACTATAGCATGTTACTACCAACGGACTGGCAAGCAAAATTACGACTTCGGTTGGCTTTCCCTCTAACGTCAGTACAGTTATGCCTTTTAGCCATAGTGGCCGGTTTTTCAGCCGCACTGATCATTCTGTTATTCCGTCTGACTATTATCGGCATCCAAAGTTTCTTTTTAGAACGCACTGATGACTTCTCCGGTATAGCCGAAGGCTATCGCTGGGTTTTGCCTTTTATTGCCGCTGTGCTTATCAGCATCATGGCCATGTTAGTTGGGCTGACACATTACCGCATGGGCATAGCTTATGTAATTCACCGTATTAAAACTCAGTATGGGGTGATGCCGTTCTGGAATACTTTTAACCAGTTTTTTGGCGGCATTATAGCCTTGAGCAGTGGTTTCTCTGTTGGTCGTGAAGGTCCTTCAGTGCATCTGGGCGCTTTTGGCGCAGGATTGCTGGGGCAATATTTGCATCTGCCCTACAACAGTATCCGGATTTTGGCGGGCTGCGGCATAGCGGCTGCAATCTCGGCTTCTTTTAATACACCTTTAGCTGCTGTAATTTTTGTGATGGAAGTGGTGCTAAGGGAATACCGTATTCATGTGTTTGTGCCTGTGATGCTGGCCTCAGTAGTCGGCGCCTTATTAACCCGCGGTGTATTTGGCATGGGCAATGATTTGGCGGCGCTGAAAATTGTCTCCATCAGTGGCTGGCATCTGCCTTATCTGGTGCTTTGTGGTATCGCCATAGGGGCTGCCGCTTATGTGTTTAACCAAAGTATCTGGCGGATTTTAAAATGGTTTCAGAAATGGCATTTAGCGCTGAAACTATTGCTCGCTGCGGCTATTACCGCAGCGGTTGGCCATTTGGTGCCACAAGCTATGGGGGCTGAAACTGGCGCTATCTTTTATGCCGTGACTGCATCAACCGAATTCTGGTTGCTGCTCGCCATTTTGCTGGCCAAGTTTTTGTTGACCGTGGTGGCCGTGGGTTTGGCTGTTCCTGGTGGTGTCATAGGTCCGGTCTTTGGTATCGGCATTCTGGCTGGTACTTTATTGGCGTTTTTACCTGTGTTGGTATCAGGCGATGCCAGTTTATCCGGCACTTATGCTACTTTGGGTATGGCGGGTTTTATGGCGGCGACCCTGCACGCGCCTTTGGCTGCCTTAGTTGCAGTGATGGAACTGTCCTATAACCCTGACATTATAGTGCCAGCCATGTTGGTGATTACCTGTGCTTATGTCACTACAGTACAACTCTTTAAAAACAAGTCCATTTTTGTGCTACAACTGGAGTTACAACAACTGCCTTATAAGCTGGCACCAGCCGACGATGTGCTGCAAAAAGTCGGAGTTCTGGCCATGCTGGATAAAGAGTATCTGCTGGTATCGGCTTCAGATGAAAACAACATCGAAACTATTCTGGCGGATAAACCAGCTCATCAATTGCTGATCCAAAAAACGGACAATCCGGAGCAGCCTTTCCTGCTGATTGATTATGATCTGGATGCCTCCATGACAGGGCAATCGACTTTGTTACGTCAACCCTTGCAAGGCTTAAGTCATCAGGCTTCTATGGCGGAAGTACACACTCTGCTGGATGAACAAAAAGGTGGGGTGGTGTATATTTTTGACCCACAGCAGCCACAACAACTCCTGGGCCTGATCCGCTGGGAACAGGTTCGTGCCCTTTTAACTAAACAGAATAATTTAATCTGATGAATACATTACTGAT
>CBIMJC010000481.1:0-1753 GCA_966244125.1 uncultured Rheinheimera sp.
ACTCCAGTACCTTGTACTCATAGGCCGTCAGACTGACTTCATCTTCTCCTAACCAGACTTGCTGAGTTCTGCTGTTGAGTTTCACAGGGCCAGAATGCAGCATTGGATCCGGTTGACCTGCAGCCCGGCGGATCAGTGCGTTTATACGGGCTAACAACTCTTCGGTATGAAAAGGTTTAGTCAGATAGTCATCGGCACCTGCGTCTAAACCCTCCACTTTTTCCTGCCAGCTGCCCCGGGCCGTTAACACAATGACCGGGGTTTTAATATCGTTTTGACGGGCTTTACGAATCAGGCTTAACCCATCCATTTTTGGCAGGCCTATGTCAATAATGGCCAGGTCATAGGGGTACTCGCTTAACTTAAACCAGCCGTCAGCGCCATCATGGGCCAGATCCACGCTAAATTGCTGTTGTACTAAATGTTCGCGGATTTGTTCCGCCAGTAAACTCTCATCTTCAACAACTAATAAACGCATGTGGCTTCCTTTTAAACTATGCAGAGACAAAGTGGCGATATGCTAAAACACTCTGCCAGTTGCGGCAATCCTTAACATCGGACAATAGGTTGAAAGTCTAAGAAGCAGGGTCTGAATTGCTGCTGAATATCTTTGTCCCTTGGGCTGGCAGCTGCGGTTTAGTGGACTGAGTACCGGACACAGCGTTGCAAATTTGAGTGAATCATGATGATCAATGTTTAAATTGTGTAAATATAGTGATGCAAAAAATCGGTGTTTTGACTATCTTTATTAACGAGGTTGCAACTCAAAGTGGTTCAGTTGCCTCTGCTTACCGGCTTGTAGTTGCTGGCTACAACCTTCAGCAACACAGTGAAGAGGCAAGGAACAGTTAAAAGGAGAGAACACTATGAAAATCGCACTCGTTGCAGCAGTCGTGGCCAGTCTGGCCTGTGCAGTGAATCTGACCGTAGCACAAGAACTTGCGAAAGCTCCTCTGTCCGTGCCTGCGGCCGCTAAAGCAGCTGAAAAAGCCAAATTAAATATTAATCAGGCGTCTATAGAGCAGTTGGTGGCTGTACCTGGTATTGGTGAAAAAAAAGCTCAGGCGATCAAAGACTACATCAGTGCCAATGGCCCGATTAAGGACCAGAAGCAGTTGACTGAAGTCAAAGGTATTGGTGATAAATTAGCGGCTAAAGTAGCTGAACACGTCAGCTTTTAAGCAAAAAACTGCGCTCGTCAGTTGTCGCCGAGCGCTTTCATTTGTTCGTTTGCCCACTGAACAGCGGTATGATAAGCATCAGGTACAGACTTCGCATCCAGTTTGAGTGACAGGATCAGATCGCTGGCATCGTTCCACGCCGCTTGTTCATAAAATTTAATCAGTTGCAGAAACTGCGCCATAGGGCCTATACCATCGATCAGCGCATCTTTAATATCTTTGGACAGTGGTAGCTTACTCATCACCGAACTCATTGGCTCATCCAGAATCGCATCCATCAGAGACATCATGCCTGTTAAAAAGGCTTTAGATATTTCAGGGAAAGCAGCCAGTCTGGCAATATCCTCCGCAAAACGAGCCCTGGTCATGGCCATACGCATCAGCTCTGCGGGTTTATCACTGCTGATTTGTGCGGTAAAAAGTACAGATAAGAAACGTTTCAGCTCGGCCTGACCTAATACCACTATGGCTTGTTTGATAGTGGCGATTTCAGACCTGCGTTTAAAGACGGCGGAATTGGTATATCGGAGCAGTTTGTAAGATAAATGCACATCACGTTCAAACACAGAGGT
>CBIMJC010000482.1:0-1747 GCA_966244125.1 uncultured Rheinheimera sp.
ACAGGTTTTGGCTTCCAGGACAGAGGCGAAATGTTCTCTATGGATCAGAAACATGCCAATGCTTATGAGCCGGGTAAAAGACCTTTCCAGACTATTATTCCGGCCTTTATCAGTAAAAACGGCAAACCCCTCACCAGCTTTGGTGTGATGGGTGGCGCTATGCAGCCTCAGGGCCATGTGCAGATAGTGGTCAATATGGTGGATTACGGCATGAACCTGCAGGAAGCCGGGGATGCAGCGCGCTGGCAGCATTTGGGTAGCACAGAGCCTACCGACTCACAGGCTGCTTATTTAACCAATGGCGGTTATGTTCAGTTGGAAAAGGGTGTGCCTTATGAAACAGCCCGGGAGCTGATGAAAAGAGGCCATGATGTACGTTACGCTTTGGGTGAGTTTGGTGGCTATCAGGCCATTATGAAAGACCCAAAAACCGGCGTTTATTATGGTGCTTCAGAATCCCGTAAAGACGGCCAGGCCGCAGGCTATTAACAGTGGGGGCGGAACTATCAGCTCTGCCCCCAAAATCAGATCTTCAGCCGATATTCGTTATATCGACCGGTATAAGGGGCAGAACCAAGGTTCTGACCCTATGCCAACAACTGCTTTAACACTGTTTCCCGCTGTTGTGGGCTTAACTGCTGTACTACTGTGCCATCAGCTCGTATTTGTTTCAGCTGATCGCCTAGCAGGATATCGCGGCCTTGTTCGTGATGTTTAATCACCAATAACTTCTGCACAAAAATCGTATCCGGATGGGTGGAGTTCAGGTAGTTGGCAGGCATAAAATCGACCCACTCACTGGCATAAGGCTCAAAACCAAACTGACTTAGCCACTGGTCATCCACCCAGGCCTGCACCACATAAGCACCACTTTGCTCTGTGGTTAAACGGAATTGATCAAAGTCTTGTTGCTGCACCTGTTCTAGCGACGATAAAGCGATAGGAGCACGAATACCGTAGCTGCCAAAACCTAAATCACAGATCCATTCGTCGCCCTCAGCGTCCACCAGCAACACCATATGGGTTTTAGGGCGGCGCACCGGGTAAAACATAGGGCGACAGGCGACAAACTTGTAGCTGAAACCCAGAGCCTGTAACGCCATCGCAAAAAGGCCATTGACCTCATAACAATAACCGCCACGGCCCTGGCCTATTATTTTATCCACTATCTGTTCCGGCACTAAAGAAACTATCTTACCGGCCTGCACATCCAGGTTTTCAAAAGCAACACTAAAGAGCTGAGCACGCATCAACCTGGTTAAGGTGTCAGCACTGCGCTCTAAAGACCCAGTGTAACCAATACGTTTCAGGTAGGACTCTAACCGGAAGTTTTCTGCATACATAAAGCGTTGACCTGCGTAATTAATGAGTAGATTGGGCAGCTTTATCCTGCACTAAGATCCAGGGAGATATCACCACAGCCCAAAGTTCAGCCTTTTGCTCGACCCAAAGCTGAGCCTGGGTATCGCCTACTCTGTCGACTAAACCCGCTTGCAGCCAGTTCTGCACTGCAGTTTTATCATCCTGACTAAAAGCAAAGGCTACTTCGACTAAATCCAGTGTGGCAGAAACCTGCACCACTGAACCTGAGGCATAAAACTTTTGCAGTTCCAGCCAGTTGATCCGGGCCGTCTCGCTGATGATTTTGGCTTTGAGTACATCGGGTTCTACATCAAAATTTTCGTGCATTCATCTTCTCTCGTCTGGGGTCAGGTCTTGGATCTTGAATTTTGCTGCAAAATTCAAG
>CBIMJC010000483.1:0-1746 GCA_966244125.1 uncultured Rheinheimera sp.
CAGGCCTTGTGTTTACATGTGTACCCGCCCTACTCGTCACATTTATTGCGCTTTGAGCTGGAACCGGACTTTGAATAACTTGGGGTCCGGCCTTGTATTTTGAATTGAATACAAAATCCATGGCCTGACCCCAGACTTTTACTGACCCAGATTGGTTTACAACTCTTCTTCAAATAAACGCAAGATACGTTTGTACTCATCCAGCCAGCTGCTTGGCTGACGGAAGCCGTGTGGTTCTACCGGATAAATAGCAGTTTCGAAATTCGCATTTTCATGTTCAATCAAACGCTGTACCACCCGCACCACATCCTGGAAGAAAACGTTGTCATCGACCATAGGGGCGTTAATCAACAGCTTCGCTTTTAAACCTTCAGTGAAATAAATCGGCGAGCTGCGACGATAAGCTATAGGGTCTAGATCCGGTGTATTCAGGATATTTGAGGTATAACCGTGATTGTAATAAGCCCAGTCGCTGACAGGACGAAGTGCAGCACCGGCTTTAAACAGATCCGGTTGGGTGAAAAGCGCCATAAAGGTCATAAAGCCACCGTAAGAACCACCGTAAGTACCGACGCGTTTTTCATCCACATGAGCATTGGCGACCAGGTACTTCACACCATCCATTAAATCCTGAGTCTCAGGGGTACCCATTTGACGGTAAATGGCAGTTCGCCAGTCACGGCCATAACCTTTTGATGCACGGTAATCCATATCCAATACCACATAACCTTTTTGGATCAGCAGGTTATGGAACAGATATTCACGGAAGTAACCAGACCAGCCCAAATCGCTGTTTTGCAGATAACCAGCACCGTGGTTAAAAATTACAGCGCGGCGTTTTTCACCTTGCTGATAATCTTTTGGCAAATAGAGTTTGGCGAACACTGGTTGTTTACCGTGACTGGAAGGCACTGCAACCACTTGTGGCGCAGCCAGATTTAATGCAGTCAACTCCTTAGAGGCTGTATAGGTTAAGCGGGTCACCTTAGTTTTCGGCTTATTGTCCATCAGATATAACTCTGGCGGCGTGACAGAATTGGACCAGGTCAGCAGTAGTTTATTTTCATCCGGCGATAACTGGTAATCAGCCGAGCCTTTTAACGCTGTCATCTGTTCCAGTTGACCAGTGCTTAACGCCACACGGTAAATTTCATAAATACCTGGATGGCTGACATTGCCTTTGAAATACAGGTACTGATCATTTTTTGTTAACTGCGGATTGCCGACTTCAAAAGTACCGGCTGTCAGTTTTTTCGCTTCACCCTGAACAGGTTTCAGATACAAATGCGCATAACCAGATTCTTCTGACAGGTAATACAAAGTTTCTTTTTGGCTTAACCAGCCAAAGTCGTTGAAGCTGTAGTTGATCCAGGCATCGTCATGCAAACGGTGCTGACTGATCAGACGTTTTTTCGCAAAATCGACAGTCGCCAGCCAACGATCTTTGTTGTCCCAGGCTTTGAGCATTACAGCCACCTGTGAGCCTGAATCGTGCCACTGAATAGCGGACTGGTTCCAGCTCCAGTCGTTGATCAGCTCAATAGCGCGGGGCGCTTTTTTCGACTGATAGGTTTTGCCCTGGGCTTTGGCGTTTTCAGCTTTTACCGCGGCTAATACGTCTTCATCAAAACCTGGCAAAGTGTCGTATTTCAGCTCTGTGGCCTGTTGAGTGTTGATATCCACCAAAAACAGCTGATGAGATTGAGGTTTTTGATCAGCAACCCGACGACGCACTTCCTCAGGGGC
>CBIMJC010000484.1:0-1741 GCA_966244125.1 uncultured Rheinheimera sp.
TCGCGATTTTTTTGCGATAAACCCTCAACCAGGGAAACCACTGATTGACCTGAAACACTTCTGTGACTGCTTTGTTTTTAGTCAGCCAGCCTGAGCTGTTATGCAAATAACGGGCTTTGGCCTCTGTGATGGCCTTTTCATCGGTAAACCGTTTATACCCCAGTTCAATCAGGTCTGGCTGATGCTGTTGAATAACGTCCAGCAAAGCTTGTATATAACCGGGCAGTAAGATGTCGTCTGCATCAACAAAAGCTATGTAGTCGCCTTTGGCCTCTGCAATACCCTGGTTTCTGGCGACACTGACTCCGGCATTTGCCTGTTGGAGCAGCAGGTAAGCCATTGGTCGGGCAGAGCTGGCTATATGTTGTTTTGCAATCTCAAGGCTGTTGTCTGAAGCCCCATCACAAATCAGGATAATTTGAACCTGCTCTGTCAGCTGCGCTTCGACAGAGTTCAGCAACTGACTAAAGTAGTTTGCTGCATTATAAAAAGGCACAATAAGTGACAGTCGAACACCGGATTGCATACAGTTGAGGTCCATCAGTGCAGTGTAAAGGAGTGCTCAGTTTATCAGGGGCAGAACCCGGCTTTGCAGCAGTTTTACATTCAATGACAAAAAGTCTGACTGGGGGAAACACTGTATTTAATTTATAGAAGTTATTAAGCACTCATTTTCCGTTTTTCCGGCTTGCTTTCATTCAGGAATTTCTAAACACTGACGCCAGTTCTTTTTGTTATTCAGGTTGTTATAAAAAGTTATGAAAAGTCAGGCTTATTCCGCCTCCGATCATCCTGCTAAGGGGATCCTCTGTATGTTGTTGGCTGTTGGTATGTTTTGCGCTATGGACGCTTGTATGAAACAACTGACAAAACACTATGGCCCTATGCAAATTACCAGTTTACGGGCTTTATTTGCCTGGCCATTAATAGTGGCCTGGCTTATCAGTACCAACAGAGTGCAGCATTTACTCAATTCACGCTGGTCTTTGCATCTGCTGCGCGCTGTGCTTGGCATTATCATGTTGTCGGCTTTTGTCTATGCCATTCAAAGCCTGTCGCTGGCCGATGCGTACGCTATCTTTTTTGCGGCACCACTTTTGATCACCGCTATGTCGGTCTGGTTTTTAGGTGAACATGTGCAGCTGCGGCAATGGGTGGCTATAGCTATTGGTATGCTGGCGGTGATCTTTATGCTCAAACCTGAAGGGGATCAACTGCTGAGTTTAGGTGCGCTGGCAGCTTTGGTGTCGGCGCTTTGTTATGCCATATCTGCTATTACGGTTCGGGTGTTATCCCGCACCGAGAACAGCGGCAATATGGTGTTTTGGCTGATGACCATGATAGGGCTGGGCGCCGGTGCTTTGGCTTATCCGGATTGGGTGGCTTTGTCGTCCGATCATCTGTGGTTATTTGCACTGATGGGCTTAAGTGGTGCCATAGGTCAGGTATTTATTACCGAAGCCTTTCGTTTAGCTCCGGCTTCTGTGATTGCGCCTTTTGAGTACACAGCGCTGGTCTGGGGTTTAGGTTTTGATATTTTGTTGTGGCAGTTGTATCCGGATTTCTCTTTGTTGCTTGGTGCCGGGGTGATTATGGCCAGTGGCCTTTACTTATGGGCGCAGGAAAGGCGCTGGTAAAAGCAGTACCGTCAGTTGTCATAACTGTGTCATTCCGGCAGCTTAGGATAAGATTTTTGCAAAAGGTGTATATATTATGCTGATCCAAAAAGGCTTTTTCCTGC
>CBIMJC010000485.1:0-1710 GCA_966244125.1 uncultured Rheinheimera sp.
CTGTAACTCATGCCCTGCTCCTTTACATGTTGTTTTCGTCAGTACGGCCCTGATAACGTTTTGGTGCATCCCGGCTTTCACGTTCCAACTGGCGTTGCAGCTCTTCTCTGCTTTGCCTGAGCAGTTGAATATAGTTTTTTTCGTCCTGTTGTTCACGCACCAGCTGCATTTTATCAATCAGCTGATAGTTGGCCGCCCTGAAGCGGTCCGCCAGCTCTTTGGCTTCGTATTGCCCCATCCCCAGTTGGGTTAAGACATCCCGGCCCTGACGTAAAGAGGCTTCAAACAACTCACGTTCTATATGTTCAACCCCAAGCTGGCGCAACTGGTACATATGAGCCACATCTTTGGCTCTGGCCATCAGCGTCAGATGAGGAAAATGCTGCTTTGCATTACTGACTATGGCATTAATAGCCTGCACGTCATCCACTGCTATCACCAGCACTTTGGCCTGCGCCGCACCTGCGGCTTCCAGCACGTCCATCCGGCTGGCATCACCGTAATACACCTTAAAACCAAACCTGGTCATGGTTTGAATAGTGTCCGAGTCGTGATCCATCACTGTAGGCACTATGCCGTTGGATAAAAGCAAACGGCCTAAAATCTGGCCATAACGGCCAAAACCGGCAATGATCACCGGGCTTTCGGAGGCTTCAACATTTGTGTTTTGCTCTGGCGCATGCTGCTGACGGGCAGACCATAAGTCCTGTAATTTCATCAGCAAAGGCGAAACCGCTATCGACAGGGCTATCACTAAATTCAGCATAGCGCCTTCGGTCGCACTCAAAAGCGCTCCTGCTGTAGCTAAAGCCGCCAGCACAAAAGCAAACTCACTACCCTGCCCAAGTAACAGGGCGTAACTCAAACGTTCAGGTGCGGCCACTTTGATGACCCGGGCCACGCCGTACAACAGCAGCAGTTTTAAACCGACAAACAGCAGCAGTAACAGACTGATCAATTGCCATTCGGTGCTCAGCAACTGCATATTGATACTGGCGCCAATAGTGATAAAAAACAGCCCTAAAAACAGGCCTTTAAAAGGTTCCAGGTCGGCCTCTAACTGATGACGGAACTCAGAGCTGGCTAATAACACCCCGGCAATAAAAGCACCTAAACCTGCAGAGACGCCAACCAGAGTCATCAGCTCCATCACCCCTATCACCAGCAATAAAGCCAAACCTACAAACAACTCACGCGAACCATAGTGAGCCACCCAGTGCAGCAAATAACCAATCAGATAACGGCCGGTTAAAATAACCGCCACTACAGCGGCCAAAGCAGGCAAGGCTTTAAACTCAGCGGTATCAGCCGAAGGTGCAATTAAACTGACCCCAATCAGCAGCGGAATGGCCACCATGTCCTGCAACAACAAAGCACCAAATACCGACTGGCCAGTATGAGTGCCCATTAAATTGCGATCTTTCATCAGCTGCACTGCAACAGCAGTGGAGGATAAAGCCAGCGCCAGACCAATAAATACCGCCAGGGCATAAGACAGCCCAAGCAGATATGTGGCAACAGCAATACCTAAGGCACAAACCAGCACCTGCAGAGTGCCAAATAAAAATACCCTGTGGCGCATAGCCCAGAGCTTTTTGGCATCCAGCTCCAGCCCTATAGTAAATAACATCAGCACCACACCCAGCTCGGCCAGCAGCTTAATGTCGTCCGTATTACTGGCCACAGCAAAACCGGCAGGCCCAAGCGCAA
>CBIMJC010000486.1:0-1696 GCA_966244125.1 uncultured Rheinheimera sp.
ATGAAGCACCGGACCTTATTCGAACTTTCAGCTGCTTCTGATATTGCAGCTTTAACTGCCACACAACTTTGGCGATTAAAACAAATTGTCTGGATATGTCTGGTGGCTGTCCTCTGTGGTGTTTTCCCTTCAGGCCCTAAATCATCGGCAATTTTGCTGGTTACAGCTCTGGGTCTGGCCTGTATTTTAGTCTTGCTTTACCAGTCAAAAGTCCGTTTTGCCACAGGCGCTTTGTTGTGGTTACTGACCTTGATGATCTGCAGTCTGATCAGTATCAATTTAGGTATTTTAGATCTGATGCTGCTTGGCTATCCGCTGGTGCTGGCTTATGCAGCTATGTACAGTGGCCGGCGTTTTTATCTGTTGTTATTTGGTTTTATTCTGCTGTTTTGTTACACTCTGGCTTTAGCCACTTTGTATGGCTGGCTCGAATTCCGCCAACCTAAACCCACATTTAATTCATTGATTACTTTAAATATTCTGCTTATTGTCAGTGGCTTAACCATGAGGCTGATCGCCCGTGATACCAAAGATGTTTTGCTGCAGCTCAAAGCAGAAAACGAAAGGGTCGTAAAATCTCAGCTGGAAATTCAGCGTTTGGCTTTGCATGACCCTCTGACCGGACTGGTGAACCGGACTCAATGTGAACAGGCATTCCAGCGCGCGATTGAAGCAAAACCTCAGGGACAGGTCGCCTTATTGTTTATTGATTTGGATAATTTTAAACCTGTGAATGATGCGCTGGGGCATCAGGCTGGTGACGAGGTATTAAAGCAACTGGCAGCCACTTTGCGCTCTGAGTTGTCGGAACAGGATATAGTAAGTCGTTTTGGTGGCGATGAATTTGTGGTGATCTTAACCCAATGGCAACAGCTGCCTGAGCTTGAGCTGGCTGTGCAGCACATATTGCAAAGCTGCCAGCAGGAGTTTTTGGTACAACAACATAAAGTTCAGTTATCGGCCTCTGTGGGGGTGGCTTTGTCGCCGCAGGATGGGGCCGATTTCCATTTGTTGTGTAAAAAAGCCGATACCGCTATGTATCAGGCGAAAAAAATGGGGCGTAACAGATTCTGCTGGTATCACTCCGATATGGAGCAACAACAGCTGGATAAGTTTAATCTGATGATGCGTCTGCGCATGGCCGTCAAACAGCAGCTTTTTACTGTGGCTTATCAGCCGACCTATGATTTAAAAACCAATCACATCAGTGGCGCTGAAGCTTTATTACGCTGGACTGATGCTGAATTGGGCGTCATTCCGCCTGATGTATTTATTCCGCTTGCAGAGGAAACCGGCCTTATTCAGGAGCTGGGGCTTTTTGTGTTGCAGCAAGCCTGTGCTCAGGCTGTGTTGTGGCAGCGTTCTGGTTTTGCTATCCGTATTGCCGTTAATATTTCCGCCATGCAGTTTAAACAAGCGGACTTACCAGCTGTAGTCACACAAGTGCTTAATGATACAGGTTTGGCCGCGCCCTTACTGGAGCTGGAACTGACCGAATCTGTGCTGATTGAGGACACCAGCTTAGTGAAACAACAAATACAGCAGCTGTCTGCTTTGGGTGTACGTTTTGCTATTGATGACTTTGGTACCGGTTATTCGAATCTGGGGTATCTGAGCCAGTTTAGCCTGAGCAGTTTAAAAATAGACCGCTCTTTTGTCGCCCGTATACGGCAAAACGACAAAGATCTGGCCCTGG
>CBIMJC010000487.1:0-1684 GCA_966244125.1 uncultured Rheinheimera sp.
AATCGTGGTTTTTTGCCTGCTGCTTCTGTCAGCATCTGCAGCAGTTCAGTCGTAGACAAATCTCTGTCATCACTGACCATAAAAATCTGATCCGCAGCAGCAGGGTGGGAGATACAGGTGATGATCAGATCAGTCAGATTATCCAAAGCCACCATACTGCGTTTGTTGTGGATAGCACCCAAAGGTAAAGGCAGATTTTTTTGCGCCAGTTTCAGTATGGAGGCAAAGTTGGCTTTTACTCCCGGACCATAAACCAAAGGGGGTCTGATAATAACCACTTCTAAACCGGTTTCTTTTGCCAGCTGTTGCAAGCCAGCTTCAGCTTCAGCTTTGGACTGGCTGTAAGCATCTTCCGGTGCGGGTTGATCATCATGCCGGAACACTTTGTGATCCGAGCGCTCGCCATTCACTTTAACTGAGCTGATAAAAATAAAACGTTTGACTCCGGCTTTGGCTGCCTGGGTGGCCAGGTTCAGGGTGCCAAAGGTATTCACCTGACGAAATTCGTCCAGTGGATCGGCCGATTGTTCATCCATCATATGCACTCTGGCTGCGGTATGTATCACCACATCAACCTTAGCCAGTGCCGCTTCAAAATCCGTTGAGGCGTTGATTTCTCCGGCGTGAAAAGCGGCGGTCGGCTGTTCCGGTGCTGTTCTGCCAAAGACAACCACCTGCTCTGCAGGCAATTGTTTTAACACAGCGTTACCGATAAAGCCTGTTGCTCCTGTCAGTAAAATCATTCTGTAGTTCTCATCCCGCCATAAATCATCAAATGACTCTGAATTACATTTTCGATAGTGAATGCCTGTTCTGCCAGCGCCCTGCCAGCACATCCCATTTGCTGCCGCATTGTACTGTTTTCTAACAATTGCTCTATAGCACTAGCTAAAGCTGGTGCATTTTTGACTGGTATCAATAGCCCTGTGACATCAGGGGTAATGGCATCTCTGCAGCCTGGCACATCTGTGGTGATCACTGCTCTGCCACAGGCTGCGGCTTCGATCAGGGATTTTGGTAAACCTTCACGGTAAGACGGTAGCACCACAATATGGCTCTTTGCCATAGTCTCTGCAACATTTGTACTATAACCCCAGTGCTCAACAATACCTTGTTTTGTCCATTCTTCAAGCTGCTTGCTGCTGACTGACTTGGGATTTTCATCTGTATCACCAACCAGCACCATACGGACGTCCGCTTGTTTCTGTTTTAACTGACGGGCTGCTTCGACAAATTCCAGTACGCCTTTGTCTGTCAGAAGGCGGGCGACCAGCATCACAACAGCTGTACCTTCTGGCTCAGGCAGAACGGGATAATCAGCCAGCGACACACCGGAGCCACGGATCATAGTCACTTGATCGGATTTTATAATGCTTTGTTTTAAAAACAAATCGCGGTCATTTGGATTTTGAAAAATAACCTGGGTATTTTTTCTGTGTAAAGCCAGACGGTAGAGTTTTGATACAAGGCTTCGCAGTATGCCTGCCTTGACACCTTGCGCCATAAATACAAAACCCAGGCCCGAAATCGAAGCAACACGGGTTTTTACCGACAATAGGCGGCTGGCAAGGCCTGCATACAACACAGGCTTAATAGTGACCATATGAATTACATCAGGCTTCACATGTTTAATCAGCTGATAGATATGGTAAAAGCTTTTTATTTCAGACTTTACCGAAGTCCC
>CBIMJC010000488.1:0-1650 GCA_966244125.1 uncultured Rheinheimera sp.
AGACCGAAGCGGTAAAAACTGCGCCGACAGCCAAAACAAAGGCGGGGCAAAAAGTCACTGCTGTTGCAACCACTGCGCCGGCACCAACTGCTGCAGATAAGGGCAGTTTTGAACAATACGCGGCGTCGTTAAAACAGGAAGCCATACAAAAGGGCTATTCCAAAACTCTGATCAACGAAGTTTTTGCCAGCTTAAGGCATTACCAGTCTGCTGTGGTGTCTGACAAAAAACAGCCTGAATTTACTGAAACTTTAGATACCTATTTACCAAAACGTATTAGTAAACAACGCATAACTTTGGCCCGTAAATACTACAAAGAACATCAGCAGGAGCTGGAAGCTATAGGCCAAAAGTACGGTGTGCAGCCACGTTTTATTGTCGCCTTGTGGGGGCTGGAAAGCAGCTTCGGCAAAATTATGGGCAACTACTCAGTGCCTTCGGCTTTAGCCACTATGGCTTATGACGGCCGCCGTGAAGCTTTCTTCAAAACTGAGTTTTTTCTGGCTTTGGATATTTTGCAACAAGGCCATGTCAAACTGGCCGATATGAAAGGCTCCTGGGCTGGTGCTATGGGGCAAAGCCAGTTTATGCCCAGCGCTTTTATGTCCTACGCTCAGGATGGGGATGGTGATGGTCATATCAATATCTGGCAAAGCCGCTCTGACGCTTTTGCCTCTATTGCCAATTATTTAAAAACCCGGGGTTGGGACAATAGTCAAACCTGGGGCAGAGAAGTCAAAGTGCCAAAAAACTTTGATTTCTCTTATGTGATCCCAAAAGGCAGTAAAGACAGAACCCAGTGGTTAGAGTGGTGGGCGAAATCAGAACGTTCTTTAGCGGCATGGCAGGACTTAGGGGTTCGCACCACTGAAGGCAAAGCCTTGCCAAAGCGTGATATCAAAGCTGCGCTGGTAATGCCGGATGACGAACATGGCCGTGTTTATCTGGCGTACAGCAACTATCAGACGCTGATGCACTGGAACCGCTCTTATTATTTTGTCACCAGCGTAGGTTATCTGGCGGATTTAATAGTGGCTGAGGATAAAACATGAGTTATCAGCATAAAGATATTCAAGGTCAGGCTATCAACCTGCCTGCAGGCAAAGTGCTGTGTATTGGTCAGAATTATCAGGACCACATCGCTGAGATGAACAGTAAAACAGCACCGGAAGCCTTGTTTTTTATCAAACCCTCCACAGCCTTAGTGGATATGCATCAGCCATTTGATATCCCACAACAGCTGGGGGCTGTACACAATGAAACTGAACTGGCTGTGCTGATTAAAGCGCCTTTAACCAAAGTGACGCCAAGCCAGGTGCAGGAGGCGGTTTGGGGTTATGGTCTGGCATTGGATTTAACCCTAAGGGATCAGCAAAAGAAGTTAAAAGAATTGGGGCGGCCCTGGGAAATTGCCAAAGGTTTTGATGGCGCTTGCCCTGTCTCTGGTTTTATTCCTGCCGATGAGCTGGCAGATGTGCAGCAGCTGCAGTTTAGCCTGAAAGTGAACGCTGAACTTCGTCAGCAGGGCGATACCCGTATGATGATCCGTTCAGTCAGCCAAATCATCAGTGAGCTGTCGCAGTTTTTTACCCTGCTCCCTGGCGATCTGGTGCTGACCGGCACGCCGGCAGGTGTAGGACCGCTTTATAG
>CBIMJC010000489.1:0-1583 GCA_966244125.1 uncultured Rheinheimera sp.
GAGCGCTGCCGGCGGAAAAAGTGACCTTCGGCCTATTGTGAGTAGTATCACAACTCCTGTTCAATAAGGGTTAACCTACAGCACAGGATCCGTTATGAAAACTCTGTATCTTTTCGCCACTTTAAGCAGCTTTTCTTTATTAGTCAGTGAGTTAAGCTCCTACGATTTATTGCTTGAGCAGGATAAATTCCGTCAGTTACAGCAACAGCTAAATCAGGCAAACCATGTGTCTGACAAAAAGTTTTGGGTACTTCAATTAAAAGCCATGTTGGGCTTACGCCAATCAGAACAGGCTGAACAGCTGGCAGAAAAGGCCTTGCAACAGTACCCGCAAGATGCAGAGCTGCTGCGATTGGCGGCAATAAATCAGTTTAATCTGGCGCAGGAGAGCAGCATTTTTTCAGCAGGTTCTTATGCCAAAGCAGGTTTAGCTTTACTGAAACAGGCTATGGCTGCCAATCCGGCGGATTTGGAAACCCAACAAAGTCTGATTAGTTTTTATCTGCAGGCGCCAGCCATTGCAGGTGGCGATACAGAGGAAGCAGCACGGCTGGCCAAAACTATGGCGGAACAACACCAGCCAGAAGGTAGCCTGGCGACCATAGAGGTATTGCTGGATGACGATCAACTTCCTCAGGCTATTGCCCTGGCCAAACAACAGCTGCAACAGTACCCAACACACCCGGCTCTGCTCGGCACTTATGCAAATTTGCTGAGCTTAAATAACGACCCTGCCAATGCTTTTATTCAGTATCAAAAAGCTGCAGCTGCTGCGACAGATCTGTCAGAGCAGCAAAGTTACTATTATCAGTTGGGTCGTTTGGCGGCCACAGCCCAACAAGATCCACAACTGGGCCAGCAGGCGCTGCTGGGTTATTTAGCTTTTTATCAGGACAGTGACCACAACAGAATCAGCTGGGCTCAATTACGTTTAGCCCAGATTTATCTGCTGCAACAGCAGCAGGACAAAGCCAAAGACCTGGTGCAACAAGTCAAAACCCGGCAGCAGGATGATGATCGGCTGCAAAGCGAGTTGAAAAAACTGGAAAAGCAGCTGAAAAAGGCCTGAACACAGTGTTATCTGCAAGGGATCTTCGGATCCCTTTTTGCTTTTTAAGCTCAGCCCTTTTACTATATGCACTTTATTTCATCACTCAGTTCGCCGGAATAGCAGCATGGCAAAAGCAATTAATATGGCCGAGGTAGAAAAAGCATTAAGTGGCTTTACTATTCCTCCTCAGCCCACTGTTTTATTAAGTATCAAAGCAGAAATTGAAAGTGATGATCCAAACATTAACCGTATTGCGGAGCTGATCAATCAGGATCTGGGGATTGCAGGTTTCACCCTCAAAGTGGTGAATTCTGTCTATTTTGGCTTACGCCGTAAAATCAGCTCAGTTGAACATGCCTGTAAGTTTTTGGGCTTAAACCGGGTGATTAAATTAGTCAGTTCTGTGGTGTTGCGTTTCACCTTAAGCGAAGGCCGGACCGACCGTTTCACTGAAAATCTGTGGCAAAGTGCTGGCAATGTGGCCAATGCAGCGGCTTTATTGGCGCAACAACTGCGTTATGGCACTGATTGT
>CBIMJC010000490.1:0-1570 GCA_966244125.1 uncultured Rheinheimera sp.
CCACAGCCTTTATGGCAGTGGTTTGCGCAAATTTGTGCTATTCCACATCCTTCTAAACATGAGCAAGCCCTAAGCCAACATATTCAGCACTGGGCGCGCGACAAAGGTCTGACTGTTGTTGAAGATAAGGTCGGGAACCTGATCATTAAAAAACCGGCCACTGCTGGTTTTGAAAACCGCAAAGTGGTGGTGATCCAGGCGCATCTGGATATGGTGCCGCAGAAAAACGCCGACAAAGTTCATGATTTCACCAAAGATCCGATCGAAGCTTATGTCGATGGTGATTGGGTTAAAGCCCGCGGCACTACGCTTGGCGCCGACAATGGTATAGGTATGGCGTCGGCTTTAGCTATTTTAGGCAGCGATCAGATTGAACATGGTCCTTTAGAAGTGCTGCTGACCGTTGATGAAGAAGCCGGTATGACAGGAGCCTTTGGTGTGCAGCCAGGCATGCTGGAGGCTGAAATCCTGATCAATACCGACTCTGAGCAGGAAGGCGAAATTTACATGGGCTGCGCCGGTGGCGTCGATGCAGAATTTACTGTGCCTGTGCAGTGGCAGGCTACAGCTGCTGCTGTGATGGCTTTTGATTTAAGCTTAACCGGCTTAAAAGGTGGCCACTCAGGTGTGAATATTCATCTGGGCCGTGGTAATGCCAATAAACTTTTAGCGCGTTTTTTAGCTGACCATGCCACAACGCTGGAATTGGCTGTAGCAGGCTTTAGCGGCGGTTCTTTGCGTAATGCGATACCCCGTGAAGCTACTGTCAGTCTGACTGTGCCTTCAGCAAAACTGACTCAGTTGCAGCAGGCTGTGACAGAATTTGAAGCTTTATTAAAGTTTGAACTGGCTGCTGTTGAACCTGCATTAAAACTAAGCCTGACCGAAGTGGTGACTCCTGCCCAAGTGTTAACAGCGGCGACACAACAGACCCTGATCCACTTACTTAACTTATGCCCTAACGGCGTAATGCGGATGAGCGATGAAGTGGCTGGCGTGACCGAAACTTCGCTGAATATGGGTGTGATCAGCACTAAAGAGCAGAGCATTCAGGTGCTGTGTTTAATCCGTTCTTTAATAGACAGCGGACGTCAGCAAGTGGAAAGCATGTTAACTTCACTGGCGCAGTTATCTGGCACACAAGTGAAGTTCAGCGGTGCTTACCCTGGCTGGAAACCTAATCCGGATTCAGCCGTGATGGCGATAGTGCGTGATACCTATCAGGATATTTACCACAAAGAGCCGGTGATTATGGTGATCCACGCAGGTTTAGAATGTGGCTTATTTAAAAAACCTTATCCGGATATGGATATGGTGTCGATAGGCCCCACTATTCGTTTCCCGCATGGGCCGGATGAAATGGTCAATATCACAACAGTGGGCCAGTACTGGGAATTATTGCTGGCCGTATTAAAGCGTATCCCCGAACGCAGTTAACTTAGCATGGGGTCAGGCCTTGTAGCATGGGGTCAGGCCTTGGATCTTGAATTGCAATTCAAAATCCAAGGCCTGACCCCCAAGGGGAAAAAAGGAGCAAACAGATGCCGTGGCAATGCCAACATTGCAACAC
>CBIMJC010000491.1:0-1529 GCA_966244125.1 uncultured Rheinheimera sp.
GTGGTAAAACCCGCTTCTTTTAATTTGGCCACTAACGCAGTCGCGTTTTCTGTTTTGCTGAAACTGCCTACCCGCACTATCCAGGCCGTTTCATTCAGTGCCGGGTTGCCTTTAGGTTCAACTGGCTTTTCTGTAACAGGCTTCTCTGTAGCAGGAGTAACAGCAGCGGCGGTTGCATTCTGTGTGGTGCTATCTGTTACAGGCACAGGAGCTAAAGGATTTTCGGTCGGCACTGGAATTGGATCTGTGGTTGCTGTATCAACGGGTTGTGCCACCATAGCTGCACTGTCTGTCGACGCTTCACTGCCCGGAGCTCCTGCTGTTACCTCTGCAAAACTATTATCCGGCAAACCTGCATCAGCAGCAGGCTCATTAACTGGTGTTGCCAATAATTCCTGCTGCTTTTCCGCCAATTGTTGCTTGGTAAATACCTGTTCCTGCTGCACTGTGGCGAATTCCGGGCGCTCCGGAATAGCTTTAAATTCATCTTTGACCACCTGTTTTTGCCCATCCAGCAAATCAGGTAAAAAAACTATGGCGGCAATAATTAAAATGCTGCTGCCAATTAAGCGATTTTTAAGGGCGCTGGTCATACATCTGTCTCCTTTTGCAGCGCTAAAACTGCCGACACTGTAACAAAAGAGCCGAAAATCACCAATAAATCATTAGGCTGCAGCGATAGCTGCGCTTGTTGGTAAGCCGACTCTAAATCTGAATAACAGCAATAACTGCTTTGTGCTGGCAACTGCTCAAGTAACATGCTGGCCTGTGCCCCCCGAGCGCCTGGCAAATCGACCAGATGCCACTGATCAGCCAAAGTATGGAAAGGTGCCAGACTGTGCTGAATATCTTTATCTTTAAGCATTCCCACCAGAAGATGCACCCGAGCATAACGCGCTTTGATGAACTTCAGCTGAGCCGCCAGATAACCAGCGGACTGCGGGTTGTGTGCTACATCCAATAAAATACCAGGGGCTTTACTCAGCCACTGCATACGTCCGGGCAGACTTAATTCAGCCAAAACTTTTGCGGCCTGTTGCTGTGAAGGTAATAAAGCTAAGGCTTCCAGTGCAGTCAGAGCCGTCGCTACATTTTGCAGCGGCACAGCAGTCAGAGGTAAAGCCTCTAAACTGCTATATACACCTTGCCAGTCAAAGCCCTGGTCGGTAACGCTGTATTGGTAATCCGTATTGATACAAAGCAGTTTTGCCTGAATGTCCTGACTGTATTTTACTACCGACTGCGGAATATCAGCCTCGCCTATCACAGCTGGCTTGCCTGCGCGAAACACACCGGCTTTTTCGCGGCCAATGCTTTCGCGGTCTGGGCCTAAATAATCCTGATGGTCTAAATCCACTGTGGTCAGAATACTTAAATCCGGCTCGATAATATTGGTCGCATCCAGACGCCCGCCTAAACCTACTTCAATCAGGCAGATGTCCGGTTGTTGTTGTTTTAAAATATAAAAAGACGCCAGAGTGGTGAACTCAAAATAAGTGAGCTCTATGTCACCACGCAGCTGTTCGATA